>JAUWPE010000075.1 GCA_030611765.1 Candidatus Cloacimonadota bacterium | reverse complement strand
TGGATTGAAAATGGTGAATTAAAAGGCAAAATCGTAGAACTTTTCCGCAAACCCGACGAAGACCAGAATCCGACCTGCGCCGAGGGTTCCGGAGATCTTACTGGTAAACCCATGAAAGGTGCAACCATCATGTGGGGACTTACCGAAGATAAGAATGGCTGGTGGGATGGTGGAAAAATCCTCGATCCTAAAAAAGGTAAGATCTATAATTGTAAGATCCGCACCATTGAAGATGGTACCAAATTACAGGTGCGTGGCTATATCAAAGCAATTATCCGAATCGGTCGCAGCCAGGTCTGGGAACATGTACCCGAACCTGTTGAAGTTGAAAAACCAGAAATTATCGAAGAAGGTAATAAGTAATACTTGATTAAACCCAAAAAAACCCCCGCTAAGCAATAGTGGGGTTTTGTTTATCTATACTAATTATTATTTCCCGGGACACTGCGCTTGAATCGCAGGATTAATATTCTTACCTCCGTATGCTTTATCATAATGATCGCTGAATTCTAACGCCAATTTTTTAGCTCGTTCATCATAAGCATTCTTATCTTCCCATGTATTTCGTGGATCGAGAATTTCTGAATGAATTCCACGGCATTCAACCGGGACCGATAAATGAAACAAATCATCTTCTATATATTTAACGTTTTTAAGTTCTCCACTCAGTGCAGCATCGACGAGTCTTCTTGTGATATTTATATCCATCCGCGAACCAACACCATAGGGACCACCGCTCCAGCCGGTATTAACGAGATAAACTTGTGATTGATACTCTTTCATTTTCTCGCCAAGCATGGATGCATAGACATCAGGATTTCTCGGCATAAAAGGTGCTCCAAAAAAACGCGAAAAAGTGGAAATCGGTTCGACAATTCCAGTTTCCGTACCTGCGAGTTTGCTTGTATATCCTATCAAGAACCACAGCATTGCCTGTTCAGGATTCAGTTTTGCAATAGGCGGGATCACTGCATTTGCATCAGCAGTAAGAAAAAGAATTGTGGAAGGATGACCTGATTTCGATGATTTATTGATATTTGAGAGAAATGTAAGTGGATACGATCCTCGGGAATTGGGAGTCAGGCGTTCATCATTGACATCAAAATGCCCATCCGGATACATCATACAGTTCTCAATAATTGCTCCGTGATCTAGATAATTAGAATCATGAAAGACAGCGTGAAAAATTTCGGGCTCTTTGTCAGTTCGTAGATTAATGAGTTTGGCATAACAACCATACTCAAAATTTGCAATACCTTTTTGGCTCCAGCCATGTTCGTCATCACCGAGAAGTGCACGCTTGGGATCGGCAGAAAGTGTTGTTTTTCCTGTGCCGGAAAGTCCAAGAAGAAGAGCAGAATCTCCGTTTTCTCCCTCATTAGCAGAACAGTGCAAAGGCAAAATTCCTTCTGCGGGGAGATAGTAATTCATTACGGTGAACATCAGTTTTTTTACACTTCCGCCATAAGCAGAGCCATACACCACACCAATGCGTTTATCAAAATCCATCACAATTGCCATATTTGATGTTTTCCCGTCAGGCAAAGTGCGGAGGTGTCCTTTATAGCGCGCTCTATCAAGCTTATCATAAGGAAGCACAAGGATCGTAAAGCCATTATCTGCAAAAACGCTTTCTGATATATCCCCTGGAACCGGACGGAACATATTGTCTGTAAACAGCGCAGTCAAGGACTGATCGCAGATCGTCCTCACCGGTAATGCATAAGAGGTTTCTGCACTTAATACCCTGTTGGTAATAAAGATTTTCTCTTTTTGGGAAATAGTTTTAAGCGTGTCTTCCAGTATCATGTCAAAGGTTTCGGGATCAAGGGGAATATTATTCGGTGAATTCCAATCAATATTAGCTTCACTTTCGGGACATCGCACGATCATAGTATCCTTGGGACTTCTTCCGGTGGATTCTATCGGCGTCCAGGTAGTGCACGATCCGTTCGCAGAGATCACAGCTTCCCCATTATCAATTGAACACTGGATCATCTCGGCGCGGGGTATATCTTCCAGTATATTATGATGACCATCAATCAGCTTTTCAAGCTTCGAAATGAATTCCATAGTAGCTCCTTATTGTATAAAAATTTTGGGTTTTCATTGGAGCTAACATATTTTCTTGTCAATGATTTCACAAAATGTGTAGTGCGGTCATGCATCTAAAGAAATTAATCGAACTTGTTACTTACCACCTGGAGCTTTACCCGTCTATGGAGTTGCAGGATGTATATAAACTTCTTTACCAGAGTGTTATGGGTCCAGCACACTTTTTACATGATGAAGCACTGGCATACTCGTATCTGAAAAATGAATTTGAACGCATTTGGGAAGATTACGAAACTGAGTTTTATGTTGATGTTTCACTTGAGCATGAACTTGTTAGATTGAATATTCCAGCATATCGAAATCCCGGAACTGCTGAGACACTTTTTGAAATGCTGCTCGAAACTGCGAAGCAAATCACTCCTGACAAGAAAAGATTAATTGCTTACTGGCAAAATCTGGGTTCGTTGATTAGACATAAAAGTTTTGGACAATTTACGTTGAAACAATGGAAGGAATTAGATGAGAAATTATCTGATGCCGATTTTCCACCCATTTCACATTCGGATACTTACAAAGAACTATATAAGCCTTCTTATCGGGTCGTATTGAAGAAAATGATCAATTGAAGATATAAATATTCAATCTCTTTAAAGTATTTCGTCATATGGATTTGACGAGTCCGGAATGTAACTGTAACGCAAGATTCCAATCTTGCGTATTCAATACAAACAAAACTAAAATTAATTGTCACTCTGAGCGGAATGAAATGCAGCGAAGAGTCTCCCCGTAGTATCATTTATTGATATTGGTAGATTCTTCGTCGCTGAGTTTATACTGAGCAAAGCGAATGTTCTCCTCAAGAATGACACGCTTTTAAATCGGGGTATTTGAATTTATAGAAGCTTGTCCGCTCCACGCTTTACTCTTTACGCTCTACATTGCGTAGCGTTAGCGAAGCAAAACCATCTTCCTCACCACTGCATGCCCGTTATACTCCAATTTATAAAAATACGTACCCGGTGCAACCTGCCTGCCCTGCTCGTCTGTACCATCCCACACGATTTCTGTCCTGACCCAAAAATTATCCCTTGTTCCTTCATATCTTTTTATAAGTTGTCCTTTGGTATTATATATGGAAAGCGTATATTCTTTTATCCTTTCATAATCTGCGGAGATAAAAGATATTGTGGTGGATTCCTGAAAAGGATTGGGACTATTGTTGAATAGATACAAATTGTGAATAAACGATGTATCCGGTTCATCTATGCCATATCCTTGATACTCGTATGCACCAATATCTATCCTGCCGTTGTATATTCTTGGATTTCCTGCTAAGTCGTATTCTGGTAGATTAAGACCTGTTGTATCTGGGTTGCCGGCATCTATGCAGGGAGAACCTGGCAGAAGTTGATAATTATCGTTGAGTGAATCTACAAAAAGAGGAGCTTGATTTATATTACCAGGTCCCCAATAGTAAGTGCCATTCCCGTTGGTTTGTATGCCAGATTCACCATTCTTAATGTCTGTATAAGAGATTTCTATGTAACTTTGACCCACAGATCCATAGAAAATTTCATTACCATCATTCCATAGGATACTATTAATTATTTGAAATATTTGATTTCCACTAATATACAATGTTCCACTTATCGCATTATGTCCAGTTATCGTGGAATTAATTAATTTCTTTGAGCTACTTGAAACATATACTGCTCCAAACATTTGACTTTCATTGTTACATATTTTTGAGTTTATAATCCTACCACCACCACATATTATACCACCGACTCCCCAATCTTGGGCTAAACCAGTATTACCGGAGATATTACAATTTACAAATATTGGGCTACTATTTACATCTGAACGCACACCACCAGCTAAATCTCCAGTATTGTCTATTATGCTAATATTGATTAATAATGGTTTAGAAAATGCGGTAATATTCAAACCGCCACCTCCTGAGGTATCATTGTTATCCATTACTATTACATTTTTAACAATTGGACTCGAATTATAAAAATTCATAGCACCACAGTAAGTTGCATGACCGTTCATTAATGTTAAGTTTTCTATTGAATATACATCATCATAAGATCCATTAGAAATTAGATGAGATAACTCACATCCATATAATATTGTATATTCTTTTGATTCACCTATTAATGACACATAACTGCGCATGTTTAAAGGATATTTTTCACCGGTTAAATTAGGTGAATATGTACCATTTGATATATAAATTTTGTTATTACTAATGCTATCCGATAATATATTTAATAAAGACCAATACATAGTTTTAAAGGGTTCATCTGGTGATATTCCACTATTCATGTCATCACCATAAGGTGAAACATAGATATCATGGTCAATTGAATTTATCTTTTCATTGAGAATGTCGATTTTATCAGGCTCTCCAGCAGCAAAATATATAAAATCATTTAAATTATTTTTTACAGTTGCAGTATCTATATATACATTAAAAGGTTTGCATTGCAATGTTGCATTGATATCATTAGAAACTCCGGCAGTATTAAGATAAATATTACATCTATTTACGGAATCAAATTCACAACTCGAATTAAGGCTGAAATTTATTCCTCCCCCGCCATAAAAGGAGTGATTATAACAAATTGTTGTTCCTGACAAAATAATATCACTAACCGTACAATAAATACCATATCCAATATTATTTTTTATTGTGTTACTAAAAATTGTTATGTCAGCTTCTCTGCAGAAGACCCCAGCACCATAATAGGCAGTATTATTTTGTATTATACAATCTAAAATATGGGGAGAAGAATTTTTGCAAAATAAACCCCCTCCACATAATTCATTATACATATCGACCCTTCCACTCCCATTCTGTATTGTAAAACCGCATAAAACTGCAGCGCTGTCCTCACTACTGTTAAAAGTTACAACACTTCCATTCTGATTGCCATCAATTACTGTTGAATCAATATAAGAATTATTTTGTGTAGTAATATATTTACTTGCAACTGTGATATTCTTGCCATTATAATTTATATTTTCGTAGTAAGTTCCAGGGCATACTAATACTGTATCACCATTGGAAGCAGCATCAATCCCTTGTTGTATAGTTGTGTAACCTCCCGCCCCAGTTGTATCTACGATGATTGTATCTGAAAAAAGTATTGAGAATGAAAATAATAATATAAAGAGTGCTAATAAAAATCTTATCTTTTTCATAATTTATTTCCAATGTTTAGGGGTAGATGCATCCACCAGCTGGTGGATGCATCTACCAGTGTGTTTTTTTACGCATTAGGATTTATCTTCCGTGCCGATACATTCCCGAAAAATCGGGACAAGCAGGGACTAGCGTAGGAGGAGCATCTTCTTTATTTCTGATTTATCACCAGAAATCAACTTATAGAAGTAAATTCCATTGCCTAACTTCTTACCATTATCATTTCTACCATTCCAAACCAGCTTATTTATACCGCTATTCGCATTCTGAACATCGTATTTCTTTATCAGCTGTCCTTTGATGTTGTATATCTTTATCTCAGACTTTTCAACTCTAGGTGATGGAACGAAAGAAATCGTAGTTGAATTTGTTATAGGATTAGGATAGTTCTGATAGAGCGCAAATTCTTCAGGGAATTCCATTCCTTCTCCTGTTCCTAATCTTACAATAGCATAGCTATCTTTATCAAGAATAACGGGCTCTTGTACAAAAGCATCTTTCATTTCGTTATACACAAAAGCAGGGATACTTCTTTTTCCGCTTTTACCATAAGTCGCTATCTGAAAAGTAAGTTCATTATAATCTTTACTTCCTATTGAATCCTCATCTATATATACTGGAACAAATACAGGGAATCCTTCTATCTTACTTGCTCCAATACATTCATCATCTACGAATATCCCAATCTCATCTATACCATCAACAGCTTCCGTACTATCAACAAATACAGGCATATAATCAAATGCCTTTTCATAGCTAAATACTTCTGTTTGCTGTTTTTTATAAGGATCTGCTGGCTGATGCACAATACCCTGCCAGATGAAGCTACAATCTTCAGAAACACCAACAACGTATAATTTTCCATAATCAACTGTAAACGGGAGTTGGGCTGTCCAGCCAGGAATATATGTCCAGTCATCAGCTTTGATAAAGGTGATCTTATCCAATATTTCAGAAAATGCAATCTGCCATAACTGGCTGCCTGGAATGAAATAACCAATCCAATTTCCATCCCCTAATGGTGGTGGCCAGGGAGCTTTATCAACTTCTGCATATAGATATATTGTAGTGTCAGGTGGTACTTTATAACCATACAAAGAGATAAAATCTTGCTCAAACATTTCTACCTTATAACCATCAACTGTCCTTAAATCACCAATGTCGTTTATCCATCCTTGTTGTGGATCTTCATATAGCATTATATCTGATTTGTATATAACTCTTCTAAGGCTTCCATTTAGTATCAGTGGTTCAAAGAAATCATAGGCATCGACGTTATTTGGATTTAGTATTGGGAATGAGAACCAGTTAATATTTTCACTGCTAAACTCATAGGTTTCCAAAGTTGCAGTGAAAGGTCCCATATCCGCTATAGTACCGTCCGGGTCAGGATCAGAATTTGGATCGCCCGAATCAATACAAGGGCTAGTTTGTAGCAATGAATAGTTCAGGTTAGTGATATCTGCTAAACAGGGATTTGCATCTATGTTGCCCTCACCCGGCCATCCATTTTTAATATCACAATAGGTTGCAGTTACGGCTCCATTAACACTTTCATAGACACTATCCCACGCAATACTATTAGTCATGTTAATATTCCCATCTGCATAAACACCAGTTCCTTCGTTCGCTGAATTATTTGCAATGGTAATATTTTTCATTGTGATATTCGAATTATCCGTGCAATAAATTCCACCGCCATATTCCTCAGCTGAATTATCCACTATTACCATATTATTCAAATCAGAGATGGTGCCTTTACAACAGACTCCCGCACCATCCTGCGCTAAATTCTCGTATACAATAATGGGATTCCCAATTATTGGGCATGATTCGTAAAGATATAATCCACCGCCAAATTGAGTAGCCGAGTTATTATTTATTTCAAGTTTGCTAAATTCCAGATTTGCATTTTCATAATATATTCCTGCTCCAGTATTAGCTGAATTGTTAGAAATTATTGTATTACAAATAAAGCTATCAGAATAGTTATTACGAATAAAAATACCTCCACCACAATCTAAAGATTTGTTGCCATAAATCTTTATAGTTTTGCTGTTTTCATCATACCCGTATGCTGGTGTCCACGACATCCCATTAAAGTAAATACAACCGTTATTGCTATAAATACCACCTCCTTTTGAAGCCTCATTATTATGAATATTACATGAAGATGGGTAGACAAAAATATTAGAAATATAAGAATTCGAACTATAAATACCACCACCATAATTTTCTGCAGAATTGCTGTATATTTCAGTTCCAAAAATAATGTAGAGCTTAGCATCGTTGTTTTCAATGTGAATACCACCGCCATTATATGCATTGTTAGAATAAATCTCTGAGAAATACATTACAATCCAACTATCATAATGTAATTCATTAAAGTAAATACCACCGCCATTATCTATTGCCGAATTTCCATTTATCATAACATCAAATAAGAATAAATCATTATACTGTAGATCAGCCCCATAAATAGCAATACCGGCACCGCTTAAAGCATTACAGTTATTAATGTAACTGCTCTCTTCCGGATATGGATACCATGTTCCTGCTAACCTAATCAGCCCTGATTCATTAATACAAATTCCGCCACCATATTCACCAGCTTGACAATCTGCGATATTAAAACCTTCAATAAATGAGTTATATACATACTGATAGCAATCAACAAAGAAAATCCCACCACCATCCTGTGATGCTATACAATTTTGTATGTCTAATAGCTCAGTTTTCATATTATAACATTTATCAAAGTATATACCACCGCCATTATACTCATTCTGGTTCATTACTCCTGCTGAACAATCGGATATAGAAATATTCAATAGTTTAAAATAGTAACCATTATGAAAGCAGATTCCTGCGCCATTTCCGTCTTTATAACCATTACTTATTTCAATGTTGGATAACAACTCGTGAAAAATCTCATCATTTTCATGAGTGGGTTCCCATTGAGATTCTCGGTTCTCATTTAAATCCATATTGTACTCAGGATTTACGTTATAATCAGTGATATAAATACCACGATTGAGATTGTTGCATTCAATTGAAAAACCTAACATTTGAAATTCAGTATGTGGATTTTCAATTGTTACAACTGCCTGTCCCGTATCATCACCACTTATTATCGTATTATCACCCTCTAGTATAATATGAAAATTACTTGGAATTACTATGTTTTCATTATATGTATCAGAACTTACATGAATATGGACGAAACTAACCTGGTTTGCTTCTGCCCAGTCTAAAGCATCTTGAATGTTTGGAAATTCTCCCACCCATGGTTGCCAAGGCTCTGTGAAATCCGGATCTACATAATAATCATCCGCACATAATAATATACAGAACGTAAATATTAATATTAGAGTTATGGAAATTTCTTTCATCTTATTTTCTCCTACAAAATTTTTTTATCCAGTATCTTTTCCTACTTATATCGTGGAGTCAATTAAGGAGTAATTCCCACAAGTTCTTGTCTCAATCCCAATATCCATTCTTTCTCGTTTCAATGTCTGCTTTCAGCAGGAAAAACCTCTCTATTCTGGGAAGTGAGATAGAGAAGCAGTCGTTATGTGAATTTGTTCTTAACTATATACTTCATAATTTTTTACTTTTGATATTTTTAAAATATTATCGAATATTAGAATAATTAAGCTGCACAATTTATACTTTCATGAAAATATTCTGTCAAATTTAATTTGTTATTACGAAATTTTTTTCTGCCCTGCCACGACATATCACACTTCATTGGAATAAGGATACAATTTCAACACTTGTGTTTCTCGACAGGAATAAAACCGTCTCTACCTATTATATAGAATAACTTAATAGATCGATAAAGTCCCGATCAGAATTATCTTGTCACAAGTCGTAGATCTTGTGATAAGTAATTCCAGTACTTGATTTCCGATAAAAGTTGAGACGAACCTACAAAACTTCCAAACTCCTGAAATGAATTTTCTTATGAAGGTGATAGCTGAGGTAAGTGCGGAAAATCGTGTTGATGGTCTTGATGTCCTGTTCGGAAATTTCAAAGGATCCCAGATCATGAAGATTTTTGAGTGTTAGCAGCAATTTTCTGGTTGATTCATTTATCTGAAAATGCTCTGTTGCAGTTCTCTTTCCGGCACAATTACTACAGATAAATCCATTATGAACAAAAGATATCCCATGAAAGAGCTCACTGTTTTGAAGTCCGCACACCTGGCATTGACTGAATTTCAGAGAGAATCCAAGAAAGCTGGCTACACGAAGTAAAAATCTCCAAAAAATCAGAATATGATTATTTTTCACTCTTGGAAGGTATTCATAAAATTGTGTGAGAAGAATATAAAATTTTTCATGATCATCTTCCTCGAACATAAGCTGAAGGTATAACTCCGCAGCAGCATGCGCAAGTACAATCATATTAAGATTAGAAGCAAGACGATTGTAATCATCGATGAGCGAGATTTCTTTTAGCAAGGAAAACGTAGTATCCTTTTTGTAAATAACGATCTCATAATTTCCAAGCTGCTGGATAAGTCCGTAATATTTATTCTTGGGATTTCGAGTGCCTTTGGCTATTACTCCGATATGTCCAAACTCTTTTGAAAAAAATTGTATGATCTGGCTGGTGTTGCTGTATTCGGTGACTTTCAGGACAAAGGCATCACACTTCTTGATCCGCTGGCTCATTTCATTTTATTCGACTG
>JAUWPE010000030.1 GCA_030611765.1 Candidatus Cloacimonadota bacterium | reverse complement strand
TTCTTAGCCATTGGTGAATGCTCAATTTATGGTGACAGGAATTTTGATATTTCCTATTCCACACCATTAATTATGTTCAAGTTGGTAGATTTTGAGAATCAGTCGAGAGATAATGTAAATGCCTTCATTATGGCGAGCTATGTGCCTATTAAGTGTATCAAGGTGTTTAATAATTTATTTATTGATGATGTAAAGTTGAGTCGGCTTACTACAAATAAATATTTGTCCGGATTTGCTGAACAACTTGGAGTAAGTTATTCATTTGAGAAGCTTCCATTAAATATCACCATTGAAGGAACTGCTATTGGTACAAGAACATATAGCCATCGTAGAGATTTAGTTTATAGTAATAGAGATCAATTACTTGGTTTCCCAGATGGTTCCAATCTCTTGAATCTTGCTTTTCAGGTTCAATATCTAATGCCAGGATTAGAGTGTAAACTTCTGTACTCAAACATGCAACAAGGCAGCATAAGTAATAATCCCTTTGGTGAAGGTCAAACTGATGAGAAATTCTTAGCTGGCTCAATAAGCAGGACACAAAATATTGTTGCTTCTTTAAATTATAATTTCACTCCGGAATTGAAGTTTCATCTCAGATATGAATATGAGAATAAAGATGATGGGGTGAAGAATTATGTTTATTCGGGGATTGAGGTAAAATACTAAGATCAGAATGTAGTAATTAGTAGATAGTAAGGAGTTTAAGGTGAAGCAAAGTAAAGAATATAAAGGTTTTCGTGATTTAATTGTTTATCAAAAAGCATATAAATTGGCTTTTGAAATATTCAAAATAACTAAGTTTTTTCCTAATGAAGAAAAGTATTCTCTAACTGACCAGATTCGTAGGTCATCTCGGTCAGTTCCAGTAAACTTAGGCGAAGCATGGCCAAAACGGCGATATGTTAAAGCCTTTGTAAGCAAATTAATTGATTGCTTAGGAGAAGCTGCAGAGACTGAAGTTTGGCTTGATATGTCATTTGATTTAAAATACATGAACAAATCTGATCATGATAGGCTCATCAATGATTGTGTTGAAGTAGAGAAAATGCTTACAAGTATGATAAATAAACCTGAAAAGTTTTGTCATAATATATAATATTTAAATTGTTTCTACTTACAGCCTACTATTTACTATATACTTTAACGAGGGTGGGAGCAAGAAGCAAATAGGGGTGGGTACTTGTTCTATGGTATTAGGTTTTCGGGTAGAATAATAATATACTGGGCGATGGTGAGACTGGATGAATAGGCGGTAGGGCGATAAAGCGAAAAAGAGAATATTATGGAAATACTAACCAAAATTAAACAGCCTGAAAGTAGAAAATTAGAATTCAAGGAAAGATTTCCCGAAAAATCAGAGATACTAAAAACAATAATTGCTTTTTCTAATGGAGCAGGTGGGGATTTGATAATAGGTGTATCCGATAAGGAAAGAGATGTTGTTGGCATTAAAAATCCGCTTGAATTGGAAGAAAAAATCTCTAATATGATCAATGATTCAATATCTCCAATGATTTTACCTTACATTTCTATTATAGATATTAATGGTAAGAAAATTCTAAATATACAAGTAATGGGCGGAACGAATAAACCATATTTTCTAAAATCAGTCGGTATAAAAAACAGTTCATTTATTAGAATTGGATCAACTACAAGAAAAGCAACGCAGGAAATAATTGAAGAAATGAGAAGAGAAGCACATGGTTATTCTTATGAAGAAGAAATCATTCCGTCTCTATCAATAAATGATTTGGATAAAAATGCAGTTAAATATTTTTTGCAAAAAATTAATGTTGCCCGGTTTGAGAACAATGTGTTAACTAAATGGCATATACTCAAAAAAAATAATGGGGATTATTTTCCTACGGTTTTATCGATAATTCTATTTGGGAATTCGACTCTTTCAAAATACGATTATTTTAATATCAGGATAAGCAAATTCAATGGTTCTGATTATAAGGATATTTCCGAATCAAAAGAATTTACTTTACCTATTTTACCGAAAATTGATGAGATAATTACCATTTTGAAATCTTATGTTAAGAAAACTTCAGTATTGGATGGCGCACGAAGAATAGAAAAAACAATTATCCCCGAGTTTGCATTAAGAGAAATTATTATTCACCCCGTTAGATATTGATAAAATGTATTATATTTATGTATTAAAAAGTGAAATAGATAATAATTTTTATGTTGGATATACAAAAAATTTGAAACAAAGAATTAAAAGTCATAATGCTGGTAAAGTTCCATCAACAAAAAATAGAAGACCGCTTCGATTATTGTATTATGAAGGGTGTTTGAATCAACAGGATGCAACTAATCGTGAAAAATACCTTAAGACATCATGGGGAAAGCGATATATTAAAAACAGATTGAAAATTTATCTAACGGGGTAAATGCCATTGTTCATAAAGATTACAGTATTAAATCATCAATAAAAATTAATATTTTTGATGATAAAATTGAAGTTATAAATCCCGGAATCTTATTTGGTAATCTTGATATTGAGGATCTTGGTAAGGGAATTTCAGAATGCAGAAACAGAAAGATGGTAAAGATATTTAGGAAATTTGATTTTATGGAAGAATTAGGAACAGGTATCAAACGAATTATTAGTTTATTTTCTGAGCAAAGTTTGAAACAACCTGTTTTTAAAGAACAAGGTAGATATTTTAAAGTGATACTTTCTCAAGAAAAAAGTAATTTAGATTTAACTGAAAAAATATATAACATAATTTTAGAGAAAAAACAAATTAATATGTCCCAACTTATTGATGTTATAGATTTGCATAAAAATACAATTTTGTATCATCTAAATATTTTAATTGAAAGTAATAAAATTATAAGAAAAGGTAAAGGCAAGAATACATTTTACATCATTCGTACTAAATAATCCTATTCGAACAATGTTGTGCGAATAGTTGTGCGAATGTGAGATATTTGTGAAGTCGGAAGTCAGAAGTTGGAAAGCAGAAAGTAGAAAGAGATCAAAAACCCAGCACCTAAAATCCCAATCCCAATCCTAAATGCCCATTAATAAGAATGTTTTCCGAATTCTCTTCTGGCTTTCTCTTTCAATAATTTCAATTGCTTCAATCATACCTCAATTTTTTCCGCAATATGTTAAAGTTTCTCCTGATTTTTCATTCCGCTTAGATTATGTTCTTCATTTTTTCAGTTATTTTTTATTAGCTTCTTTTCTCACAATCTGGAA
This sequence comes from Candidatus Cloacimonadota bacterium, assembly GCA_030611765.1. Taxonomy (GTDB): domain Bacteria; phylum Cloacimonadota; class Cloacimonadia; order JGIOTU-2; family JGIOTU-2; genus Celaenobacter. Next base: position 17,616 of record JAUWPE010000030.1, on the reverse strand, counting down.
ATTTTCAAAGGAAAAAAAGTATAAACATATCTTATTTATCACAATTTTCGGGATTATTATAAGTTCAATTTTTGAGATCATCCAATATTATCTTCCATCCAGAGCATTTAACCCTTATGATATGCTTAGCAATTTTTCCGGATTCATTATTGGGCTCATATTGAGTATGGTGCTTTTAATCATGAAAAGAAAAATAAATCACAAGAATAAATTTGCTGAATTGCAATGAAATTATACATTTTAACTATAAACTTGAAGATTTCATAAACCAATCAATTCCCACCAATTCCTATTAATGCCCATTCCCCTGAAACCTTGTACCTGTTACCTGAAACCTTTCGAAGAGCGAAGACTGATACCTATCAATACCGTCGAAGACAAATACCTACAAATCCCCATCAATGCCTTTCAATTCCCACAAATGCCCACAAATACCGACGATGTCAAATACCTACAAATCACATCTACTTGTCACGCCGTAGCGATTTTCTCTCAGAGTTTCTGTGCGAAGGCGGAAGACAAATACCAACAAATCCCCATCAATGCCTTTCAATTCCTACAAATACCCACCAATACCGACGAAGTCAAATACCTACAAATTCCAGCGACCTGTCACGCTGTAGTGCTTCTCTTTCAGTACCTTTTCACGAAGGCGGAAGCGTAATAACAATAAATAAAAAAAAAGGAGATAACCATGACTGACATTTCAATGACCAATACAAAGAAAGATATCCTGGAAGCTTATAATCAGGCGTTAGAAAAGATAACGAATCTGGAAAACAAGCTTCTGAGACCTGAGAAAAAGATCGAAGAGAAGAAAGAACAATCGATTGCTGTTCAGACTAAAAAGATCGTCGATGATAACCTGGAAAAAACTTTTGGAAATTTGAAAACACATCTCGATACCGTTCTCAGTGAAGCTTTGAAAAAGATCGATGAACAGGTGAAGAAATATCGTACCATGGAAGAAGCGATTTCATACAAAGAAAAAGATCTGAATGAAATCTACGAGATTGAGAAAACATCATCCACTCTCGCTGCCCTCATCGAAGCCCAAAATGAAAAACGCACCAATTTTGAAACTGAAATGGATGATCGCCAAAAAACCTTAGAGCAGGAAATCGAGATTCTTCGTAACACAATAGCCAAAGAAAAAGCTGATTATGAGAATGAAATAAAAGGGCAAAAACAGCGGGATAAACAAAATAGAGAGCGTGAAACCGAGGAATTCCAATACAATTTCAACCGTGAGAAGATGCTGGCTGAGAATAAGTTGAATGATGAACTGGCATTGAAAAAACGAGAGTTCGATGCGGAAATCGAAGAAAAACAAAAAGAACTCGAAACGCGCGAAAATACAATAAAAACTGCTGAAAATGAACTGATTAATCTACGGGAAAAAGTCGCTTCATTCGATAAGAATATTATAGTTGCCATCGAAAAAGCCAGAACGGAAACTACCGAACGCGTGAAACTTAATTTGAAACACGAACTCGAATTGACCGAGAAACAATATGCAGGTGAAAAAGAAGTCTTGCTCACCAAAATTTCTGCTCTGGAACAGAAAGTCAAAGAGCAATCCGAGATGATCAAATCTCTTTCCAATAAACTTGAATCGTCTTATGAAAAAGTACAAAACGTAGCTGTAAAAGCCATCGAGGGTGCTTCAAAATCCAACTACCAGGGTATGAAAGAAGTCATCAGTGAAAGAAAGGAAGAAAAGTAATTCTAAAATCAAAGATTTAGGAATTTACTCACTTCAGTCTTCATTTCATTACGCCCCGACGTGTCGTTCGTGGTATTAAATGAAAGAATACCTACCAATTCCAGCGAAGCTAAATTCCCATAAATTCCAACAAAGCGTAATTTCCACCAATACCTATAAATGCCCATTCCCCTGAAACCTTGTACCTGGTACCTGAAACCTTTCGAAGAGCGAAGACTGATACCTATCAATACCGTCGAAGACAAATACCTACAAATCCCCATCAATGCCTTTCAATGCCCACCAATACCCACCAATACCCACCAATACCGACGAAGTCCAATTCCCATAAATCCGAGCGAAACGTAAGTAATCCCAAAAATTGTTATATTTAACAAAAAATGGAATTAAATTATTTCTATCAATCCTGTCAGCTGATACCAAACGCTTAAATCGTTTTAATGTAGGAGCAGAAAAGATATGAATTACACGGAATTTCGGCAAAGGATGAAATCTTTTCCCGTATTTTCTGTTCGGGAGATAGTAAAGCAATTTCCCTGTTTCGACAGGCGGCGGCTTGTAGAATGGCAGGGAAAAAGATATATCCAAAAACTGCGGAACCGGTATTATTGTTTCACTGACAGGAAGGTCGAAGAACCATTTTTATATTATACTGCTAATGAATTATATCGTCCGTCGTATTTATCTCTGGAATCGGCATTGTCTCGATACGGTTTTATCCCGGAGGGTGTATTCCGGATCATATCCTGTACAACGCTCAAAACTCGGATATTTGAAACTCCCATTGGAATTTTTGGCTATCATCATCTAAAAGCAAATATGTTTTTTGGTTATCGTCTTGAATCTTGGGGAGATCATCATTATACTATTGCCGAACCTGAAAAAACTCTGATTGATTATCTGTACCTGCATCCTGAAATAAAAAGAAAGGAAGATTTTAGATCATTACGCTGGAATGTTCTTACTATTAAGGAGCAGATATCAATGGAGAAACTTTCCAGTTATGAATCTTATATAGCTTCATCTGCATTGAGTGAACGTCTTTCGGTACTTAAGGAATTCCTTAATGTTAAAACTTAGTGAAATACAATCGTTCTTTCCGGGGTCGCTTCACCGGTTTCCTCGATTTATGTTGCGTGAATATCTTCAATACAAGATATTGGATATCATTTATGATACTGAATATGCAAACGAATTTTGTTTTTTAGGAGGTACTTGTCTCAGGATCGTACATGGAAACCATCGGTTCTCTGAAGACTTGGATTTTGATAATACTGGTCTAGGAGAAGAACAGTTTGCGAATGTTGCCGATGTGATCCAAACGCGACTGAAACGCGAAGGATATGAAATTGAGATCAAGATGGTGATGCATAGAGCTTGGCATTGTTATATCAGATTTCCCGGATTGCTATTTGGGGAAGGGCTTTCCAAATACCAGGAAGAAAAAATCCTTATACAACTTGATGCTGAATCGCAGCATTTTAGTTTCATTCCAGAACGAGTCATCGTGAACCGATTTGAAGTATTTACAACAATTCTTACAACTCCTTTACCATTACTGTTAGCCCAAAAATTCTACGCGATTATAAATAGAAATCGCAATAAGGGAAGAGATTTTTTTGATGTAGTTTTTTTGCTGGGAAAGGGTGTGCAACCGGACTATAATTTTTTAGAAGCAAAAGCTTTGATTACAAATGCGCAAATTCTGAAACAACGGATTTTGGAAATATGCCATTCGTTGGATATGGAAGTAATGGCACGGGATGTGGAACCATTCCTCTTTAATCCTAAAGACCGCAAAAAAGTTCTCCGGTTTGTAGAATATTTTCAGCAAAGTTTTTAATATGATTTTGTGAAGATGGGGGAAAAGGATTAGGAAGATATCACTACAAAGAAACCAAAAACTTTACATACTATTCCAGGGGATCTCTATTTTGAAACGAGAACCTGGATCACTAAAGAGAGAAATCGCTCTCTAATAACTGAAACTCAATTTATAGAATTCACAAATACATTATATATTATCGGAATTAAGATAAACAATTACATCAACACATTAGGCAAAACCCCTTAACAATAAATACCTATGAATACCCACCAATACCGACGAAGTCAAATGCCAATAAATGCCAATCAATACCCACAAATGCCCATTACCCCCAAAACCAAATACCCAAAACCTAACTAAGGAGACCAAATGAAAAACATATCCCTCTCACCCAACGGCACAGAATTCCAACTTCCAACCGAAGCTGAATCAGCGAATGAATTAGAAGAACTCAAGAAAATAACTGAAGAGCAAAGAGCATGTTATGCTAAGGTATAAAGTATAAGGCCTAAAGGAGAAAATGTATCAAGATCTTAGTGAAAGATTATTAAAGTTTGCAGTCGATGTCATTAAATTTCTTAAAACAATTCCCCGATCAATAGAAAATGATGTAATTAGATATCAGTTGACTAAATGTAGTACATCAATGGGCGCGAATTACGAGGAATCTCAAGCAGCTTCTTCAAAAGCAGACTTTTATAATAAAATAAAGATATCATTGAAAGAATCAAGAGAAACAAAATATTGGTTACTAATTATAAAATATTCTCATTTAGGTGATCAAGTAGAGTTGAAAAGGTTGTTGAATGAATCAATTGAACTAATGAATATTTTAGGATCAATTTCAGCAAAACAGGTCAAATAAATGTTTCGTTCTTGACTTTACACTTTATCCCTTATCCTTTAACCTTTATTACTTTAATCAAATCTATTAATAAGGAGTCTAAATGAAAACCGTCTCAATTTCACCCAACGGCACAGAATATAAACTTCCAACCGAAGCTGAATCAGCGAATGAATTAAAAGAACTCAAGAAAATAACTGCCGAGCAAAGAAAATTCGGACGCAAAATCGTAGCTGTGCAGGGAATGGGTTTTGTCGGCTGTGTTATGGCAGCAGTAGTTGCAGATGCAGTTGATGAAAAAGGAGAACCGCTCTATTTTGTGCATGGTCAGCAAAGAGCTTCTCTGCGTTCCTTTTGGAAAGTGCCGGTTATCAATCGAGGAATCCCACCGGTCAACTCTTCCGATGCAGAAGTGCCGAAAATATTTCATAGAACTGTAGTTGAAAAGAAAACACTGAGAGCAACATGGCTCAATTATGCATACAAGGTGGCAGATATTGTGGTTGTAGATATTCAGTTGGATGCTACGAAACCTACTTTTGGAGATGCCTCTCAGGGCTATTGTGATATGTCTGCCTTTCGAGATGGCATGAAAAATCTTGGTATGCATATTTCTACTGAATGTCTTACTCTTGTAGAAACAACTGTTCCGCCCGGAACATGCGAGAATGTCGTGAAGCCACTTATTGAAGAGGAATTCACTAAACGTGGAATTGACATTGCAAAAAATCCTCCTTTGATCGCGCATTCTTATGAACGGGTTATGCCCGGCGCAAAATATGTGAGTTCCATTCGAGATTTCTGGCGTGTGTTTTCGGGAGTGAATGAAAAGAGTAAGTATGTTGCTCGAGAGTTTTTAAACAATATTCTCGATACTGAGAAATATCCTCTTACCGAACTAGATAACACCAATGCGTCAGAACTCTCAAAAGTTATGGAAAATTCTTATCGCGCCACGAATATTGCACTTACACTTGAATGGGCAAAGTGTGCGGAAAAGATAGGTGTAGATATTCATAAAGTGCGTGCTGCGATCCGCAAACGTAAAGGTACTCATGACAATTTATTGCGACCGAGTCTGGGTGTTGGGGGATATTGTCTGACGAAAGATCCTGTTCTGGCAAACTGGGCAATGGGTGCTATTTTTAATATTGATGATAAGCTGAAAATTGCAATAAATTCTGTTGATATTAATGATACAATGCCATTACATACTATTGATCTTATCAAAGAAGAATATCCCGAGCTGAAGGATGTAAAGATTGCTGTTTTGGGTGTTTCATATTTAGAAAATTTAGGGGACACGAGACATTCACCGTCCGAGACCCTGATAAAATTTATAAATGAGTTTTGGGCGATTGTTAAAACTCATGATCCGTATGTGGAATTCTGGGCAGAGATGGAAAACGTTCCAATCGATAAATCACTATCCGATGCGCTAAAAGATGCAGATGTGGTCATTTTTGCTGTAGGTCATACGCAATATCTCGAGCTCGACCCGGATGAGGTTGTTGCGATGACAGGGAAAAAACCTCTTATTATAGACTGCTCAAATTTTCTTAATGATGAGAAGATAAAGGCATATTTGAGAGCAGGATGTAAAGTCAAAGGAGTGGGGAAGGGGCATATTGGGAAATTGGTGCTGGGTGCTGGGTGATAGGTGATAGGTACTGGGTATTAGGTGATAGGTGCTGGGTATTTGGCTTATAATTAAGAATCTTTGGAAGTCATAAAATGGGAGATTTTATAAAACTTGAAGTTTGGCAATTGGCAATGGATTTGGCTTTCTTTATCTATAAGATAACTGATTCAGGAAAATTTTCCCATGATTATGATCTCAGGAGTCAAATCAGAAAAGCTTCTGTAAGTATTCCCAGTAATATTGCCTGCCCCGTGTAATTGTAATGTATTATACATATGTGCTTAAAAGTAATAAAGATGGGAAATTGTATATTGGATATACTAAGAATTTAGAGAACAGATTAAACGAACATAATTCAGGTAAAATCAAATCTACCAAACATAGAAGACCTTTTGAATTGATCTATTATGAAGCTTGTATGAATATGGAAGATGCTTTACATCGTGAAACATATTTAAAGTCTACTTATGGACATAGATATTTGAGAAATAGATTGAAAAGAGATGTTACTTAAAATTATTACACAGGGTAAGAGGGAGATGAGAGCGGATCTAATAAACAAAGTATTCGTTATTTCAATATTGCAAAAGGTTCTTCAGCTGAAGTTCAAACTCAAGCAATTATAGCTTTTGAGATTGGATATATTTCTCCAGAAGAAAATAGTGAGATAATTAATCGTTGTGAAATTATTTCAAAAAAATTAGTAAATTTAATAAAATTTCGATCTAAAAACCTGAAACCTGCAACCTAAAACCAAATACCCAATACCCAAAACCAAATACCTAATAACCATCAATACCTATGAATGCAGCTATATAGACAAACAGGTTTTCAACGAATTAATCCAAAGTTATGATTTTGTTCTGGGGAAATTGGTAAATATGAGCCGGCAACCAGAGCAATGGACAACGTAATATCCATCAGACTTTTTATAAATCTCAAAGTCACTTGGTCACTTAGTCACAAAATCCCCAAATCACATAGTCCCAAATTCTCTATATCATAAAGTTACTAAATCATTTAATACCACGACAATACAATCCTTAATTCATTATACTTAACAAGCATATGATAATCTTATACTTTTTTTCCTTCTTCCTTATTTTATTTGGAGTTTCATTATTCATTTCTTTTAAGAAAAAAAACTCAATTAAGCATTCTTACTCAATCATAATTCCATGCAGAAACGAGGAGCACGCTCTTCCAGTTCTTCTACACTCATTAGAAAATCTCAATTATCCGGAAGAATTATTTGAAGTGATCCTTATTGATGATGCTTCTGGCGATAGCACTTCTACAATAATTCAGGAATTCTGTAAAAATAGATCCAATTATACAGCAGTGCATATTGCCAATAAAAGTGAAGAGTATAAAGGCAAGAAGTATGCTCTTAAGAAGGGAATTGAAAAAGCACAATTTGAAAATCTTCTTTTTACTGATGCTGATTGCATGGTGCCTTCGAACTGGATAGACTCGTTTAATAGATTCATTTGCAAAAATGTTGGAATGGTAGTAGGATACTCACCCGAAAAAGGAGTTTCTTCTTTTCGGAGATTTTCACAGATCATTACTGCGGATTTTTATTGTGCCACGATAAATCTTGGAGTTCCATTCAGCAACAATGGGAGGAATCTCTATATTAATAAAAAAGCTTACGAGCAGGTTGATGGATTCGAGAAGATAAAGAGCTTCACATGCGGAGAGGATAAGTTATTACTTAATCTCATTAAAAATACTCAGTTTAAAATCATATATAATTCTGACTGCAAGGTTTATACTCATCCTCAAATAAACGATTTTGCCAATCAGCAAAAACGCAGATACGGTCAATTTTCTTTATCGTCTCCGCTTTACAAAGTAGTTTCATTGTTTATTCTCTTATTCTTTCTTTATCTGCCATTCCATGTAATTTTTTATAAAGATTTGCTTGGTTTGTCGATATACTATGTTTCATTCTTGATTTTCTGGATTTCAGGTTTGATTAAGCATAGAGAGTCCTTTCATTTCTTTGATCTGTTTTATATAATATTTTATCCATATTATTTGATTTATTATTCTCTGTTAGGGATGTTCAGCAAGTGGACGTGGAAATAATAGTTGATTGTCATCCCAGTTCACCCTGTTAAATCCCCCTACCCTGTGGAATAATACTTTGAATTAAAATCTACGATTTAATTCCAAAGGGTGAAGGAAAATAGGAGATTTTATTTAACAGGGTTAAATAAAAAAAAAGATTTAACGGGATAAATTCTGGAGCGCAGCGAAGAATCTCCCGAAATCGTTAATTTATCCTCTTTGGGAGATCCTTCGTCGTGAGTTAAAACTCACTACTCGAGGATGACAAGGAAGGGGAGATTGTCATTCTGGTGAATGTCAGTTTCAACTGACTGAAGAAGAGTCTCCCAAAAGTAATTGTCATTCTGATCAGCCAGTGGGCGGAGAAGAGTCTCCCAAAGGAAATTGTCATCCCAGTTAAATAAAAAAAAAGATTTAACGGGATAAATTCTGGATCACATTCGCTTTGCTCAGTATAAACCATGTGCTGAGCGTAGCGAATGCATCCGCGAAGAATCTCCCAAGAACATTGTTCTATCCTCTTTGGAGGTCCTTTCCGTCTTCATTTCATTTCGCCGTGACAGACGGTCACTTCACTCAGCCAGCTGGCTGATGACAAAGTAATGTGTATGACAATCCAAATTAAATGAAATTATCAAACTCATCCAAAACCATAATTATTATCCTTAAGATAATCATAACAGCACTAATACTCTATTTCATTTTCAAAAAAATTCAATTTGACCAATTAATTGCTGATTTCCTGACAATAAAATTATGGGTAATACTATTAATTATTATCACAACAACAATTAAGCTCCTCATCCAGGCATATAATTGGGGAAAATATCTCAAAATGAATTCTGATTACACGCCAGAGAAATATGAAGTATTAAAATCATATTTTGTCGGACTGGCACTACGATTTGTTGGTCCTGGCGGTATCGGTGTCGTTGGCAAAATATACTTTGTGAATAACAAAAAGAAAGCCACATTAGCTTCGATAGGCGTTGAGCGAATATTCCTTACATGGAAAAATCTGTTTTTTGCGGCTTTTGCAGCGATTTTCTTTTTCACCAACATTAATATGATCATAAAGGTAGCGGTCTTGATCGCAGTGATCTTTCTTCCTTTTATAATTTATCTTTTTTCTTTCTTAACCAAAAATGAGAATATCCAGTCTTACTCATTAAATTATTTAAAGAAAACACCCGAAATAATGCTTGCACAGATAATTTTTGTGTTTATAACATTCTACCAATATTTTATTCTTCTGAGAAATTTCGTTGATATTAGTTTTTTTAAAATTATGATATCTGTCCCACTCATTCATATCTCTCACATTATTCCCCTTTCATTTAATGGATTTGGGCTTCGTGAAACCTTTGCAATCGAGGTTTTCTCGAAGTATGGAATAAGTCCTGAACTTGCGGTCACCGCTACGTTCTTAATATTCTTCTTCAATTCTGTCATTCCCGCATTGATCGGATTGTATTACATCTTCAGGATAAAACATAGCAAAGAAGCGATAAGAATATGAAAAAAGTAATACTCTTACTTATTGTCCTGTTGCTCGCTAATCTAATTTATGCAGATTTTACCATTCCCTTTGATGATGATGTTTACGAGTATCTGCGCCGATAAATCGGGGGAAATATTGGGGAAAATCCCATCAATTGCCGTATATCCAGAATATTTTGATTGTATAGAAAATTATCTTAACAATATTGCTGATTACGAGAATATTGCGAGAAGCTAGTAAGAATCTGAGTTCCTCTCTGGAGAATTCGCTCGTACTCAAAGAATAAGTGGGAAAGTATCCTTCTATTTGAACCGGCATCTCAAAGCGAAAGTTCAATACACTTTGATTAATACGAATAATAAAACTACAAATTATCTCTTTTCCGGACTGGAATTCCAATTATAAAACAATAAAATTATAAAACAAATTAAGAAAAACTTGACACATCCTTACCATAAAAACAAGAAACATCTAAACATATTCTGAAAGGAGAACGTATGGGAAAGAATATAATTAAGATCATATCTTTTTTATTGATTGCATTTTTTGTGCTTTCAGCGTGTTGTCATAAACCACCTCCGCCTATTTCTCAAGCAGAGCTGGGTGACCTTCGCGCGAAAGTGGAACAATTTGAAGCACAAGTTAGTGCACAAAGCGCAGAGATTGAAGCACTCGAGAAGGAATTGCAACAAAAAAAAGTTGAACTTCAAAATCTTCAGGATTACGAACAACAGCTAAAAGACGACGGTTTTTTAGGGGAGGAGTAACATGAAAAAGTATATCGCACTATTCGTTTTATTGATGATCCTATCTACTTTTCTGCAGGCGGAAGTCCGCTATTTGACAGAAGAGGAATACAAAGACCTCTCCAAAGAAGAAACTCTCAAGTACTGGGAAGCTCTGGAAAATGAGCTGATGATGCTGCAGGTTCGCCAGGCAAATGCAGGTTCGCAAGTTACTGAGAATGAATTGAAAATTGTGGCTCTGGGTGAAGAAATCGCTCTTCTTGATCTGGAATATGATGTGATCTACACAAGAATCATGAATTCTATCGGAACTGTTTCGCATAGTGAACTTGTTGATTTCGAACAGAAATTGAATGAGATCAAGAACAAGCTTGATTACTATGATCAACTTCCTAATTCCGAACTGTATAAAAGCAATCAGGAAATCAAGAATTTCATTGCTCAGTATGAAAGTCTGAAGGGTGAGGATATAGCAAAAGTCCCTCGGTTCCAGCAGGATTTTGCAGAGATTGATAGCAGAATTGATATGCTTCAGGAAAATATGTATCCTTATGGTGAGTACTATGAGGATGAATATAATGTGGTCAAAGGTGATTATTTAGTGAAGATCTCCGGCTATGAGCATATTTATAATGATCCTGCAAAGTGGGGGATCATATATCGCGCCAATAGAGATCAGATCAAAGATCCTGACTTGATCTATCCCAATCAGGTTTTCAAAATACCTCGTGGACTTCCTTCAAGCTGGAAGGTGTATAGAGGTGAATGCCTTTGGACAATTTCAAGCTATCCTGAGATCTACAATGATCCATTCCAATGGCCCAAAATTTACCGAGCTAATACAGATCAGATCAAAGATCCTGATTTGATTTATCCAAACCAAATTCTTAGAATACCCCGAGACTGATATACATTCTTAGAAGCCCCTTATCTCTTTGTTCGGAATAAGGGGCTTTTTTATTTTCAGTAAAATAACCTTGCGAATGGTGAGCTAAAACTCACTTATCAAGGATGACAAAGAAGGGGAGATTGTCATTCTGATGAATGTCAGTCTCAACTGACTGAAGAAGAGTCTCCCAAAAGTAATTGTCATCCCAGTTAAATAAAAAAAAGATTTAACGGGATAAATTCTGGAGCACATTCGCTTTGCTCAGTATAAACCATGTGCTGAGCGTAGCGAATGCATCCGCGAAGAATCTCCCGAAAGTGTTAATTTATCCTCTTGGGGAGATCCTTTCCGTCTTCATTTCTCACTCATCCCTCTTCACTCTTTGCTCTTCACCCATTTATTGTTTGACAAAAGAATTGATGATTTTATATATACATATCAAAATTCTCGAGTAAATATTTAATAAAACATGAAAACATATATTCCAGCAAAAAGAATATCGCAGGCATTTATTGCGGTCGGTATCACCACAATACTCATCTTTCTTGTTAATTTCTTCTTTACAAGAGAAAAAATTATTGTTAGGAAATCCACTTTCAATATCGGGCAGATTTCCAATCAGACTATCGTAGCTCCCTTTAATTTCCATATTTATGAAGATCCTGAAATTCTCAAAGACAAAAAAGCAAAAGCAGAAGAACGTGTTTTGCCCAAGTATCAATTTTCTGATGATGTCACTTTTGACGCACAGTCTCATATAAATGATTTCTACAGCTTATTGGATAAGACATTTATACAGAATTCCACTAATTCTGTAAGAATATTAAGTTTAAATCAAGACGGATACAGCTTAAACGAACAGGAGTTGAAATTTCTTGAGAACAAAGATGATCGCGAACAGCTCTTTGAATTTCTGCTTGTGCAGGTGAAAAGTGTTCTTGGTGTTGGAATCCTCAAAAGCGAACCCAATAATGAAAAAATCACTATAATCGAGGGTAATACTGAAAAAGTAGTTTCTATAAAAGAGCTTTTTACAAAAGAAGCTGCGATCAATTATATTCTTGGTCAACGCACTCCAAGGTTCGGTTCTGACGGGTGGAAAAGCATCATTGAGAAAATACTCAATAAAATCTTACAGCCCAATGTCATATATGATAGAGAAAAAACTGATGTTGCAAAGAAAAGAGCCAGAGAAAGTGTTCCTCAGATTCTCGGTGAAGTCCTCAAAAATGAACTGATCGTGCCGGAGCATCAGAAAATAACTGGGGATATGCTACGAAAACTGAATGCTCTTGAACAAGCTGAGCAAAAAAGGATCGTTACAGAACAGGCAGGAAAGCAGGTTCTTTCTCACATTGCAGAATTTTTCTATATCTTCATTGTGCTTTCTCTATTCGTCATATTGTCATATTTTATGTATCCTGAACTCCTTAGGACTGTTTCTTTCTTCAGAACCTTTCTGTTTTTTACAGCATGTATTGCACTTTTGCTCATTCTGATAACAAATCTCACTACTTGGTCAGCTTATATTCTTCCCTTTGGTTTGCCCATTATTCTTCTTGCATTTCTGATTGATGTTCCCACTGCAATGATCTTTGGGTTTGTGAATTACTTTCTGATAGCCGGTTTGCTGGACTGGAAGATCGTGCCCTCTATGATCATTTGCCTGTCCGGTATGAGCGCTGTGCTTCCCCTTGAGAATCCACGTAGCCGAAGAGATTTCTATAATGCTGCGTTCTATATGCTGATCTTTTTCATCGCAATGGTCTTTATTTTTGGCGCAATACAGCACGCTAAGATTCTTACAATTCTGAATGATATCAAATGGGGTGTTCTGGGGGTATTAATTTCTCTCGTTGGTAGTATGACACTTCTTGCTCCGATCGAGCAGCGTTTGCCGGTGATCACAAATATCCATCTGCTCGAGTTGGCTGATTTCAGTAATCCTTTATTAAAATTACTCACTGAAGCTGCGTCTGGAACATATCATCATTGCATCATTGTAGGAAATCTTGCAGCCGCCGCCGCAAAAGCCATAGGGGCAAATCCTATCCTTGCTCGTGTGGGAAGCTATTATCACGATATCGGAAAGACCAATAATCCCGAATACTTTATTGAAAATACTACTGAAAAAGAAAGTATGCACAATCAATTAACTGCAACTCAGAGTGCGCAGATAGTAAAGCGCCATGTTGAGGACGGAGTTAAGCTTGCTCGAGAGCGCCACATTCCCAAAGCAATAATTGATATTATGCAACAACATCATGGCACATCACAGATCAGCTTTTTCCTGAATGAAGCGCTTGAACAGGAAGAAGAGATCGATGAGAAAGATTTCTATTATGATGGTCCCAAGCCTCAAACCAAAGAAGCTGCTATCGTTATGATCGCTGATATTATAGAGTCCACTACCAAATCTCTGAATGAGCCGACTGTTGAAGAAATAGAAAATGTTGTGAAAAAAACTATAAAGCGATTGATCGATACTGACCAGCTTTCAGAGAGTGGAATTTCTCTGAAGGAATTAAAAACTTTACAGGAAAGTATGATGCCCATTTTACTTGGTATCTATCAAAAACGTATTGCATATCCGGAATAAATGGAAAAAAATAATCAACAAATTATCAATGAAACTGACGCCGAGATAGACCAACGGCGCATACAAAAACTCATAACGCATATTTTTCAGAGTGAAGGATTACCCACTGAAACAATTCTTAATATTGTCTTTACTGATAATGCTACAATTCGTGAACTCAATAAGAAGTTCCTTGACCGTGACTGTCCAACAGATGTGCTTTCCTTTAATGTGCATACAGAGTATTTACCCGGCGAATTAACAATTCTTGGTGATGTATACATCTCAGCAGAAGAAGCAAAAAATCAGGCGGAAAGTTATATAGTAACATTTCAGGATGAACTTGAACGGCTGGTTACGCATGGGATTCTCCATCTCATTGGATATGAGCATGATGATCCCGAACAGCAAGAGAAGATGAAAGCTTTGACCGAACAATACCTTGCATTTTCAGAATGAGAAACATACATATGAAGAAGCCGTTCAAAACCACAGAGTTCACAGAGTTCACAGAGAAATTAGAGAGGGATCCTTTTACCAGAAAGATTATTGGATGTGCAATAGAAGTACATCGTACTCTTGGACCCGGATTGCTTGAATCGACATATCAGCAATGTTTAGCTCGAGAATTAGCTATCAATAATATAAAATTTTCATTAGAACACCCTTTACCTGTAGAATATAAAAACATCCTTTTAGATTGTGGGTATCGTATTGATATTCTTGTTGAAAGTGAAGATGTGCCCTCCCGTCTTCTTATCCTTGAATTGAAATCAGTGGAAGAGATACAAGGAATTCATAGAGCACAACTTCTCACATACATGAAACTTTCAAAAATAAGTACAGGTTTGTTAATTAACTTTAATGTAAAGAAATTGAAAGCTGGAATAGAAAGATTTAAATTATAAATTTCTGCCTTCCTGTTGCGCCATAGTTTTACGAGGACGAACCAAAGCCTATTCCGATTTATCAGAAAAAGATTGGTCTTCTCTGTGCTCTCTGTGTCCTCTGTGGTTGTTAAAAAATGTATATAAATTGGTAGCATTTTCTGAAAGAGGGAAATAACGATGGCTTTTAAGATCATATTAATGGTTGTTTTTCTTGCACTTTCAGGATTTTTTTCATCCTCGGAAACGGCGCTATTCTCACTTTCCAGAATGTATCTTAAGAAGCTTGAGAATTCAAAAAAATGGTCGAGCAGATATGTTCCCCAACTTCTCAAACATCCTCAGCAGCTTTTGATCACAATACTTCTTGGCAATACAATTGTGAACGTTACTTTTGCTTCTATAGCTGCAATGATAGCGATTAATATCAGCCATTCCATACCGGGCTTTTCTACAGCTCTTGCACTAATAATAGAAATTTTTCTTGCAACAATGATCATACTCATTTTTGGTGAAGTCATTCCAAAAGTCTTTGCTATCCAGTATGCTGAAAAGTATTCGACTTTGGTCGCACTACCTGTTGGATTTTTTAAGATCATTCTATTTCCGATAGTTAAGATTTTAGAACTTTTCTCTAGTGTTTTTACGAAAGGAACAGATCATGGTTTGCTGGATTCCAATATAAAAATCACTTCTGATGATATAAAAAGCATTGTCTATGATGAAGCTCCGGACTTGGTTGATATTCATGAAGAAGAACGGGAGATGCTGAACAGCGCCTTCGAGTTTTCAGATACAAAAGTGAAAGAGATACTCACTCCAAGAATTGATATTACTGCAGTTGAGATAGAAGATGGAATAGATAATCTCATTCGTGTGATAAAGGAAAGTGGGTTTTCCCGCATTCCGATATATCGTGGAACAATAGATAACATTATCGGCATGGTGTACAGCAAGGATATCATACTGAACCTCGGCTCTCAGATGCGTATAAAAGACCTTATGCGAACATGCTATTTCATTCCGGAAAATATGAAACTGAGCTTCATTCTGAGTTATTTCAGAAAAAATAAGATCCACATGGCAGTTGTGGTGGATGAGTATGGCGGCACAACCGGCTTGGTTACACTGGAGGATGTGCTGGAAGAGATCGTTGGAGAAATTCTCGATGAAACAGATGTTGAAAAGATAGAGATCAAGTCCATTACAAAGAGCGAATATATTATTGATTGCTCGATCGATATTGACGATGTTTGCAAGAAGTTCGATCTGGAAGTCGATGATCAGTTTGATAGTTTTTCAGGTTTCCTGTATCAGCTTTTTGACAAGATACCTCAAAAAGGTGAAACTGTTATTTTTAAGGATAAATATAAGTTTATTATCGAGTCCATTGACGGACAGCGAATTACAAGTGTACGCCTGAATATACTGCAACCACAAAGTGAAGAATAAGTTCCGGCTGATTTTATTTATTCTGATCCTACCACTGGTGTGCTTTGCAGAAAAAACAGTCTGTGAATATAGTGTTCATTATGCAGGACTTCCTGTTGCACTCGTAAAGATCACACTGGATAGCACAGATTCATTACAGACTATTGCGCTTGAAAGCACCTCAAAAGGACTTGTCTCAGCACTCTTTTCTATAGAGAATACTTATGTGAGTTCGTGCAATACTAGTTTTTTACCTTTCTATTTCTGGAAAACGATTTGCCAGCAAAATGTACAAGAAAAGAAAGTTGTTCTCTTCAATCAAAAAGAGGGTAGTATTGTTGTTCGAAATGTTTTAAGTAGTGAAGTCGATACACTTCGATGCGATAACCCAATTCATGACATTGTAAGCATGACCTTTTCACTGCTTTCTGATGTGCCGAAGCAAAAGTACTACACCTGTTATGGTAATTATCGTATCTGGCAGTTAGATGCAGAAAAGTCAAAAACAGTGACTCTCAGCTTCCAGAAGAAAAAATATGAGTGCTTTGAGTACGAGATCAAATCTGAGATTAAGTACGATTCCAAGATTGATTCGAAAACCGATATACTTACTAATAATATTTTTAAGAACAAGGGAACGACCTATTACTGGGTCAGCAAAGAAGCACCGCATTTGTTGTTAAAAGCAAAATATAAACGTTTTCCCTTCAGTATATATTTGTATATGACCAATATCTATACACAATAATTTTTCAAACACATTTTTTTTCAAAACTTGACACATTAATAAACAGCTTATTTTTCTAAAAATATGAAAATGGGATTCAGAATCGCTCTTATTATATGGACAATTCTTATGCTGACATTGTCCTCTTTACCGAATTTTCAAGCGCCGAACCTCTTTCCTAAGTTTTCTGATAAAATCGCACATTTGATCGAATATGGGGTTTGGGCTACTCTTTTCCTTCTGATGTTGAAACATGAAGACAGGATCAAGAACCTCTGGAGCGTCTTTGTTACTGTGCTCATTTGCGGAGGTATATTGGGTGTGTTTGATGAAGTACATCAAAGTTTTATATCCGGTCGTTCTATGGATAAATTTGATTTTCTGGCTGACGTGATAGGCATTACAGTTGCGATAATTATCTTCCGCATTTTTTACAGAAAACCACGATATTATATTCCTGAAAGAAAAAAATAAATAATAGTTTTACAATAACATTATGAAATACCAGGCACCACGCGGAACCTATGATATTTTGCCGGAAGATATTAAGAAATGGCATTATATTGAGAACATCATAAGAAAACTTACATCATTATATAATTACTTTGAAGTTCGTGTCCCAATTTTTGAACAGCTCGAACTTTTTCAGCGAAGTGTGGGTGAAGACACAGATATCGTTGAAAAAGAGATGTATGCTTTTAAAGATAAGAAAGGACGTGAACTTGCTCTCCGACCTGAAGG
>JAUWPE010000057.1 GCA_030611765.1 Candidatus Cloacimonadota bacterium | reverse complement strand
GCATTCCCTGCTGCTCTACCAAGTTCTTCATACGCTTTGTGAGCTGCGTTTTTGTTCCCATCTAACACGCCCATGCCGATCTCATAGATCTCTTTTGCAGAAGGCGCAGCATTCAGAGAAATACATGCTTCTTGTGCATAGACTCTTTGAACACCTTTGCTGCTGACACTCTCCTCGACAGAATAGTCAGGATAAAGATGATTCCACATGCGATTAATTTCAGCTTGTGCGGAGTTATCGCCCGTCAAGAGCTCTCCCTTTATGACAATTCCTCCACCGAAACCTGTGCCGAAAGTACCGCCGATGAGATTATAATACCTTTTTGAACTACTGTTTTTTTCTAATAAGGAATTTATATAAGGCAAAAACCCGGCGACTGCTTCTCCGAAAGTAAAAAGGTCAGCATCGTTATTGATAAAGGTCGGGATCTGAAATTTTTCCTCAAGCATTGGTCCCAACGCCACTCCGCCTCTATATGCAGGCAGGTTAATAAGATCACCGATAATGCCGTGCTTGTAATCTGTCGGTCCGGGAAAGCCGAAACTGATCGCAACAGGCGTTTCTGACAATTGTTCCTCAATGTGTGTAAATCCCGAAATGATATTTCTTAAGCTCATCTCAAGATCATTCCCGCAGGTATCAAGCTGGACTGGAGATACAATTTCTTTCTCACCCTTAATCGCAGAAAAGCGCAGGTAAGTACCGCCTGCATCGAGTGTCATAACAATTCTTTTATCTGATTTATAGCGTTTCATGGCTTCTACAAAAGTTCTGATACCATATTGGCAACTTTTTTCAAGAAATTTTTATCCTCATCAGTAAAAGGAGCAATCTCGTAGGAATCAATATCGATCTCACCGATGAATTTTTCACTCTTGAAAATTGGCACAACGATCTCCGATTTCACATCGATGTTGCAGGGAAGATAATTATTCTCACGTGCTACATCCTGCACAATACGGGTTTTTTCATCCTCTGCAACCTGTCCGCAAATCCCCTGCCCGAATGGAATATGCGCGTGTTCGGTTGGCGCTCCTTCAAAGGGTCCGAGAATAAGCTCCTTAGGATTCTTTTGATCTACAAAATAAAACCCGACCCAGTCATAATGCGGAACTTCGTCTTTGAGCAGCTTGCTGATGCACTGCAGCTTATAAAGCATACTCCCTTTTTTATGAAGGAGATCTTCAATCTGCCGAGAGAGTTTTTTAAAGATTATGTTATTTTCCCGCATCATCCTTTTCTTTGAGCTTATGAGAAAACCTTAAAGTGTTTTTCTTATCGCATCCAGTTCTTCTTTTGCCTGAGGTGCCGTTTTGAACAGCCCCTCAACCTTTTCACATGCATAATCTTCACAGTGAGCGCAATTAAGGATTCCTTTTTCCTGCACACACTTTCTAATCTCGCATTCAAAGCAATGAGCAAAATACGTTTCGCCTTCTTCCATACAGCCGTCACAGCAAATATCTTCCGGGTTGAGGGTTACACCAAAAGCTTTTGACCAATCCTCAGCGGTTTTTTTTCTCATCTCTTGGTCATCATTAAGTGTTGCAATGTATGCAGGGCACTCCGAACAGACTATTCCGCATGCAGCAATTATTTTTTCCATGTCTCCTCCTGGAGCATTTATTTTATTTTTTAATTCAAGTTTCGTAGGAGTGGAGATTGGTGAATAATTCATCTTATGCGTTCCCAAGCAGGGGCTTGGGAACGAGAATACGTTTGACTCGGCACTAACACTTATGTCCCATTTACCAAGCTCAACAACTCTTACCTCGTTACCAAGCACCAACCACTCTTACCTCGCTACCAAGCACCAACCCCTTACCTCGTTACCAAGCACCAACCACCTTACCTCGTTACCAAGCCCCGCTTGGTAACGCAATATAACTATCGAAACCCGTATTTCTATATTCATTCCTTGTATCTTCTGTTCTTTCTCTACCTTCTACAAGAGTAGTTTTAAACAATGAATATAGAATATGATTAATTACAACTGCAAAACTTGAATTTTTAAGATTACCCTATTTCACGTCCAGAATTTTCATTTATTTCCTGCAGCAGGCAAATCAGCGCATCCTTCGCCGAGTTCTGCTTCTTGATCAGATCTAAGATTTTTTTCTTTGAAAACTCATGCTCGTCCCGAAGCCGGTTCGCAGTTTGGATGATCCTTCCGAAGATTTTACCCGGAGAAAATCCCATTGCAATAAGGTCTTTGCCCGCAATGATATTTTCCGGTTTGTCGCGGTCAACCTTGAGCTCCTGTGAGCGTTTTATGAGCCATGAGCCGGATTTAAAATTCTTATCTTGATCATGGAGCCGTGTGCCTTTGCCCATATAATCTGCCTCTGCAACGAGTATGAGTTCATATATTGTAGCCGGATAGAGCCGTCGTGCAAGCCGCCTTATTGCACCGTCTGTGATCTTTTCGCCGTTTCGGGATTCAGCTTGATAAAAAGAAAATGGTGCAAGATGATTTTTCACGAGAGGTATTACTTTTTCTTTGGTTTCATTATCGGTTCCTATTTGGCTGAGGAACGCCCGGGTCGGTTTCTCGCCTGCAGGTTCATGCTCAGGTGTGGAAATTCGATCACCTTTCTTTATAGTGGTTTTCGGTTTGCCGAGGTCGTGGCACAGGATACTCAGCATGATCACAAATGCCTCTCTCACACGAAGATTTTCCCTGTGAATGATCTGCGCTCCTGCGTTCATGCAGAGCAGAGTATGCAACCACACATTTCCTTCAGGATGCCAGAGCGAGTCCTGTTCCGTCTCATTGAGTTCTGCCAGATCGGGATGCAGCTTTTCAATAATGCCAAGCTCAAATGCTGCTTCCAGTCCCATCGAGGGCTTCATCGCTTTGAGCAGCAGCTTTTTCCACTCTTCCTGAATGCGCTCTTTGGGCAGCTCGGAAAGCTGTGGAACCACCTGCTCCATCACGTGAATACTATCCGCATCAATGGTAAGCTCAAAACGGGCAATGAATTGAATTCCTCGCAGTACACGTAGAGGATCTTCTGCAAATGTATCTTTATCAACCACACGCAGTACGCGGTTTTCAAGATCGGCAAGCCCGTGGAATGGGTCGATGAGCACTTCCGTTAACGGGTCATAGAGCATCGCATTAATCGTAAAATCCCTTCGCCGTGCTGCTTCTTTGATGTCCATAAAAGGGTCGGTATCAACTGCAAATCCCCTGTGCCCTTCACCAATTTTTGAATCCTTTCTAGGCAGAGAAAAATCTATCTCTAAAGTACCATCATAGTATTTCAGCACGCCAAAGGATTTTCCCACATCCATGACTTTTCCGTGCTTTTCTACAATTTCCTGGATCAGTTCGGGCTGCATGCCGTACACTTCGATGTCAATGTCCTTTGTGGGCTTTTTGCCAAGCAGCATATCACGCACGCTGCCGCCAACCAGAAATGCTTTACCACCAAGTTCCTCTATCTCTTTTGCAATCTCCATAACTGTCTGCGGAATAGTCGAAACTGACGGAGTAAAAAATCGCGGTATCTTGCTGATGTAGGAATTCGGTATCTTCATGCGTCCAAAACCTATGATTCTTTCTTCATTTGTAAAGCCAGCTTGTACACGCGGTTTTTCGAGAGCTTGCATTCCTGCGACAGCTCTCTCGCAGTCCGGCTGACCGACTTATCCTGATGAAATTTCTCTGTGATGAGTTTGCGTATTTCTTCATCCGAAAAAGTTCTCTCTTGTGCACCTTCAAGAACAAGTACGAACTCGCCCTTCAATGTTATCTCTTCGAAATTTTCCACAAAATGTGAGAGTGCTCCGCGGTAATAGGTTTCAAATTTTTTTGATATTTCCCGGGCAATACATATCTGCCTGTCATCGAAATTCTTCAGTAATTCTTTGAGCGTTTCTTTTAGACGATGTGGGGCTTCATAAAAAATAAGTGTGTCCTGAATATTCTCCAGCTTTTCCAGAAGCTCTCTGCGCTCGGAATGTTTCTCCGGCAGAAATCCGACAAAATAAAATCTTTCAGCAGATAAACCCGAAGACACAAGTGCCGGAACAAACGCAGTTGCTCCGGGTAGCGTTACCACCTCGACCTTGTGCTCTATAACTTCTTTAATGAGAATGCCTGACGGGTCCGAAATTCCGGGAGTGCCTGCATCGGAGATGATCGCAATATCTTCTCCACTTTGTAGCTTTTCAATGAACTCATCGAGACGTGCCCGTTCATTGAATTTGTGATAGCTAACCATTGGTGTACTGATATTATAATGCCCGAGCAAAATCCTCGATGTGCGCGTATCCTCAGCGCCGATGATTGACGCCTTTTGCAGCACCTCCACAGCACGATGTGTCATATCAGCAAGGTTGCCGATGGGCGTGGGCACAATGTAGAGTATTCCTGTTTTCATTTTACTATTTCGCTCTATTCTTCATAAATCGAGTGGACTTTTCACCCCTAATTTATTTTTATTCAGGACATGAGTGTAGATCATCGTAGTTCTGATGTCCTTGTGACCGAGAAGTTCCTGAACTGTGCGGATACTGTAATGTCTTAAGCGTATCTGATTTCTAACAACATCTAATAACTTAGTTTTTGACAAAATTCCACCATTTATTTTTTCTTGACAGCACTTATTCATCTTTTAATAAAAGTCCAAATGATAAGCAATGTAACAAATCCTGTTAGAAGTGGCACTCCGTCAGCTGGCGGACCTAACGGGATAAATAAATTAGTAATGGGAAATACAATGCAAGTTTTTTATGAAACAAATGCAGTATTTTATACATTTATATATTTTTATCCGTCAGCTGACGGATTGCATTGTAGTCAAATGTTAACTAATATGATAGGAAGGTTAGACTGCACGGTGCAGTCTAATTAGTAGTTAGAATGCTTTTTTAAATAATTTACAAACAAGTAGGTAAATATGTATTGTAGAAATTGTGGTAATGAAATTAATGAAAATGCTGAAATTTGTCCAAGCTGTGGAGTTAAACCTTTAGCTGAAAAAAACTTCTGTCAAAATTGTGGTGTCGAAACAAAGACAAACCAAGAAATTTGTGTTAAATGCGGAGTAAAACTACAAAATACTTCTAATATCTTAACAAGTTCTAAAAGCAAAATAGCTGCCGGAATTTTGGGTATATTATTAGGAAGTTTGGGTATTCATAAATTTTACCTTGGATATACAGTACCAGGTATTATTATGCTTCTCGTTTCAATCATCGGCGGGATCATTACGTTAGGTATTGCAGCTGGAGTGATGGGAACTATTGGTCTAATTGAAGGTATTATTTATCTTACAAAAACAGATGAAGATTTCTATGAAATATATGTTAAGAACAAAAAAACTTGGTTTTAAAAAACGGTCTAACCACCGCTTCACCTGACAGAAACGCAGTGGGGTTCTAATCTAAAGTTTTGAAAGCAATTAAAAGTCAATCTGGTAATTTATAGATTATCCTGTTAAATATCCCGATATATCGGGATCCCGAAAGGATTTAACAGGGTGAATCTGAATTTAATGAAGGTTTTATAAATTGTGAGAATAAATGGAGTGAATTTTTAAAAGAAAAGACATTACATCCTGATGGAAGCAGCAGTTTTACGCATCGGAAATTACGTTCAGCGAGGCGAAGTATAAGACGTCATTTACCATATCTTTTTACATATCAAAATTATCCTGAATTAGACATCCCAAACACAACAAATGATATAGAAAGTTTGAACAGTAAGATCAAAGATTTATTAAGAATTCATCGAGCCATTCTAAGAAATTAAGAAACAAAATTATTGAAGAGATTTTGTCAAAAAACTGAAAAATAGCAACACAAAAAAGGTATTAACCCTCTTTTGTCAACATATATGTTGACATCAATTTTGTGTGTGTCAATATATGTGTTGACTTAATTATCTTGTTTGTCAACATATAGGTTGACTAAAAGGAGAGCACAAGATGAAAAGAAATAGCAAGCTCGTAAGAGCGCAATTAGACCAAACGTTGACTATGTTGCGTCCGTTGCTCGGCACCCCAATTCCTCTTAAGGGTTGGATCAGAGCAATTAGAAACGCCATAGGCATGAGTGGAAGGCAACTCGCCAATCGTCTATGTGTTACAAAGCAGAGTGCTTCGTTGATTGAGAGTCGGGAGATCGCAGGAACGGCAACTATCAAGACTTTGCGTAACACTGCTGAAGCATTGGATTGTATATTTATATACGGTTTCATTCCAAGGATAAGTCTTGAAGAAATGGTTCGTGATCAGGCAAAAAAAGTTGCGTCCGCGCGTCTTGCTCGTGCCTCCCACACAATGAATCTTGAGAATCAGTCCCTCAATAAAATTGAGAACCAAGCGGTATTAGAAGACATGATAAACGAACTAACGGATGAACTTCCGAAATACCTGTGGGATGAATAATGCCTGATTTTGATTATCCTAAAGGTGCCACGCCAATTGATTCGAATGAGATAGTGGGATTACTTCTCACACATATAACGACACGCAGTGAACTGGATCGATGGGAACAAGATAATATTGTAATGGCTTTGGCTTGGTTGGATCAAAATAAGCCGAAAGACATCTTCAATGAACGGTTTATAAAAGAACTCCATCGGCGAATGTTTGGTAATGTCTGGAAATGGGCAGGAAAGTTCAGGCGAAGTGACAAGAATATTGGTTGCTCATGGAATCAGATTCCTATATGTGTTAAGAATTTGTGTGATGATGCCAAATTATGGTTAGAATTAAAGAGTGAGTCTTCCGACGAAATAGCTGTTCGCTTTCACCACAGGTTGGTTTCAATTCATCCATTCCCTAATGGAAATGGGCGCCATGCACGTTTAATGACCGACATCCTTCTAGAAAACATTCTTGGCCGATCTCGTTTCTCATGGGGGCGTGAAGACTTAACCGCAGCAAGTGACAGCAGACGAAGATATATTTCAGTTCTTCACGCGGCAGATGGTGGAAATTACAAACCTTTGCTGGAATTTGTAAGAACATAAATACACATAGATAATCCAAAAGTAATCTATCAGAATTCCATGTGAGATGCCCGGAACACTCACGCATTTTTGCAGACATTGTGCTCTTTGACATTGCCGTCTTTGTGGCAATCGGGCGCAAGTTCATCTTGCCTTTATAAGTAATCGGCTCACTCCTGAGGCATTTGATTAAATTTTATTGACTGCCAAACAAGCTTGTTCGACATATCCGAAGATGGCACGATCATGGTTGGTTCTGATTATGTTGCAATAGATACTGTTGATATAGAAATTCCCCTCTACTTCGATATGGCAAAAGATACTTTAGCCACAAGACTTCCACTGCCAACAGGTTATGAGAATGGCGACTGTATCGTAGGCACTTCCTATGACATAGCGTTTATCAAATTCAAAAATGATGAAATGTGGTCGCTGCAGGATTGGCTGGAAGATGAAGGTCTCGCCACTGAACTTGCAGACTGGGAACTTTACACTGCGACGGGCATCTCTAAGAACGGACACTGGGTCGCAGGAACCGGAATAAATGGTGTCTATGACCAGGCATTCCGGGTGTATATTCCGTAGAATAGGAGACAGAATTCCGAAGGCAGAATTTGTAATTACAGCTAATCATGCAAGACTTGATTCGCAGTGAACGACGTGAGTGTGAATCGAGAATTGCAATCGGGGATTCTATCATCCTCGCTTCATGCTTCGCTACGAAGCAAGCCTAATTGGTATTTTTTATTGACAGGGGATTAATATTTTATTTAATGTCCTCGAGGTTCGCGTATCCTCAGCACCGATGAGCGATACTTTTTGCAGCACTTCCACTGCACGATGTGTCATATCCCCAAGGTTGCCGATGGGCGTGGGTACGATGTAGAGTATTCCTGTTTTCATTTTACTATTTCGCTCTATTCTTCATAAATCGAGTGGACTTTTCACCCCTAATTTATTTTTATTCAGGACGTGAGTGTAGATCATCGTAGTTCTGATGTCCTTGTGACCGAGAAGTTCCTGAACTGTGCGGATACTGTAATGTCTTAAGCGTATCTGATTTCTAACCATATCTAATAACTTAGTTTTTGACAAAATTCCACCATTTAATTTTTCTTGACAGCACTTATTCATCTTTTAATAAAAGTTCAAATGATAAGCAATGTAACAAATCCTGTTAGAAGTGGTACTCCGTAAGCTGGCGGACCTAACGGGATAAATAAATTAGTAATGGAAAATACAATGCAAGTTTTTTATGAAACAAATGCAGTATTTTATACATTTATATATTTTTATCCGTCAGCTGACGAATTGCATTGTAGTGAGATGTTAACTAATATGATAAGAAGGTTAGACTGCACGGTGCAGTCTAATTAGTAGTTAGAATGCTCGGTTGATTAAAGATTTAATCCTAAACTTAATGGATTTTTTGGTTCTTTAATAAATTCTTCCCGATTCATCGGGATGAAATTACCGCCTTCCAAAATAAAATTAAGAGTTCATATTAAACTCTGAAATCCATACTCAAAAAGACTTTGTCTTCCTTAGGAGAAAATAAAATGGAATTTACAAAAATCGAAGAAGAATTATTAGGCACCGTTTTTATGTTAACCAAAAGAGGAGAAAAGGTTACTGCTGAACTCCTTGAGAAAATCAAAGACAAAAATCCCAAGGAAAATTTAGATTGGCAGCCTGCCATCAAAAGTTTATCAGAAAGAGGGCTATTGCTTGAGGAGGATGGAATTTATAGTTTATCGGAAGAGGCAAAAACTATGGCGGCAAAGATAATAAAAGAGCGGATGGAAAAAGGGTTTAGCGAGGGACTTGTTAAACTTGAAAAAAGTGAAATCTATGGAACTTTTTGTGAACGCCTTTACGGTAGAAACCTTTCTCAATTAAATATGACGCCCATGAATCAATTGGATAAACTTTTGGAAATACTGAACTTAGATGAGAACAGCCATGTCCTTGATTTGGCATGTGGCATCGGCAAAATCACCGAATATATTTCTGATACAACAAAGGCAAAAGTTACTGGTGTTGATTTTGCTGCTCCGGCTATCCAACGGGCACAGGAACGGAACAAGGATAAAAAAGATCGCATAAATTTTGTTGTGGGGAATATGAATAATCTCCAGTTTGAAGAGAACAGCTTTGATGCCATTATTGCCATTGATACCGTCTATTTTGTTCATGATCTTGAGGAGTTGATCGGAAAACTGAAAGAAATTACAAAAAATGGCGGTCAAATGGGAATTTTTTATGATGAAATGATGAAACCCGAGGAGGATAAAGAAATTCTTAAGGCAGACAACACGAAATTAGCCAAAGCCTTAAAAAAGCACAACTTGGATTATCAAGCTTATGATTATACCGAAGAAGAAAAAAGTTTTTGGAAAGAACAACTGCAACTTGCCGAAGAAATGAAAGATAAATTTGAAGCCGCAGGAGATACAAAAACTTACGAATCGCGAATTGGTGAATCCAAGCATATTTTAACATATGTAAATGAAGATAGAATTAGCCGGCATTTGTATATTGTGAGAGTGGAAAAATGAAAATTGGTTGCGGAAAGTGAAATGGTTTGATTTCGCTTCCAAAGTTGGTTGCGAAATTGAAAAAAGTTCGGTGCTCGTTAAAAGTTGGTCAAAAAGTTGAGGTAAGTTAATCGCAAATCCAAAGTTGGCTGCGAAAAATGAGTTGTAAGTTATTGTTAACAAATCAGTTGGCATTCTAACACCCGCTTCACCTGACAGAAACGCAGACGGGATTTGGAACTTTTAGATTGGAAAGCCTATAAAAGTCAATCTGGTAATTTATAATTTATCAGCATTTTGCGTTTCTGCAAGTGAGCTTATCCGTTAGACAGCCTTTGGTCTTTAGTATTTTATTTTTTTTATATCAAGTTGAAATGTATCTTTTATCTAATGTTTTTTTCTATCTCAATTTTTCTTGACTTAAAATACTCAACTTATTTCATTTCGCCATTAGTTTTTCAATAATCTTTTCTGAATTATGATAATAAAGCGGAGCAATCACTACGGGTCCAAATACCGGTTCAGAGATCATTGTCCGGGGCGTCAGGAATTGCATAAAGCATAAATCCCGTCATCGGGAGCGCCAATCTCATTTGTGGGATTGTTCCGCTTAATATAAGTTATTTATTATTTATGGCAGGCTGTCTAATTAATAGTTAGGCGTAAAAAAGGAAGAGAGGTAAATCATGACACAATTATTGAAGAAAGCATTTGAGGATGCTTCAAAGCTTCCAGACATTGAGCAAAACACGTTGGCGAAATGGCTGTTGGAAGAACTTGAAGCTGAAAGGAAATGGGATCGAGCGTTTGCTGGCTCTGAAGACATACTTGATCGACTTGCTGACGAAGCGATTGAGGCTCATAGGCAAGAAAAAACGACGCCATTGGATATTGATAAGCTATGAAATCAACGACGACAGATCGCTTTCGGAAGTGCTATTCTAAATTACCTGCAACGATCAAGAAACAGGCAAAAGAGGCATATATACTGTTTCTTCGTGATTCATACTATCCGAGTTTGCATTTTAAGCGGGTACATTCGACTCGTCCAATATTCTCGGTTCGGATCACAAGAGATTATCGTGCAGTTGGAATTCTTCAAGACAACGAAATAATTTGGTTCTGGATTGGTTCGCATTCAGAGTACAATAAATTATTGAAGAAATTAAGAAACAAAATTATTGAAGAGATTTTGTCAAAAAACTGAAAAATAGCAACACAAAAAAGGTATTAACCCGAAAAAGGGCGAAATCGTAACGACTTCGCCCTAAATTTATAAGGAAATATTTCTATTTGAGCAAGATTAATTTCTTAATTTCAGATTGATAGGAATCGGTTTCCAGTCTGTAGAAGTACACGCCGTTTGGAATGTTTTTTCCATTATTGTCTTTCCCATTCCATACAAAAATGTTTTCACCAATCTTTGGATTATCGATATTGTATGATGCGACAAGCTGTCCAAGAAGGTTATACAGTTTGAGCTGAGGATTCTGAACATGAGTATTTGGCAATCCAAAAGAAATACTTGTATGATTTACAACAGGATTCGGGAAATTCTGGGTTATAAAGTACTTATGTAATTGCGGATCGCTTCCTACTCCGGTGGTATAAGAGCAGTCCACAGAACCGGTTCTGGCAAGATCATAGCGGTAAATTCCGCACAGAATGTCTCCATCACCGAAGGGTGTTTTGTAATCAATAATCCACATTCCTGCATTAGTGCCTACTGCGATATCATAATCTCCATCACCGTCCACGTCTGCGATCTGCGGCGAAGATTTTATGTCATGATCGAAATAGATCGGGAATTCAGATGTTGGATTGCCGTTCATTTCAATGCTGTATAGATATTTGTCGTTACAGCCGAAGACAATGTCATAAATGCCGTTTCCATCAAGGTCTGCGACTGCAGGCGTGGATTCTATACCACCAGATACATTATATGGGAATCCTGCAAGATCATTTCCGTTCCAATCAATCACATAGAGCTTACTGCTGAGCGTTCCCACGATGATGACAAGATCGTCAATAACATTGGAGTTATTCGGATTGATAACAACCGGCGAGGTTCGGATATCTCCGGAGAGGGTGTATTCATACTGTACAGAGCCGTCAGAATTGAGGATATAAAGATTCCCATCCGAAACGCCGATCACGATCTTGTATTCTTCGCCAAATTTGACGATTGTTGCAGATGAACGAGGGGTGCCGGAAAGAGTTGTGGACCAAACGGTCGAACCGGAAGTGTCTATACAATATAGAACGCCATTATTACAGGGAACGAGTATTTCTTTTGCGCCATCTCCATCAAGATCTTCCACTGCAACCCCTACACCGCAGTACATGAAGTTGGGTAGTGTGACCGGGAAGTTCGGAAAATCGGCACCAGTTTCGTCGATGACATAAAGATTATTTGTAATTGTCTGAGCAATGATTTCTTGAACACCATCATTGTTGAGGTCTGCAACAACAGGAGTACAGAGAAGATTGCCGTCTGTTGGATAATCAAAAACAATACTTCCGTCAGGATTGAGAGCAACAACTTTATTTGCAC
Source organism: Candidatus Cloacimonadota bacterium (assembly GCA_030611765.1). GTDB lineage: Bacteria > Cloacimonadota > Cloacimonadia > JGIOTU-2 > JGIOTU-2 > Celaenobacter. The sequence continues at coordinate 190 of JAUWPE010000057.1, read as the reverse complement.
GCGATGCAGCAACGATCTCAAGTTCATCGTCGCCATCGAGATTTGCCAGTGCGACCGAGCCATAGATTTGATTGCCTGTGTTATAAGGGAAGCCACCGAGCTCGGTACCGCTCATATTATAGAGATGAATATTACCATTCTTATCTCCGCATGCAAGCTCGAGATCATTGTCGGCATTGTCTATATCTGC
>JAUWPE010000058.1 GCA_030611765.1 Candidatus Cloacimonadota bacterium | reverse complement strand
AACTTTAAAACAAAATTCCAGGTCAGCCCTACAGTTAAATTAACTGCTGCAGTTCGAGGTGATAGAGAAACCAATCTACCCTATAGCTACTTAAATAGATTATCACTTCGTTACATGAATCACTGGACTACCGAGCATAATCAGCTCGCATTCACATGGGATCACACCCTCTCACCAAAAATGTTCTACACAATCCGTACAAGCCGCTTTGAGACAAATATTGATCTCAACTCCGGTGTGGACAGAGATTGGTATTTCGAAGCACAAAACACAGACTGGAATAATCCTACATGGATTGAATCTCCAGATTTTAATAATTTTGGTGTACACGAACCTGGCCGACAGTTAAATGAAATTGTGGAATATTATGATCAGTTTCATGAATTGAAAACAATTCCATTCTTCTCCAATCCAGGAACTCATGCTGGTAATTTCTGGAAAGATCAAACCATTACTTATACACTTCGAAGTGATTTCACCTATCAGATCGATGAAATTCACCAGGTAAAAACCGGTCTTGAAATTAAATTTAATGAGATTTATAAGGATCGTCTCAACAATCCCTGGGAAATTGACGATGCGAAACGATTACCGAATTATCTTAGAGGTAAGGACGTTGATACAACCGGTATGGGAATACCTGTCGATTCTCTGGCGTTCTATGGTTATCTTGGTTGGGATGGCAAAATATATACCGAAGAAGATTTCCAGGATGGCGTTCATTTTGCAGGTGGCACAATTGATGGCTATAAAGCATATCCATGGCAGGGTGCCTATTATCTGCAGGATAAAATGGAATGGGAAGGAATGATCGTTAATTTCGGTATGCGTTTTGACTTCTGGTATCTTGGAGAGAAATATCAGGTGACAAGTGATACAACCGGTGAATATGTCGATGCACAGTGGGATAAAGTTACTTTTATCGTTGATGATGGTAGCGGCGGATTTATGACCAAAACTGAAAAAGTGAATAAATTCCAGATAATGGTCAGTCCCCGTCTCGGTGTTTCTCATCCTATCACAGAAAAAGATGTATTACACTTTGCCTATAACTACCAGAGCCAGCTTCCTCCAATGCAGTATGTGTTCACAAGTGCAACTCCGGAAGCCGGACAAGTCGGCACTACCGTTGGTAATCCAAACCTTAAACCCGAAACCACCATTACGTATGAGGTTGGCGTCGAGCATCAGATGGGTGAGGATTATCTCCTTGACGTAACACTTTTCTACAAGAATATTTACAACCTTGTAAGTGTCCTAGATAATGATTATGCATTACTGCCAGGTGACAGCGCAGAGGTAGGGAGACAATACTGGCTATATATTTCTGAAGATTACGGGAGCGCTCGTGGTGTAGAATTAACCCTTCGCAAACGCTTCAGTAATTTCTGGGGTTTTAATATTGGTTACACCTATTCATGGGCAAATGGACGTAATTCCGGAGCTCACGAAGCTCGTGATAACCTTCGCGAATTCCCTCTTAGCTGGGACGTTCGTCACAATGCATCGGTTAGTTTTGATTTCAGGATTCCTGAAGATGAAGAATTCTATCTCCTTGGTTTAAAGATGCCTGACAAATTCTATACAAGCTTGCTTTGGAGAGTTCAATCCGGTGCACCTTACACACCTGTAACTCCTGATCCTGATAGTAATGCTCCGCTTGAAACTAATTCTAAAAGACTTCCCTGGACCAATTCGGCAGACCTGAGGATCAGTAAAGCATTTAATCTCTTTGGAGATACTAAATTCAGTATATTTGCAAATGTAACAAATTTATTTAATACATTAAATATCAATTATGTAGACGCAAAGACTGGTGAGACACAGGATAAAGGAACCCTGACCTATTGGGATACCTATGATTTGAACCACGACGGCAAAATTGTAGGACCACCTGAGGGTAATGAAGATCCCACTGGTGCTGCAATATACCTTGCCGGTCTATCCAATCCCAACATTTATTCCGCAGGTCGTAGAATTTCCTTAGGTGTTAAATTTGAATGGTAAAAATCAAGGAGGATATACAAGTGTATACCAATAAGAAATTCAGAATTCTATTCCTGTCATTATTAATTGCCGGCATCTTTGTTGGCAACCTGTGCGCACAGGAAGCAGTGACAGCTGAAGACACAACAACTATCGTTGAAGAAGAAGTGGTTGTAGAGGTTGGAGGAACAACCCAAGCTGGAGGTATTGAAGCATTCGCTCGCAAAATTGTCGGAAGTGGCTTAGTTGACCTCTTCATCAAAGGTGGAGTGGTCATGTACCCGATGCTCATTTTGGTTATCTGGGCATTAGCCACTTCAATTTGGAAGATTATTTCCCTTCGTTATGCAAAAATTTCTGTCCATGATTTCTCGGAAAAGCTTCTCCCTTTAGTAAAAGAAAAAAAATTCGATGAAGCAATAGAATTGTGTGCAAAAACCCGTGGTCCCGTAGCCAGTGTGATCCATGCCGGATTGCTGAAAGTTGACCAGGGACCAGAGATGGTGGAAAAAGCAGTTGAACATGCTGCAATTCTTGAGATGTCATTCCTCGAAAAAGGACTTATTGCTCTCGCCACAACCATCAACCTCGCTCCAATGCTTGGTTTCTTGGGAACAGTCGCGGGCATGATCCAAGCATTTGAAGCAATCGCTGCTGCCGGTGAAGTCGAACCCACCATTGTGGCAAGTGGTATTGGAGTCGCTTTGATCACAACCGCTTCCGGATTGGCTGTCGCTATCCCAATTCAGTTATTCAATAACTTCTTCGTTTCAATTATTGATGGTCTGATCATCGATATGCAGACAGGTTCAGAAAAATTTATCGAAACCTTAATGGAAGCTAAATAACAATGCAAGGAATTGAGTTAGCATGAATATCGTAAAAGCAAAAAAACCACGTCTCAACCCTAAGATTCCGACATCCTCAATGGCTGATGTGGCCTTTCTTTTGCTTGTCTTTTTCCTTGTTACTACAAAATTTGATGTGAAAGAAGGACTTGGTTTGATACTTCCTCCTCATACCGAATCCGGTGGTATAAAGGTAAAGATCAAGAAGGAAAACCTTACAAAGATCAAGGTGAATAGAAGAGGTGATATAGCTGTTGACGATGTGATTGTCACTCCTGCAGAACTTGAACGTATTGTAAATGAGAAAATTGTTGCGAATCCCAAAATGGTATTTGTGCTTGAAGCTGACAGAAGAGCAAAATACGAAATGATGGTGCGTGCACTCGACAGATTGCTCGCTGCCGGCGCACAAACCGTTTCACTTTCTACCAGATAAGAGGTCCTATGGCAAAGATACTAAGAAAAACAAAAGTCGGTTCTGAAATTCCAAATGCCTCAATGTCCGATATTGCCTTTCTGCTCTTGATATTCTTTATGGTATCCACTACCTTTGTAAAAGAAAAAGGTCTGAAAGTCGAACTTCCTCGTGCACAAACCATTCAGAAGATCAACAGACAAAATGCAGCTACTATTTATGTCAGCCGTTCAGGTCTTATATCTATTGATGATTTTGCAACACAGGTCGATCAGATCCAACTCGTAATGCAAAGTAAGCTGGCAGAAAATCCTTCGATTATCACCTGTTTTCGAACTGATAAAGATACTGAGTACGGAATAATGGTAGATGTGATGAACGAGCTTAAAAGGGCAAATGCTTTGAGGATCTCCTTTGAAGCACGGAAATTTAGGTAACGTAACATAAATAAACTAAAGGTTTTATATTATGCAAAATAAATCTGCTAATACTCAGTATGATTGGAAAGACGTAGCGAGTTCTTTTTATGAGAAATCATTATCCCTCGCCCTTCTTTTGCTACTTTTCGCATTTTTGGTGTTCCCAAAGATCGAAGTGAAGCCCTATCAGCATAAAGCAAAAGAGATCCAAACCATTGAGATACCACCTGAAGTGCGACAGAAATTCAAACCTCCGGAAGAAGTAAAACCTATCATTCCATTGACTATCGAAGAAAGTGACATGAGTGATGATGAAGATATCGAAGAGATCGAAACCATCGGACCCACCACTCTCGACCTCACAAAACCACCCCCTGTTTCCAGAGAAGGTACTACTCCAAAATTTGTTGTTCACGAAGAAGCACCTATTCCAATGAAAAAAGTAGAACCCGAATATCCTCAGTTTGCCAAAAATGCAGGTATAGAAGGTACTGTAACTCTTCGAGCAGAGGTTTTTGAGGACGGTAATGTTGGTGCTGTCGAGATCGTTAAAAGTCTGCAATCAGGTCCCGGCGGTCTTGACGAAGCAGCAATTCTGGCAGTCAAACAATGGAAATTTATCCCTGCAAAAAATCAGGGAAAACCTGTCGCAGTTTGGGTAACTTTTCCAATCAAATTTGAACTATAAAATTGTCATATGAAAAATAAAAAAATAATGAAAAAAGTAGGAGGTAATATGCGCTCAAAAATCGGTTTCCTGCCTGTTTTTCTGGCAGTTCTCCTCATGCTGATGCTCTCAAGTACATTTCTTTGGAGTCGATCAGTAGGTGGCGGCTCCGGCGCAGATAAAAGACTTGATATCACTTGCTATCACGATGTTGGAAACATATGGTTGCGAGTTAGTAATTATGGTTTCTTTGGGTCCGGTGATGACGCATTACCGCAATGGCCCTCTCTGGAATATCCGGGAGGATCCGGTATTGACTATCTCTACCAGGGCGCTTTGTGGTTCGGTGCTTGTAAACAACGCAGAAATGACTTCGGTCAGAAACTTTATTGGCAAGAACCCCCACCACACGACCTAGAGAGTGAAACAGGTATTACTGACATGGGTTATGGAAGAGCAATCGATACGTTGGTATCCGTGGGCTTTGACGGTGATGATGATATGTACGAATTTCTACCTGCATATAACCAACTTGAAGAAAATGCTCTTGGATATATTTATGATCTCTATAACCTGAAGGATGGTATTATCGAATCATCTATTCGTGACCAGAAGGCCGGTGTAGATGATGATGGTGACGGTAAGATCGATGAAGATCCTGCCGGCTTTGCATTCCCATTCAGAAGTACAGTACCTTCCCAATTCAGCACTTTTTTACCTGGTGATAATGAGTTCAGAGGCGTAGTAGAGAGGATGCAATGTGAGCCGGCTGAAATACTTTCATACCCTGATATCTGGTTCCCACTCGGTTTCCTAGAATTGGGATATGAGGATCCGGACAGTATATACAACTTTGCTCAGCCGCAGGATGATGACAATGACGGTCTTCGTGATGAGGACGGATATCCGATCTCAGAACAGGATTTTCTAGGTTATTATTATGATTATAGTCCATTCGGCACTCCTGGTGAACGAGTATGGGGTACCCATTGGTCAAATCAGAATCACAGACCACTTAACGTACGTGTACGCCAGGTAAGCTTTCAATGGAGCTATGAATATATCAAAAATTTGGTTTATATTGAATTTGATATTACAAATATGAATACTAATCCCGATCCTGAAAAGCAGGACACTCTGTTTGACTGTGCTATGGGAATTTATATGGATTGTGACGTAGGTCCTCAATCATGGAGCGCACAACCACGTTGCAGTGAGGATATAAGCAGCTATGTTGACGGTGAAGGATATGAGTTTGCCTACACTTATGACGCCGATAAGGATGGAGGACTCACTACGGGTTACGTTGGTGCACGGGTGTGTACTCCTGATCCTGATCAGTTAGAGTTTGCGTGCTGGACATGGGAAGTTAGTGACGGTCCTAAAGATGGATCTTCCACTACTACTCCAAAATATCGTAACGAGAAATACTGGCTTTTAACCGATAAAAATCCAAGAACAGGCGATACGTATATCTCCCTTCGTGATGATCCGAACGCTCAAGTTAATAAACCCTGTGATACACGATATCTCTTTGGATTCTACGGGGGTGGTAATGGATTTTACGAACCTGCGGATTCAACCAATTGGAACCTTAAACCCGGCGAAACAATGAAAATTGTTATTGCCGTATTCCCCGGTGATGATGTTGAAGAACTCAAAAGAACTGCGGTTTGGTCTAAAACGCTTTATGGAGAAGCCCAAACTCTTACAACAGTGGTGCTCCCCGATACCTTTAAACACTATGAAGCACCGGGACCACCAGATATTCCCAATATGACTCTCGACCAATCCCAAAATGGTGATACTATATTCGTGTACTGGGATAACAGATCCGAATTCACTGTTGATATAATGACCCTCACACGGGAATTTGTCGGCTGGCAGAACACAAACTCCGATTTGGACAGCTATGTGGATGAATATGAAAGACAAAAACTTCTTTACGGATATTTCCCTGATGATTTTGCTCCTCAATATGATTCCCAAGGGCTTATTCAAAATAAAAATGCAAAAGTTAACCCGTGGACAGGTTTCAGATTACGTCATGATTTCCAGGGCTACACACTCTGGAAAGCTTCCAATTCCGGCGAACAGGATGCCTATATGAGAATGGACCGCTGGGATAAGGTCGATACTCCTCAGGATAAGAGAGACTATGATGTCTGTATGAATTTACCCGATACAACTATGCATGTATATTATGGCGGTCAGCTCGGCATTAATAATGGAATTCCCATGGAATATATTGTAAGCTCGGACTCAACAGAAAACATTATCTATACTGCGGACAGTACTGTGTATTGGACTGACTACTATTATCTTGATTCACTCTATTCTTTTGTAGATATTGCTGTTGGCAATAAAGTTTATGGAATTCCGCTTTATAATGTCCTGGATAGCGCTGATGTTGATCCTATTTATGCTCCTCCTCCCCGACTTACAGAAAATGAAAAGCAGGAAAACGCGCTTCTTTTCAAAAATCCTGTAATAAATGATGAACTCTATCTCGATCTCTATGATGACAAATTGATCCCATTACCAGGGCATCTCGGTCAGGCACATCCTGAAGGATTGCTCGAGTTGAAAAAGAACAGACTTTCACGCAGATATTACATTGGTGAAATACTCTATCCTGAAAAAGGGGTAGAAAACTACATTGCTGTCACCTCCTTTGACAGAGGTATTCCTTCACATAACCTTCAAGCTCTTGAATCAGGTAAAGATGGAAATCGAATAACGGTCTTTGGCGGTCCATCTGCCGCTTCTAATCTCGAAAATATCTATGTCGTACCGAATCCATATCTCGGACAAAGCAAGTTCGATGGACGCCGCGACAAAGATGAAACCGGTGATAGAAGCAAACGTATCTGGTTTGTGAATCTTCCTGAAAAATGCACTATCAAGATATATACACTTGCCGGTGACCTTGTCGATGAAATTGAACACAGTGGAACTTCTACTGTAGATGTTATCAATCCGAGTAAAGCAACTCATACCGGTATTGCACAAAGTGGAACAGAACCCTGGGATCTCCTTTCAAAACATGATCAGATCATTGCAAGCGGTGTGTACCTATATTCTGTAGAAGATCATGCGACTGGTAATGTTAAAGTCGATAAATTTGTTTTAATTAAATAAAGGTGGTTAACATGAAAAGGATAATTTTTGTAATATTGGCCCTTTTACTTATACCAACCTTGGTTCAAGCTGATATTTTTGCAAAAGTCGGTACTGCCGGTATGCAGTTCCTCAAAATCGGTGTTGATGCTCGTGCGATAGGTATGGGCGAAGCATACACAGCATATACGAAAGGCGCATCCTCAACCTATTGGAATGTCGCAGGTCTCGCATATACAAATGGCAGTGAATTATTTATCAACCACACTCGCTATGTTGCAGATATAAATTATGATTATCTGACCTTTGCTTTTCCAACCTCACTCGGAGTGTTCGGTATCAGCGGTTCGATATTGTATATGGACTGGATGGATGTAACAACTGATGATGGGTTCAAACCTAATGGAGAACAGTTCACCTGTAGTGATATGATGGCTGGGCTTTCTTACGCAACTATGCTTACTGATAAATTCTCACTCGGCCTCTCATTCAAATATCTCAGGCAAAATCTCGATGAATATGATGTGAACGGTTGGGGTATCGACTTGGGTACTCTTTATAATACCGGCTGGAAAGATCTTACGATCGGTATGAGTTTAAGAAACTTCGGACCTGAAATGAAATACACGCTGGACAATGATGGTGATGGTCTTATTGATGAAGACCCCTTTGACCTTTTGGACAATGATGGAGACGGTCTTATTGATGAAGACCCGGAAGAACTCTCATTCGTACTTCCAATGAATTTCTCTCTTGGTGCTGCTATGAACATTCTTGAAACAAAGATGCAGTCAATTAATGCAGTGTTCCAGGTTGATAACTGTGTTGACCGTCTTGAGACTTATAATGTAGGACTTGAATACAGAATCGGAACCTTCTTCCTTCGCGGTGGATATCAATTTAATCTTGATGCTCAAGGTGCTGCTTTCGGACTTGGTTGGAAACTTCCTACTTCCTTTGCTATAATGGATATTGATGCTGCATATACTCCTTTTGGTAGTTTAGAAGAAAAGATGGATGGGTCGTTCCTTACCGGACCAATTCGTCTATCTGTAAAGATGAAATTTTGAAATTGTTAATTATGATGATTAGATTCAAGTTAATGTCTTATTGGATAGGAAACCATTTGTTTAAAACCTTTTGGTTAGCTTTTTATGTTAATAATAATTTAAGTAAATTTTAAATTGTAAATATTTAATTCAATGGAGGATTAAAATGAAAAAAGCTATTATTATTGTAATTACTGCAATATTTTTCTTCAATATTGCATTAATTGCTGAGTTACAAACACCTCTTTACGATGAAAAAAAAATAACACGCGAATCTGTTTTACCTGAAGGTAAAGATTATTCAGGACAAATCTTGCGTGACAATGTAAATCCAAGTCCACCAGATTGGGAATTTACACATTTCCCTGAAACTGTAGGCCCAATTAGTCACTATGATTATATGCCTGGTAGCTACTGCAGTCATCCGCTTATGAAACAACGCGAAGGTCTCATTAGCTATGCTTATGGTGATTCTTTTGGTCCTGGCGTTTATATGGTATATCAAGGGCAAGCCGCTCCAAATGTAACTCCAGAAATTAACAGAAGAATCTATTATGGATATGTTGATACTCTTGGTAGTATTAGTAATGCTACTATTACATCACCTGTTCTTCGGGAAGGATTCCCAGGAATGACTATACATCCCGCATCGGGAAGTTGCATTGCAACTTGGCATGTAAAACCTGTAGGTCATTACGTAACAGGCTTTTCTTATGATGACATTCAACTTTTAGGGGTGCCTGGCTTCTGGAAATCGCGTATAACCTTTACTCAACCAGCTCCTGATTTACTTTATATTTGGCCCTATGTGTTCGTAGGTCCTTCTCCAACGTATAATACCGACGGATATGTTAGGATCTACCAAGTCTCTCATGCAGATAACGATAACACAATAGAAGATGTTTTGTTTAGATACATTGATGTTCCTGATGAAGATTTCGTTTATGGTGAACTCGAACAAATACTTACTGAAGGCAATTGGTCATCACCTGAAAGAATATTTACTGATTGGCATGTAGGACCTCCAACATGGCCCTCTAATGCGGCAAGTCGTCCTTATGATTCATTTGCTGTGGACTGGAATAATCCAGGACACATCTCATTTATGGGTTATGCTGGATTTCATGCTGTGGATACATTAACTAATGTCCCAACTTATGTCGAACCCGGTTTTTATGTATGGGAATCTTTCGATGGCGGAGAAACTTGGGATACTGACAACTTTCACTCATCCCCAATTATGGTAAGTCTCGACCCGTCGTCTCCAGAAAGATTGAATAAATATGCGCTTTATAAAGTTGAAAATACCGCAGGATTTACTTATACAGACTCTCTTGCACAAACATTCAATCCAGATTCTTTATTTGCTTACCCAGGATTTCCTGGTTCATCGATAACTACTCATCGTTCAGCGATGTATGATTATGAAGGTAACATTCGCCTACCAATACAATTACAATATGTAGCTTTTGCGGGAGATGGTATAAACGATTTAGATGCATGGTCTTCTCGCGAACATCGTTGGGTATTTCAAGCGGAAGTAGTTTTTAAAAACGATGGCACTTGGGAAATTAATCATGTCCCCAAAATGCCTGGTAATGCTTCCGGATATAGTGTTCCATGGACCGTAGCCGGAGCAGACACTACTTGGTACCCATGGCTTTCTATGGCTTATTCCGATTTGTCAACATTAGGTTTCCATGAAAACCTACAAAATCAAGCAGTCGGCAAGGACTGTGATCGGATGGTTCAGATGTGGGCAGATGGAACAAAACTACTTAAAGCTGAATGGCCGGAAGTAACTTACCCAACACCAACCGACATGAACTATCTTAATCAACCTATAATTCATATTTCAGCCAAGGGAGGAATAATTGGAGACGGTGATACTTGGAGTGACCCAATAGAATTTTCAGATATATATACAACACCATTTGATGATCAGATTACTGTCTATCCTTATTTAGCTCCATATATTCATGACTTAGGAGATGGATGGGGTGAGATATATATCTTATACTTCGACGATAATGATTATGGTAGTTTCAGTGCGACTCCGCCAATGGGTCCAAATACTGGTGGTTACATAACCTATACATCGATCAAAATTTATTTTGGTCCACCAGAATCTGTAGATCCGGAACAATCAAATCCAGTCTCTTTAATCAATTATCCCAATCCTTTCTTTGCCTCTACGACCATCAACTTTACAGCCAAAAAACCGTATCAGCATGCATCGGTTAGTGTATATAACGTAAGAGGACAACTAGTTAATACACTGGAAGTAAATGCTGGCGAACAGCCGACTCAAGGTTACGCCACATGGAACGGTAAAGACCTGAATGGTAAAGATGTAGCAAATGGAATCTATCTCTATAAGGTTGAAATCGATGGAGTTGCAACAGTCCAAAAGATGATGCTCACTCGATAAAATAACAAATCTCTCACAGATAATTAAGCCTGTTCACATTCGAGCAGGCTTTTTTTTGACAATTTTTTTTAAATATTCTTTTTTATCATTGTGGAGTTTATATGAAAAAAAGGAACATTAACAGAAGAAAAAATGTAACGACTCGGAGGGCCGCATGTCAAAAAATATAATAACTTTAAGTTTGTTTCTTCTTCTTGCTGTTTGCTTATTCGCTCAAGAGCTTCAAGAACCTGACCGAAAACTTATTCCTGTTTCCGGATTGGATAGAGGAACGATAATTTTGCCATACACCGATGAAGTCAATTCGTACTGCATCGACTATGAATTTGTCGTTGAACCGACAACCGTAATGACTTCCTACTATGATTATATGCCGGGTGGATATTCAGGTTTCCCAATACAAAGACAGCTCGAAAATGGAAGCGGCACATATCTTACATTTCATGCAACAGATTCACCTACTTCTACACGCCGACAATACTGGGCTTATTATGATGAAAATGGAAATCTTCTGGGGAATGATAAAATCTCAACCTATAATGAGTTGCAGGGTTTCGGCGATCTTGTTCTCCATCCTGCGGCAGGGAACTGCCTAGCATCATTGCATGAAAATTCTGGCTGTACTATATGCTATGATGATTATGCATTTCAGAATATTCCCGATTTCTGGTCATCTGTCACTTTTATCCCCTCTCCTCTTCCGGATGAATATCTCTGGCCAAGATTATACACAGGACCTTCCCCCAATGGCAATGATTGGATAAGAATTTATCATATCTCACAAAATATGAATCTCAATTCACATGGATATCCCTGTGATGATGTAAGAATTATGTATATGGATATTGAAAATACTATAACTGCTGACCTGACACAAATACTGAATTTAGACAATTGGACAACAGTTACTCCGATGTATTCATGGAGAGAAAAATCCTGCCAGGTAAAATCCTTGTGTTTTGCTGTAGATTTAATGTATCCCGGAAAAGTGGGATTGATGGGATATTGCCTCTGGTTAGAAGGAGATCTTGGCAATATGCCTATAAATCCGGGACTCTTTTTGTGGGAATCCTTGGATTATGGAGCAACCTGGGATTATGCAAATCTTCATTGCCACAGTCAGGGAACAAGCACTGCTTTATACCAGGTTGAGAACAAACCACAATTTGAATTTAATGG
>JAUWPE010000080.1 GCA_030611765.1 Candidatus Cloacimonadota bacterium | reverse complement strand
AGGGGAGAGCTCCCTGCCTGTTATTTTACTGAAGCTCAGGAAAAAACCTATGATAGAAGTATCGAATATTTTATTCAAGTAAACACACGGTAATGAACAAAAGGAGGCGTCGGGTTGGAATGTCTCGAATGGTATCTATTTCTATAAATTGCGAGGTTCAGTAGATTCTCCCGCCGGAAAGATGCTGTTAACTCGTTAGAAAATCAATCATGCTGAAAATATTAAGTCCGTGTCGTTTGATGCGGACTTTTTTTATGAGCAAAATATTTGCACACCTTTTGGGGCAAGTATGTGCTCCCGTTGAGACGCGAATTGGAAATAATAGTTGACGTAAATTTTTCAGCTTCATTTTTTGTAAAATCAAATTATCAAAAAGATAGTTGAGTTTACCATAAAAGGTTTATGATTAAAAATATGTCAGAAAATTTTTCAAATATATGGAAACCGATGAATCGGTTGAAAGTTCCTATCTTATTATTAACCACCAACTTAAGTTGGTGGTTAATGAAACAAAAAAATGCATTAACCGTTTCAACGGTTTCTTGCTTTCTTAAATTTAACTTTTTAGAATGGACTCATAAATAAATTTAAAAAATAAAAAATCAAGGAGTATAACAATGAGTAAAATAATAGGAATAGACTTAGGAACGACCAACAGTTGTGTTGCGGTCATGGAAGGTGGAAAACCCACTGTCATTCCAAACTCGGAAGGTGGAAGAACAACACCATCTGTGGTTGGTTTCACCAAAGACGGCGAGATACTGGTTGGTCAATTAGCAAAACATCAATTAGTGACAAATCCCCATAACACGGTTTACTCGGTAAAGCGTTTCATGGGACGAAAAGTTAATGAAGTAAAGACCGAAGAATCTGAAATAAGTTTCAAAATTAAAGCTGACAGCAAAGGTGAAGTCGTGATCGAGATACCAAATCAGAAAAAGGATTTCACACCTCAGGAAATTTCCGGATTCATTCTGAAGAAAATGAAGGAAACAGCCGAAGAATACCTCGGCACCAAAGTAGATAAAGCTGTTATCACCGTACCCGCATACTTCAATGATGCCCAAAGACGGGCAACAAAAGACGCAGGTAAGATCGCAGGTTTGGAAGTTGAACGTATCATCAACGAGCCCACAGCAGCAGCGCTTGCATACGGACTCGAAAAGAAAAAAGATGAGAAGATCGCAGTTTATGACTTCGGCGGCGGCACCTTTGATATCTCCATTTTGGAAATCGGCGAAGGCGTGGTCGAAGTGCTCTCCACAAATGGTGATACTCACCTCGGTGGCGATGACTTTGATAAAAGGATCATAGATTGGGTCGTCAGCGAATTCAAAAAGAGCGATGGCATTGATATTTCAAAAGACCCAATGGCAATGCAGAGAATTCGCGAAGCTTCTGAAAAAGCAAAGATCGAACTGAGCGGAACACAGTCCACAAATATCAATATTCCCTACATTACAGCAGACAGCAGCGGACCGAAACATCTTTCTTTGAACCTGTCCCGTTCTGAATTCAACAGAATGATCGACGACCTTATTGAAAGAAGTATCACACCCTGTAAAGCCGCGGTAAAAGACGCAAAACTCGATGTATCTAAGATCGACGAGATCATCCTTGTTGGTGGTTCGACACGAGTCCCTGCCGTTCAAGAAGCTGTAAAAAACTTCTTCAAGAAAGAGCCAAATAAGAGCGTTAATCCTGACGAAGTTGTAGCGATCGGTGCATCAATTCAGGGTGGAATTCTTTCCGGTGATGAAGATTTGAAAGACATCCTTCTTCTCGATGTCACTCCCCTATCCCTCGGCATCGAAACTCTTGGTGGCGTGATGACCAAACTCATCGAAAGAAATACAACAATACCTGTGAAGAAGAGCCAGATATTCTCAACTGCTGCGGATAATCAAACTGCGGTTTCTATCAATGTACTGCAGGGTGAACGTGATATGGCTGCGCAGAACAGAACGCTTGGCAGGTTTGACCTTGTGGGCATACCTCCTGCACCTCGCGGACTCCCACAGATCGAAGTGAGCTTTGACATCGATGCAAATGGAATTCTTCATGTTTCTGCAGTAGATAAAGGAACCGGTAAAAAACAGCAGATCAAGATCGACAAAGCCGGTGCTCTCTCCAAGGATGAGATCGATAAAATGGTCAAAGAAGCAGAAGAACACGCTCAGGAAGACCAGAAATTCAAAGAACGTGTGGAACTCCGCAACCAGCTCGATACCCTGATCTTCAGCACAGAAAAATCACTCAAAGAATACGGTGATAAGCTGAAAGATAATGATAAAGCAGAAATCGAAGATGCTATCAAAGCAGCAAAAGAGAAACTCGATTCTGAAGATGTAGAAGTACTCAAACAGACAAAAGCTGATTTTGAGCAAAAAGCTCAGAAACTCGGTGAGATCGTGTATCAGGAGGCAATGAAACAACAGCAAAAAGAGCAGGCAGGTGGTCAGGAACAAGCCCAACAGCAACAGCAAACTGAAACGAAGCAGGAACCATCTGATGGTGACGATGCAGTAGATGCCGATTTCGAAGTTGTTGATGACGAAGAAGATAAATAAACACATATAAATAATTCATGCACGGGAATTGCACATTCGCGGCTCCCGTGCATATCAATAAAGAAAGTTAAAGCAGAAAATGGCAAAGAGAGATTACTACGAAATACTCGGTTTGGATAAGAGCGCATCTAAAAGTGAGATCAAGAGTGCTTACAGAAAACTGGCATTGAAATATCATCCTGATAAGAACAAAGATGATAAGGATGCTGAAGAAAAATTCAAAGAAGCATCCGAAGCATACGAAGTTTTGAGTGATGATGAAAAACGCAAAAAGTATGACCAATTCGGTCATGCTGGGCTCGAGGGTGAATTTGGCCGCGGTGGATTTACCTGGGATAATTTCACTCATGCGAACGATTTTTCTGATATCTTTGGAGATATCGGCAGTATTTTTGAAACCTTCTTTGGAGGTGGTAGAGGTGGATTTGGTTTTGGGGGACAACCACGCCAACGCACAGTTAATCGCGGTGGTGACTTGAAGATCTCACTATCACTCAGTTTGGAAGAGATCGCAAAGGGAGTTACCAAGCGTCTAAAAGTAAACCTCAAACAAAAATGTGATGCTTGTAATGGAACCGGATCAGCAGACGGAAAAATTACAACCTGCCGGCAGTGTGGCGGTTCCGGAAAAGTCAAACAAGTGCGACAATCCTTCTTTGGGCAGATGTCAACCATTACGACCTGTCCTGCATGTAACGGAACAGGTCAGAGCATCCAAAATAAATGCACCAAATGCAATGGAGATGGCAGAATTTCCTTAGTTAAAACTATAAAGGCCGAGATCCCTGCCGGTGTTTCGGATGGACAATATCTTAATCTCCGTGGACAAGGTCACGCAGGCAAACAGGGCGGTCCCGCTGGTGATATACTGGTCTATATCAAAGAAAAGAGAAACGATCTATTTGACAGAGATGGCCAGGATCTTATCTGCACTTTCCCGATAACTGTAACTGACGCAGTACTCGGCAATACCCTGGAAGTACCTACGCTGAAAGGTCATGCCAAGATGAAGATACATTCCGGCACACAATCCGGAAAAGTTTTCAGATTGCGCGGTCAGGGTTTACCCCATCTGAACAGTACGCACAAGGGTGACCTTTATGTGAAAATTATTGTGCTCATCCCCAATAAACTTTCCAGCGAAGAGAAAGAATTGTACACCAAGATCGCTCCCTTTGACAAAAAGAGAAATCTCAAACCCGGCAGATCTTTTTTCGATAAGATCAAAGACTATTTTGTATAATTCAATTTGACGTAAATGCCAATTTTTTACACACAAACTCTCAATTCTTCTTCAAAAGAGATTACAATTTCTGATACAGAATTCAAGCATATTAAAAACACATTAAGAAAGAAAATCGGTGATATACTTAATTTAACAAACGGAAACGGGCTACTGGCAGAATGCATTATAAAAGAACTTTCACCCCGAGAAATAATCCTGCAAATTGAAAGGATCGACAAAAAAGAGAAATCCCATCCGCATATTGCACTGGCATTTTCCCTATTGAAACAGCATAATGAACTGATTATCGAAAAATGTACCGAGCTTGGTATTTATGAATTTTTTCCATTTTTTGCAGAAAGGAATGTAAAAACATCTCTTTCTACTCACCAGTTTGAAAGACTTGAAAAAATCGCAATTGCTGCGATCAAGCAATGTGATTCAACTCATTTACCTCAAATTCATAAGCCGCTTGCTTTCGGGGAATTACTTAAAAATTTATCCCAAAATTACTATCCTGTTCTTGCTTGGGAAGAAGAAGACCTGCACGGACTTCATGAGGTACTTGAAAACAGTGAAAAAGATATTTGTCTAATAATTGGACCCGAAGGTGGCTTTGTAAAGCAAGAAGTAGATTTTGCAAGAGAACACTCAGCACAGATCGTTTCACTGGGAAATCATATTCTGAGAGCAGAAACCGCTGCTATCACAATTGCTGCAAATACGATTTTTTATCAGTTGGAAAAATATCCTGAATTCTATTAATTGTAACAAAAATAGTACAATAACCTTTTTTTGTTTTGTCATCCTTGAGGACGGAGTTTTAACTCCTGACGAAGGATCTAATATTGTAAAAACGAATAATTAAAAAATATGGGAGATTCTTCTTCATCCCGATAAATCGGGAATCATCAGAATGACAATGCTTCTTTAAAAATTTTACAGTATGCTTGTTTGCCAAACTTATCTTGTACATAACTTTATCCTTATCTTCTATTACACGCTGTCTTAATTCCTCTCGTTCCCATCCGCCAACTGTCGTAAACAGCGAGACAAAGGAATAAATATTGATGCTGTAATTAAGTGCTCACAATATTACAGATATTTTACGGATACAAAATAAATATATCTGTTGACATGTTTTGTTGGTTACGAATATTTTGCAGATAAATAAAGGATATAATATGTTTTCAAATAAAATGAATTTTTCTTTCGCAGAAACACAGAATTTAATAAATAGAATTAGTACAATTGATCTATTCAAAGGTAACTGGCAAGCTCTCGAAAAAAGAGAAAACAAGTATCTTAAAGAATTAAAACGAATTGCCACAATAGAAAGTATTGGTTCCTCAACAAGAATTGAAGGGGCTAAATTAACCGATGTGGAAATAGAAAAACTACTCAAAAATGTAAAAATAAATAAATTTGTAAGTAGGGATGAGCAAGAAGTAGTTGGTTATTATAAAACTCTTGATTTAATTCTTGAAAATTACGATTCAATTACATTAACAGAAAATTATATTCAACAATTGCATGGAATCTTATTAAAAGAAAGCAAAAAGGATCAAAGGCATCTCGGAGAATATAAAAAAATATCAAATAAAGTAATTGCAAAGTATCCGAATGGAACTGAAAAAATAATTTTTAATACTACTGAACCTCATTTAGTTAATAAAGAAATGTCGGAACTGATCGTATGGACTAATTCTCAATTCGACAATAAAAGTCTTCACCCATTATTAATTATTGCTACATTTGTGTACGAATTTTTATCTATTCATCCTTTCCAGGACGGAAATGGCAGATTATCTAGATTATTAACAACTCTCTTCTTGATGAAATCCGGCTACGAATTTGTTCAATATATTTCATTGGAACATAGTATTGAAGAAAAGAAAAAAGAATACTACCAAGCCCTAATGAATGGACAAAAAAATAGATACACGGAACATGAAAAAATATATGAATGGACTCTTTTCTTTTTGACATCTATTGAGAATTTAATAACTAAATTAGAAACGAAATACCAAAAATATAGTAAAAAGAAAAGTTACTTAAATGCACGGCAAAGTAGTATCCTACAAATAATTAAAGAAAACCAACCGGTAAAAGTGAGTGATATATTCTCACAAATGGAGAACTGTTCAATTAATACGATAAAAAAGGATCTTCAATATTTAGGTGCCGAGAATCTAATTGAGAAAATTGGAAAAGGACGAGGAACGATATATCTGTTTAATGAAGAACGCACTTGAGATGTAATGAATCTAAATTCAAAAATTGACAATGAAGTATGTGTTTTTAATAAACGATTAAACAAAATTGAATCTGGATTGACTACTGGGCTGTGGATTTTGATTATGAAAGTAAAAAAGAAATGATAAAAATAAATGGAAATGATGAGAAGGTTTGGACTGGAAATTATATTTTTGAAAATGAATGGCAAACCTTCCGTTCAAAGAAAAATAACAATATTGAATTCAAATCAGCAGAATACACCTATCCGGAAAAGGGAAAGTATAAGATAGCAGTCAGGGTAGTTGATATATTGGGTAATGATACGCTGCAGGTGGTGGAAGTGAAAAATTAAAAAGGAGATTTATATGAACGAGCAAATTTGTGATGCAATTAGATCAAAAAGTGTAATTAAATTTTATTACAATGGTGGTAACAGAACAGCAGAACCATTTTGTTATGGGATCAGCCGTAAAGGCAATGACTTATTGAGAGCATTTCAAACAGGAGGTTATAGTGAATCTGGTAATCCTGTTCATTGGAAATTGTTTACAGTTGAAAAAATGTCTAATATAACAATAACGGATGAAGCATTTTCCGGAAACAGACCAGATTACAACCCTGATGATCCGGTAATGGAAGATATTTATTGTAATATTTAATAGGTATAAAACATAAAGGTGATACCTTAATGGAAGCATGAATGAAAAATGATTATTTAAAAAATTATTTAAAGCAGCAAACAAAAGTATTTAAAGAATTTATTGTAAATTATAAAAATAAAAGGAATATAATATGTCAGAAGTAGTTCATTTAATTTATAAAAAAATTTATCCTGATGCAGGAGCAATATTTAATCTAAATGTTGAGCCAATTGAAAAAGTAAAGGAAAATTGCATTTATGTATTAGATACAAATGTTTTACTTACTCCTTACACTACAAGCAAAACAAGCCTAAAAGAAATAACGGCAATATATAAAAAATTGATAGATCAACAAAGATTATTTATCCCGGGTCATGTAGCAAGAGAATTTGCTATGAAACGACCAGAAAAGATAAAAGAAATTTTTTCCAGTTTGACTAAAAGATTGTCTCATGGTATTAATTTTTTTATTGATGAATATCCGCTTTTAGAAGATGATGAGGTATATAAAGAAATTAAGACAAAGGAAAAAATAATGAAGGATCTTATTGATGAACAAAGAAAAATGGTAAAAGCCCTTATTAACAATATCAAAAAATGGAATTGGAATGATCCTGTAAGCAAACTATACAAAGAATTGTTCATATCAAATGTAATATATGATCCTGAAATTGATGAGGAGTTTATAAACAAAGAATATGAGTTTAGATGTAATTTCCATATACCCCCAGGCTATAAGGATAAATCAAAAGAAATTAATTCAGCTGGTGATTTAATAATCTGGCTGACAATATTAAAACTAGCCGAAGAAAAAAAGCAAAATATTATATTTGTATCATCAGATAAAAAAAGCGACTGGTTTCATCGTTCCGAGAAAAATTCTTTAAGCCCACGTTACGAATTACAATATGAATTTCAAAGTAAAGTACCAAATAGGTCACTTCTTATAATTATGTTTTCAGATTTTATGCAATTATTGAACGCTAAAAAAGATACAATTGATGAGATAAAATTTAATGAAAAAATGAACCGGTTTGATTCCCAAAATAAAACAATAGAAAAAGCTATTATGAATAAAAATTTACTTCAATTTAGTTATAATGGCCCATTTCGGGTTGTTGAACCTTATTGCTATGGAAAAAGCTTCAACGGAATAGACTTACTAAGAGCTTTTCAAACAGGTGGATATACCAAATCTAGTAGGCCTATAGGATGGAAATTATTTAAGGTTGAAAATATGTCTGATATTACCATAACAAATGAAGAATTTTCTGGTAACCGAACTGAGTATAATCCGGATGATTCGGCTATGGAAGAAATATACTGCAATATTTGATAGTTGTCATGATGAAATAATATATTTGAATTATTCAGATTTTTGTTGTTAATAAAAAATAAAGATCAAATAAGGGAGAAATCATGAATACGTTAGAAACTTTAAAACGTGCGATTGAAAAGAGACTACCAATCTCTTTTGAATATAACAAAGAAGGAAAAATAAAAGGAAAACGAATCGGACATCCTTATGCAGTTTTTATTTATACTGCGAAAAACTCAAGAGTACAAAGTACAAAGGTTCATATCGTACAAACAGAGGGAGTTTCAGATTCAGGACAACCATTTCCAAGTTTTAGAATGTACAATATTGAAGATCTTTCTAATGTGATAATTTTAAGTAAAGAATCACCTTTTGGTTCACCTTTTCATGAAAATTATAATCCAGAATGGGAAGGCTATATAGATGTAATTACGAAAGTTTAATATGAGTGTACAATACGACAAAGAAATATTTTCAAATGAAAATTTAACATTAAAAGCGAATTTTTCAGGAATTAAAGGAAGAATTACAAACACTTTAGATTTAAAAATGTCAATATACGCATACGACAAAAATACAGGAGCTCCTATATTTTCTGAAGTGCTATGTTTCGATGAAATTAAAAGTCTATACGAGCACTTAAATCAAATCTCCATCATCAAAGATTCTACTCAAACAACTTCTGGCAAGTTTATGGAAACAACAGGTAAATTTTTGACACATTAAATAAACTTAAAGGAATTGATTCTAAAGTATTAAATACAGTATTAGACAGATTAAAAGAAGATAAATATCTCAAACAATTATCAAATGATGAAGACGCAATTATTGAATACTTATTTGCTGAGCATAAACATCAAGTTTGGCAAATAGAAATAGACAACTTGGAGAAACTTCTACAATTGGAAGAAGCAGGGAATATCGTTAAACTTTTCTTTTACAGTTCTCACCTACCAACACGTGGCAAGCCCTTTATTCATAGGGTTTAAGGTTTGGGTTTTCCTAAAACGTGGTGCCACAGAATAGGGTGAAATAACTTGACATAAGTTTATTTATGCAAATATGTGAGTGTCAAAAATAGGAGATTTCGATGTTTGCACGGATAAAAAAGTCAGGTAAAT
>JAUWPE010000065.1 GCA_030611765.1 Candidatus Cloacimonadota bacterium | reverse complement strand
TTGTCCACGCTCACAAAGGATTCATCACCGCAATATATCCCTGCGCCGACTATTGCTTCATTAGAAAAAATTCTTGTTTGATAAATAGTGAGATTTGATGCATTGCTCTTTATCGCTCCGCCATTCTGAGAAACATTGAACCCAAAAGCACAGCTATCTATCTTCACAACTTGGCATTCATCAAAATTGATTCCACCACCATTTGAAGCCGTAACGCAATTGCTGAAAGCAGTATTTAGAATAGTTATTGTATCAACAATGGTAACATTTATGGCGCCACCATGCTTATGATTACCCACTTCACATTCGTCAAAAATACATCCTATTATCTCAACCGATGATATCTCGTTAAAACATACTGCACCACCAGAGTACATACTACTTACGCAATTAACGAACAATGTATTCTCCATGAACAGCTCATCAATATATTCTGCGAAGAGAGCCCCACCTTTATATGCACTACAATCCTCGAACAGACAATTCGAAATGCTCACTTTCGTATTGCCCGTGCTACATATACCTCCTCCAGCACATGAAAAACAGTTATAAAAGATACAGTCATTTATCTCAAATGAACCACTTGCGCTTATTGCTCCTCCAAAGCCATAATACTGAAAGTTCTGGAATGTGATACCTTCGATATAAATATTTTCATGGAAACCAAGAATGAAACCGGTACTGGAATTATCTCCATCTATACAAGAGTACAATGAACCATGTTCGGATTTGATTGTGATGTTGTCATTAGGAATGACTATATCCGTGTTCATCGAACCTGTATAGGTGCCATCGGCAAGAATAAGAGTATCCCCCACATTGAGCACTCCCATTCCTTCGGAGATGGTCATATAATCACCTGTGCCGTCAGGGTTAACATATACGGTTTTCGTTGTATCTGATAAAGCATCAATATAATTTGCCTTTTTGATCGTGGATGTTATCCCGAACCGATCTGTTACTTGTAATGTTATAGATTGCAATCCTTCTTCGCTAAAGATATGCAGCGGATTGATTAGATTAGAGACATTCCCGTCTCCAAAATTCCAATCCCAAGTTGTGATCGAACCTGTTTCTGCATAACTTCGATCACTGAACTGCACTTCAAGGGGTTTTTGCCCGTAAAATTTGTCCGCGATGAACTCCGCATGAACGGGATTATCATCTTCATAGATACAAACATCATCTATATATGCACCTTCGGTAACATCCTCGTCATCGCTGATAAACTGAAAACGTATCTGTGACTGTGTGCCTTCGGGAATGAATGATATATCGTAGATATACTCCAACCAATCATTTTTTGTCGTGAGTATTCCCAAGGCGCCACCGCTCCCGATAAAATCCAGAGTGATCCATTCTGCTCCGTCAAAAATTTCCACATAAATGCCATCCACACCGTAATTTGTAAATTTATACCAGCTCCAGAATGAAAGCATCGCTTCCTTCCCGACAGTAAATGCTATGGACTCCAATATATCTTCAACATCGTCTGGATAATATAAAGAATCTGCAATGCCGCAGTACCATGAATACTCACCAGAAAGTGCTTTATAGTCGGTTAAATGCCAGAGATCATGGGTTCCCCAATGTGTCCATTTGCTATCACCTGCTTCCATATCATCAGAAAAACCTGTTTCTCCAATAGTTATTGTAAATGTATCTACGCTTGCGAAACCAAGACTGTCTATAAAAGTAATTTCGATTTCCGGAAAAGCGGGCGGTATGCATGATGAATTAATGGCAATTTGTATGACGATATCTTCACAATTATGTGAAGGGACATCACCGAGTTCCCAGATACTGTCTGGAATACTAATATCCGGGCTATCCGAATCAATTTCAAGCATAGTATTAATCGATTTCTGTAAACCAAAATTTTTGATGATCAATTGAATATCGATCTCTTCACCGGGATCAGGAATTCCATTCCCATTCCCGTTTGTCGAGTCGGATACCTGATGATAGATATATTCAAATTCCGGGATAGCCCCTGTAATCGAAAGAGTTCCTTCCCACAAACCACCCGAATTATCCGTTATGGAATAGCCCAAAGGGATCACCTCACCATTTTCAATAGCTGCTGATACTTCAAAGTTAAAAACATTATCCTCGAATATTGCTGTTTCAGGATCGAGAAGTGCGATATAATGAGTGCTGTCTATCAGCGTAATAAAGTCGCTATCTGTCGCAAGAACGACCTCGATGCCCTGTGCTGGCATCTGTCCGAAATTATGAAATCCCGCATCAATGCTTACATTTGCTCCAGGAGTGATGTAGCCGTGAATAGAATTATTTGTTGCATAAGAATCGATCATCACATAAGGCTGATCTGCGATCACTTTTATCGTGTTCTGGTATGGCAAAAAATTCTGAGCGGTCACAGTGACAAGCAAGTCATCGATCACATTGTCGGTTGAAACTGAAAATTGCACTTCTCCCTGCAAGTCAGTATAGGCAGTTTGATACACATCATCTTCTTGCATAATACAGACCAGCGCATTTTGAAGAGGAAACTGTCCGTCGCTCACTAAAATCTGAATATCGCAATCCCCCACAGTGATACTGTCCGGAGAATCCACGACAAGATTTTGAGGAATATCTGTCCAAACAGGCATTTCCGGATCACCAAGCAGATTTATTTCATATTCACACCAACGGAAAACATTTTCATTCCTTGAATAAGGTACATACACCGATTTTGCCAGTGACATAGTCATGCCGATCGAATGAATATTTTCAACAAATAATTGTTTGTAGAACTCTTGATCAAAAGTATCAGAATAGCCATAAAGCGGATTGCCCGGGCTTCCCCATCCATAGCGGGAATTTCCGATAAATGCCACACCGCCTCCATTAGGATTGTTTATCCAGTGTTCCGCTATACAATTGTAATCGAATGCAGCGGGCCAGCAACCGATCGTGTACCAAATCGAGAATGCCGGGGCATTGGTCAGCGCATCCATATCACTGTTGTAAAGATGATCACTACCGATGCACATCACAGAATACCAAGCATGCCCATTGTGATTTATAATATGCTGTCCCCCATTCAGATTGCTCATGACATCATCATAATTGAGATTTCCCATTGATTGATATAATTTTGTTATCGGGTCGAATCTGTCAGGAACGTAGGCATCATCGATGAAATTCTTGCTCAAGCCGGAATCAGTATAGGGATCACTCCACAAAATCGAGGCAAGGAACATCATATCGGTTTGATAATCTACAGGCGGATTTTTCTCATAAGTGAGAATTTTATCTACGAATGCCACAGCTTCATCGATGTTTTCCACAGATGCACGTCCCACAAATACATCAGGATACATATCTATATTATCTTCAAGTTCACCAAATATAGTATTTCCGTTATCGTTCCACGTACCATCCAAATCGGAAAAATAGAGATCACAGGGCAGTAAATTATGCCAGTATGGACCGTATTCACAATCGAAAGCAAATGCCTCTCTATACGGCACAAAACTGGTATCTCCACCAAGAAGAATCCACAAAGTGCCATGGTTTTGATAGTAATCTTTAATGAAATTCCTCACCTTTTCTGCATTGTCGATGCCAGTGTAATTATCATAAATGTATGAAATTGTTACTATCGAAGTCCGCACACCTTTCTGCGTTTTCCATTCTGCAAGCGGTTGAAATTCTGCTTCAAAATTACCCGTTGTAATGATCACATATTCATAAACATTTTCAGTTTGTTCTTTCTTAATAATTTCCGGGTGATAGATATCACTTTTGTTATAAACGAATTTTGATATTTGATCGTTCAGGAATTCTTGAGCTGTTGCGCTTCTCTGATTGATCGCAATGCCGGTCTTTTTGCTCTCTGCATACGTAATTTCAACTTCGAGTTCTGTTATGAATGTGAGTTTGCGACCTCCCGGATTGTACTGAAAAGGGCTAACTAAAATTGATCCGATATGATATCCTGAAAGAAAACCCGATCTTGTTTTTTGTGCGATATCTTCCGGATAGGAAGCATGCTTCCCATATATTGCGGAATCAGCAGGAATAAAGCTTACAGGGGATTCATCGGATAATGCCTTTGGCTTTTGCACAGGATAGAGCAAGAACTCTCCTTGTAATGTCTGCATCTCATTATGAAGAATCTTTACTTCACTGATTTCCTTCTCTTGCGGAATGGACAAATTTATAATTTTCACTGGAAGCTGCGGTTCGCCTATCCCGTCAGTAAAAACATAGTTATCAATCTGAGGTGGATTGATCACATCATAAGAATTTTGTTTTGTGAATGTAAAATCTTCAAGAGTAAAAGTAAGCGTGAGATTTTCTGAATGTAATATTGATGCTATTAAAATTGTTAAAATAATACTAATTGCTATTTTTTTCATTGTCTCTCCATTTTTTTATTTTGTTGACTATAGATAGGTCATTCATATATTATTATTCCATTAATTTTTCTTTCTACCAGTATTGACGTGCAGATTTTGCAGGAAAATTTTTCTGTCCTGTTTAAATAATGACAAATTTTTAGGATAAAATCGATTAAGATTATAAAATCTAAAAATTTTATATTGTCGATAATAAATCTTCAATGCTCTTAAATCTATATTTTTCAAAATATTCCTGGTCAATTCTCATATATTTCCATTTGTCTTTAGTTATATTTGTAACATCCTTACACCATAATGTCATCCTCTTGTCTTTATACTGGACATCTTCATCTTTTCTTCCTTTTGTTTCAAGTATAAAGAATTTATTATTTATCGTTTTAGCAATAAAATCAGGATGATATCCGGGATGAAAATCTCCTTTTGAATCTATATATTCTACAAAAAAAGGAATTTTGTGTAAACTTGAGAATGATTTTATATCTTCTGCTCTGTCCAAAAATTTTGCAAAATCAGACTCAAGACTATTATCACAAGCAACATAATTAAAAATGCAATTATCTGCTGAATAGACTAATTTTGACCATACAAAAGGACTTACATTTGATAATTTTAATATGTCAGTTTTTACAGGTTCTCTCTCTGTGAAGGTCATATTTCTTAATGTATTTACGAATAGTTTTACTAATTTCTCCTGGATTTCCTGAGTGCTAAGTTGATAAAGAATCCTTGGATCTTCAAGGTCAATTTCCTCATTAAACAACCTCTCAATAACATATCTTTTCACTAATAGATTAAAACTGGCAAAAGCATTTGGTATTTTTAGTTGCTTAAGTATAATTTGAGTATAATATGCAATTACGCTTTTTGAATCCTGTGGAACTGGCAAATCCCATTTTCTTTTTATAACTTCCATACCCTTTAGCATATCCACTGCAACATATTCCATCTCCAATATTTTGTTTTCTAAATGAATGTTAAGACTTGGTAAATTTTCTATTTTAATATCTTTCCAATTAGGTTCTTTTATTAAGATTCTTGGACTTAAAATTGGTATTTCAATGTCCTTATCTAATTTATTCTGATCAACAAAAATAGTTGTTAAATTTAGAGATTTATCCGTATCAAATTCTGCAAACTTTATTCCCTCTTCTGCTTCAATATCCTCAAGAATTTCAGTTAATCCTGGTGGTCCAATGACTTCAAGAACATTTATAGATTTGTTAACATTAGCGGGTTCTTCTGGAAACATTTTTCTTAAACCTCTACCTATTACTTGCTCAGGAAGAACTTTTCTTTGTGAACGATAAGGTCTTAACCCGACAATAACATTAACATTTTTTACATCCCAACCTTCATTTAACATCATAGTACTTATAATTGCGTCAATTCCTTTAGGAAATAGGTGTTTTAGCTCTGGGTCTTGATTTATTTTTTCAGGATCATCAATTAATTTTGCGACTTTCCTTGCTGGTTCTAAATCTTTCTTCTGTATGTTTCCAGTGCTATCAGTATGAATAAGCAAAACCTTATCATTTAAGTCAGGAATAGAATTTATGTATTCGTATATCTCATCTGCTTGAGTATTTTCAGGACATTGGAAAAACAGCACAGGATTCTTTGATAATGGTTTTAAGTTTTCTTTGTATTCTCGCCATCTTCTTATTCCAGCATCAATCCAAACTCTGTATCTTTCAACTGCTTTTGTTGAAGCTATCTCATTAGCATTCTTAACAATTCCTTTTAAAGGCCGCTTGACTATATTCATTTCAATTGCTTCTTTTAGTGAATAATCCACAATAATCCAGGGAAATAAAGCACCTGTTTCTGTCTTTGGTGTTGCTGAGAAATCCAACTCTATAATTATACCCTTACCATATTGAGAAATAAGCTTTTTGTTAAGATTTAATAATATCTTCTTCCATGCTTTTTCAAAACTATATATATGATGTGCTTCATCTTTTAAAATCATTATATTTGGACAAGATGTCAAAACTCCTTTTATTCTGTTTTCCTGATAAATATCAGAAACATTGTAAGCTTCGGGCAATTCCATAACCTTATCTACATACTTTTCAGCTTCTTTCTTACTGCTTTGTCTTTTTTCTAATTGCTGAATATTTGTTAGAAATAATACATTTTCAGGAATTACATGAATTGGGTCTTCTTTAAGTATTACTTTAAGTTCAAAATCTTCCTGCCATTCTGATGGTATGAATGGTAATTCTTTGAAGATTTTTCCATCCTTAAAATCTCTTGTAAGTCTATCATATATTACATTCTTTTCACCAGCAATAAGTAAAAATTTAGAAGTATAATCATTTTTGTTTTCATTCTTATAATTGAAATATTGCCAGACAATGCTTAATACCATTACAAAAGTTTTTCCGGAGCCAGTTGCCATTTTAAAAGCATAAAGGGGATATTGGTCATAAGAAGGGTCATAACCTTGAATAGGTCCAGAGCCAAAATCTCTTGCCACATCTATGAAGTTTCTCTTTTTCATTACTTCATAAACATAAATCAAGGTTTCAATTGCTTCTCTCTGGCAGAACCAAAACTCAAAAAGATTGCCATTTATAATATGCTCTTCATCAAACCAGAACCGCAACAACCGACGGGTAGTGTCTGTAATGTTTGGATAATCCTTTTCTCGCCATGTAAAAACTGCTTTTCTAAATGCATTAGAAAGATATGTTTTGCTTGGTCGTCTTTGGTCTGGGTGTAAAAGTTCAGTTGGTTTCATTTTATTTTCTTAATATTCCTATTTATACCATTTCCAAATTTACTAACAACATTTTGATTAATCATCTTTCTTATTAAATTTACTTCCACTATTACTCAAAGCCAAAGGAATTGACTTTAGTTTTGACCTTAATTCTTGCTCTGAAGGCAATGCTAATTTATATTTTGATGCAAATATTTTGTTGCTTAATCCACCTAAAACATACTTTGCAAAAATATCATCTTTTTTAGCACAAAGGATAAGACCAATTGGATCATTTTCTCCCTCTGCTTTTTCATTTTCCTTGAAATAATTCAAATAAAAATTCATTTGCCCAATATCAGAATGGTCAAGTTCACCTGTTTTCAAGTCAATTAAAACGAAACATTTTAAGATACGATTATAAAAAACTAAGTCAATATGATAATGACGGTTTGCAATAGTAATCCTTTTCTGGCGAGCAACAAAACTAAATCCCTTACCTAATTCAAGAAGAAAATATTGCAACTTATCAATAACTGACTGTTCCAATTGACTTTCAGTATATGCTGTTTCTTCTCTAAGATTCAAGAATTCCAGAATATATGGGTCTTTTATTGCATCTTCTGGTTTTTCAATTATCTGCCCTTTCTCTGCCATTCTCATCACAGCTTTGACATCTTTGCTGAGTGCCAATCGTTCAAATAACATTGAGTTAATCTGTCTTTTCAACTCACGAACTGACCAATTATTTTGAATTGATTCTTGTTCATAAAAAGAACGGGCAAGGGATTCTTCTACTCTCAAAAGTTCACAGTAATGCGACCAGGATAGCATAGGTTCGAATTTGGCAGACAGTGTCTGCGGTTTTTCAGATTTAACAGACGGTGTCTGGTATTTCTTACTGTCAGATTTCCAAGACAGTGTCTTGGATTTTCTAAAGGTAATGTAAAACTTCCGCATCAGTCTTAGATTCTCTGCTGAAAAACCTCTTCCAAATTTGGCAGTCATGTCTGCTGAAAGTTTCATAAGTAAGTTCTCACCATACTCCGCTCGTGCCTTGCCTTTCTGCTCAAACTCTACAATTTCACGACCAATTTCCCAATATGCCAAAACTTGAGTCCTATTTATCTGTCTGACTACATTGTTTCTTGCCTGCACAAGAATCTGTGCAATTCTATCAACCAAACTACTGTAAGTCATTGTTATAGCTTTATTCATAACTTCACCTTAATCACCTTATTCGTATCATTCCCAAACACATCCACAACCTTTACCATTACTTGATACTCTCCTGATTTCTCATATTTATGCCTTGCTACATAATCTACCTTGGGATTTTTCTTTACTCTAAAACTCTGCCATTGGTTGTGGAATGTGTCTCCTTTATAATCCCAATCTATTGCCCAATAATCTATAAGTTCTCTTGAATCTTTTATTTTACTTGCTATCTCAGCTAATTCTGGTGTTGGTGGAATTTGAAAATCTGTTATTTTTAAAGTAATCTCATTTTTTGCATTTGTTTCTTCAATTTCTAAATATGCAACTTCTGAAAATTTAATATGAGGTAAAAGTGCTTTTTCTACAACCTGTTCTGGAATTTTAAATAGATTCAGGTCAAACCCTACAAGAGCAGATTTTATCTCATTTAAAGATGGTATTTGAATAAGCTTTAAATCCATTCCTTTTTTCTTTGCTGAACTTTTTGTAAGTTCATTAACCTCATAACTCCATTCCCATCCTAATACATCTAATTTTTTGAAGTTATTCTCTTTACATTCAATAACAACTTTTTCAATCTCTTCTGTAGATACTGGAGCATTTAATGGACCAATATGAACTGCTCTATCGCCTTTTCTTCCGTGTATATATTTAAAATTAGAAAGAAGTTGAGATTGATATAATTTAAGCATAAATGTAAGATATTCATCCTGTTTTTCCTGCCAGTAAACCATTTCATAATTTCCTATATTTTGTATTTCAAAAGGTCTTGCTGGTTTTCCATATTTTTTATTTGTTTTCACAGTTCTGTTCCTTTTTTTATGATATCTACATAATCAGAGAAAATATATTTTTTATATCTCTTCTTTCCTGTTATTTCTTTTAAAATACCAATTTTTTCAAATTTTTTCATCAAATCATTTGCTGTATCTTTATGGATATTAAGTCTTTCACTCATATCTCTAACCTCAGTTAGTGGATTCTCGAAAAGTAAATCTATTAGTTTTATGGCATGAATACTTGAGATGGAGTTCTCGTAAAGTCTTGTTATCAAATTTTCTTTTAGTTTAATTATTGTTCTTGCAGTATTTACTGCCTCTTGCGAGGTTTCACATACCCCTTTAAGAAAAAATTTCAACCATCCTTCCCAATCTCCATTTAACCTTACTTTCATTAGCCAATCATAGTAATCAGAACGATGTTTCTTAAAATAAAAACTTAAATACAACAAAGGACGAGCAAGTATTTCCTTCCAGTATAGAAAAAAAGTAATAAGCAATCTTCCTATCCTTCCATTCCCGTCAAGGAAAGGATGTATTGTCTCAAATTGAGCATGAATAAGAGCCATTTTGGGTAAAGGAGGTATATCATCCTTTTTATAAATAAATTTTTCAAGCTCAGACATCAAATCCATAACCTTATCAGGAGGAGGTGGCACAAATATTGCCTCATTCAAAAAAGCACCAGATGGTCCTATCCAATTCTGAGTCTTTCTAAATTCTCCAGGTGTCTTATGAGTTCCTCTTGTGCCTTCAATTAAAATTTTGTGTATCTCCTTAATAAGTCTAATAGACATAGGCAAACTCCTAAGCCTATTAATTCCATAATTCAAGGCTTTTATATAATTTACTACCTCTTTTATTTCATTTATATCTTCAGAGGGAGTAAGGTTTGCCTCAAACCTCAATACTCCTTCAAGGGATGCCTGAGTTCCCTCTATTTGAGAACTTAGAAGTGCCTCTTTTTTAACATACATTCCAACAAACAGTTCAGGATTAGGAAGAACAGTTGTAATACCATCAAGTCTTGCCAACGCCCTATCTGCTTCTGAAAGCAAAATTCTAAGTTCACCATCATATTTAATAGGTGGTTCAGGAGGCAAGGGTTTTACTATATATGCCCTATATCCTCCCATTTGCTTAATATATTTTCCTGTTCTTTCAATCATAAGCTACCCCTTGCCGTCTTAAAATAGAATTTTGAATTTAAGACGGAAATAACTGACTTAAAATTAGGTTTAACCATGTAAGACGGAAATTCATTTCTTAAATTCTGGATATTAAAATTTAATAAAGTAAGCATAGTTTTTTATTCTCTTTCTATTAGGTCCTTTGAATTGTGAATATCCAAAAGTCTCTTCCTTGTAACATGTATGGCAAACTTGGATAAATCAGAGCCGAGCCACCGCCTGCCAAGTTTTTCTGCTACTGCTAAGGTTGTGCCTGAACCACAGAAAAAGTCTGCTACTATGTCGCCGGGGTTGGAAGAGGCAAGGATGATGCGTTTTAAAAGCGTTTCGGGTTTTTGGGTTACAAAGTTTAGAGATTCTGATGCCCCACCAACAATTATTTGATAATACCAAACATCATCAGCAGGTGTGCCTTTATCTTTCATATAAACTATAAATTGTTCTTTTCCTTTAGTAACCATCTTATATCTTTTTCCCTTTTTATCAACTTTATCAAACCTTTTGATTGTTGATTCTGTATAAGAATCATATTGAGTATTATAGAAATAATTATCTGATTTCGAATATCTTAAAATTATATCGTGATTTCTTTGAAAATCGTTTTTGGGAGGTGCACTACTTTTATATTTCCACACAATCTCATTCCTGAAATTCTCATATCCAAAAATCTCATCCATCATACATTTTACATAATGTCCTACATGCCAGTCAAGATGCACATAAATAGAACCATTTTCTGCCAGAAGTTCTCTCATTAAAACCAATCTTT
>JAUWPE010000096.1 GCA_030611765.1 Candidatus Cloacimonadota bacterium | reverse complement strand
TCCGATGTTTTGCGGAAACCGGACAGAGAGAGTATGAAAACGGTGTGATGCGAACCGAGTATTCATATCATCATATTAATGTAAACATCAAAGCAGGTTATGACGAGATCGTATCTGCGATCATTCATTCTGGATATAGTTTAGATGCGGAGATTTCATTCGGGAAAGATAAATCCTACAAGCTGAACAAGAAAACCGACAAAGAGAATACCGACTATCTTGCATTTTGTGAGAAAGCGAAGATCGTTGCTCATGCAGTAGTTGGTGGCTATACAGATGATGTCTTGAAAAAACTGAGCATTCCCGAATTGGATGAGATCGCTGATGCGTTGGATGTCGAGCTATTGGATCCGAGCTATAGCAGTGCGTTGAAATCTGGGAAGATACAGAAGATTTTAGGGCGTTCCCAAGATGAAGATTTCACGCAAAGTACGCTGAGAAAACGCTGAGCACGCTGAGGAAAAATTAAAATGTTTATACTTTTTATTCTTCCGTTCTTTTACCTTTTTATGCGCTGGCTATATTATTACGGTGAAGGCACAACCGAGGCAATGCTTTGGAAGATATCGATGCCTCATAGCCATAAATTTTCAGAGAAGTATCATCAGTTCCGGGAGCTGGTGGAGAATATGGGACACCGGTTATTGGTATTGTGTCTCGCTATAGTTGTGTGGGGCTGGAAGGGATTGCTTATTTGGCTCGGTTCTGAACTCGGCGGACTATGTATTTATGAACTGAAATTCAGGCACATAAAATATGACGGCGATTGGAAGCATCAAAAGGACGGATATTACAGAATCCCAATATTCGGGAAGATAATCAGAATACGCTACCCATCCGCAGCATCGATGATATTTATCGGGCTGTTTGGATTTATCATATTTACAGTTGCAGTACGAATAATGAACTTATAGGGGAAAATATGACAGATGAAAATGGAAACAAAACCTTTGTGCGTGTCACGAATAAAATGATCTATGATAAGATCGTATGCTTAGAAGAAAATGTTGGCGTTGTTGTTAAGGATACCGAGCAGAACGCAAAAGGCATCAAGTCCAACAAGAAATCAATTTGGTGGCTTATAACATCGATTGGTGTAATAGCTCTCAGCGTAATCGGCTGGGCGCTCAGGTCCACAATTTAGGGCTGAGGAGGTCTGATGAAAAAGAAAAACGAATTTTGGGAAAAAGAGGATTACAGTGAATTTATTTTCGGAACCATTTGTGCACTCTGTTTTGCTTTTGTTATTGCAATGGCAATGATTAATGAACTTTTCAATATTACAATAGTGGTGTATCTTATGATTTGTCTGGCTGGCATGTTCGCCCCGAAAGCGATCAGCAGATATCTCTTGAATATCATTGAATTTGCAAAAAATAAGGTGATTAAATGAAAAAATTCTTTGCTATCATGCTCATCCTTATCGTTGCTTTTGGTGTCGGATATTATCTCGGCAATAAGAAGAGATACGTGCCAACTGAAACCGAATCCGTCATTGTATTTGACACTATATATATAAGTGAACCGAACACTATCTATATCACTAAAGATGCTGAGGTGATTTATAGGGTAGATACGACCGTAGTAACA
Source organism: Candidatus Cloacimonadota bacterium (assembly GCA_030611765.1). Lineage (GTDB taxonomy): Bacteria > Cloacimonadota > Cloacimonadia > JGIOTU-2 > JGIOTU-2 > Celaenobacter. The sequence goes on along the minus strand of JAUWPE010000096.1, from coordinate 6,251 downwards.
GAATATCTTACCATCGAGCATCCACCGACACACATAATTGAATCTAAAGACGCTTATATCGCACGCACAGATATCGAAGTTGGCGACCATAAAATTCATATTGAATATGATTCAGCTCAAAGGAAATTCAACATACAACATTATAGATTCAAAGAAGTCATACCTCGTATTGAACGTGCGCTGATTCCATCAGTAGAGATTGGAGTTCAGGCATCTCTTTATACGGGCAAAGAACCTATGCTGAACCTAACAGCCCTTATCGGATTTCCACGGATCATTAACAAACTTTATCTCAATCTTGGAGCACATAGTGATAAATCGATTGGGATAGGATTAACCTATATATTTTAATATGAGCAAGCATTTTTTATCCACAGACAGCATGAATGAAAAAATCGAGGTACTTACAGAGTTTCGATATAAGCAGGGACATTCCAATCGTGAGAATCCCGATAAGGTCATTCAGCAAAAAGGGATGGATTACCTGGAAGATATTGAAAGAGATACTGCGTATAGCTCAAATCTTAATACCAGGATTCAGTCTGTTGTCAGTAAGGGATATAAAATACTACCTCATGTCACACAGGTAAATGGCAAATCAAAAGTCACTGCAAGGGATCTGGAAATATGTAATTTTATAAGATATAATCTAAATAAAATACCTACTTTTGAAACCGATGTAATTGCGATGTTCGATTCGATCTCAAAAGGATTTTCAATTTCAGAAAAGAATTATGAGTTTATCAATTTGGGGAAATTCAAGAATAAGATCGGCTTGAAAGATATTCGATTCAAGCAGGCAAAACAATTCGCTTTTATATTTGATAAATTTGGACACTATAAACTCAAGGTAGTCGATCCTTATGATGCAGATCCTCAGCCGCTTGATATGTCAAAGTTCATTCATTTTATTCACGGTAGGGACGATGAAAATCCTTATGGTGAGAGTTTGGCAAGCAGAATTACATTCTGGGCTTGGCTCAAGAAAAATGGTGCAAAGTTCTGGGCTATTTTTGAGGAGCGTTTCGGGATGCCGTTCGCTACGGTTGAGGTTCCGGATAATGCAGAGCAAGATATACTCACCAAGGCGGATGAATTATTGGATGCCGTGCTCACAGATTCCGGCGCTAAAATTCCCAAAGGGCTTGTAGTCAAATTTCTCGAAGCAACGCGCACAGGCGATGCTTCTTATGACGGATTCATCAGGAGATGTAATTCTGAGATCACAATGCTGGTACTCGGTCAAACACTGAGCACGAATGAAAGTGTGAAGGGAACAGGAACCTATGCTCAGGCGAGCGTTCATCAGGGAGTGCTCAATAATTATACGCTTTTTGATGTGTGTATTTCCGCCGCTGCACTGAACAATCAACTCATAAGACCTCTTATTGATATGAATTATTCAACCGAACATTATCCGAAATTCCAGTGGAATGCCCTCAATATGAGTATGCTCATTACCATTGCACAGAATATTAAGAACCTTGTGGATACGGGCTTGAAAGTGCCTGCACGGTTCATATATGAAGCAATCGGTATCGATGTGCCGGAAGGTGATGAGGAAACTCTTATTGCTGCGGTTACACCCACACAGAATGAGCCAAAGCCCAAAGGCGAAGATAATAAAGCAAAAAATGGATTTCAGGAGCACTTCGCGGAGATCGAAGATATACTTCAGCAGAATGCCCGATTCTGGAAAGAGAACGATCAGATCAGCGATGAATATACTGAGAAGTTTGCAAAGGATTTCCATAAGGTTGCGGGCTTTATCCAAAAACAGAAAAAATTCGATAAAGAAAAAATAGAGAATTTTACCACAAAAGTTTTGACCTCAGATGTTAAAGAACTTCTCATAATCAGCAAATTGCAGGGCATGGATCATGCACAGCAACAGATGAAACTTTCGGAAGAGTTTAGCGCGGAGAAAAGCAACCACGAAAGTCACGAAAGCCGCGAAAAAGATAATTTGAAATTTGAAGAAGATCCAGACAAGAAAGAAAAGAGCTATGACGAGTGGATTTTGTATTTCATTGGGGCTGGAATTATTACAGAAGTAGGGCTGAAGGAACTCGAGAAGAGTTTGACAGGAATGACGGATATTCTTGCACGTGATCAGGCAGTGCAGCTTGGCGACAAATTATACAATGTGATCGCTTCCACAGCAGGCGAAGGATACGAAGCAGTAAAGATCGCAATTCAGGAACATCTCACGAATTGGGGTTTGAGCGAATTGAATCCGTCCCATCTGGCGACAGTTGCACAAACAAACCTGGCGACCTATTATGCCAATGGTAGAGAAGAAATCTATAAAGATGCAGATCCCAATGAATATCCTTACAAGATGGTGGCGACCATGAATGACACACGCGTCCGGGATTCGCATCGACCATTTCATAAATTTACACGTAAAATAAATGATCCGATCTGGCATGTGCTGAAAATACCTTTTGATTATAGTTGCAGATGCACGATAATTGTATTGCACCGATCCAGAGAGGCAACCGAGACCGCAGTTGTGCCGGACATGACACAGCTCGGTTTTGTAATGAACAGGATGTAAAGATGAAACTTGAAACTGGAAATTTGAAATTGGGAAGATTTCACGCAGAGAACGCCAAGAAAAAAAGAACACAAAGAGCGCATAGGAGAATAAAATGAACCGTAAAAAAGCACATCTTTCTTTTAAGGAAATCTGTAAATTTGATACAATAAAGGTTGTATGGGATGATAAATCGAACAATGAAAATCCCCATTATTCATTAAGAATAGATTGGCGATATGGTTCATATCCTGAAGGTTGGAAAATGTTTTTAGGACATGGAAAAACAAGGGAAATTGCAGAGAAAATGATTGAGAAAAAATTTAATCAAGCAATAAATGATAATCCTGATTATTTTGAGAATCTTTTTAATTAAGGAGGTTACATGAACTTTAAAAAATATGATCATAAAAAGAACGATGACGGGACCTATGATATCCTGAGTGTGCCGGTATTTTTACTCGGGGATCATAGAGGATTCCCATATAACGATGAATGGTATGAAAAATTGAAGAAGAACCATGATGCCGATGAAGCGAATGACTATTATCCTTCTGTGATTATCGGGCATAACGGCGAAGATTTGTCCATAGAGAAGCCATCCAAAGGACTTTTAAAAAACTTCTCACGCAAGGGCAAACAGGTTCTCGCAGATATCGCAAAGATCAGCAAGGATATGTTCGAGTCCATAAAGAATAGGGAATATCCCCATAGATCGGTAGAGATTAATCCTAAAGCTGCAAAGATCACTGCACTTGCATTATTGGGTGGTCATGCACCATTTCATAAGCTGCCGATTCTCGAAGTATTCCATGATGATGAAGAGCATGAAATTTTTTCAATAGATGATGACAATGATATAAAGGGAGAAATCAAGGACGGGTTTGCATCCGTTTTAAAAGTAATTAAAAACCTTCTCGGCAGAGAAGAAAACAAACAAAAAGACGATGAGGAGGTCGGTGTGGATAAGAAATTTACACAAAACGATCTGGATGCTGCGGCTGAACTTGCAAAGACTGAAGCATCCAAAACAGCCAAGTCCTCATATCGGGAACATTTCAAAGAAGAATTTGGAATGTACCCCGAAGAGCAGGCTGAGAATCTGAAACAGCAAAAGATAGTCGCATATAAGGAGGGGTTGAAAAACTCTATCCAGACACTTCGTGAGAAGAAATATGACGGCGATCTCATGGTAACGGCAGTTGTATTTGACGAGATGGTGACTCCATTCCTCGAAGGTATCCAGTCCGGTGAAGTAAAATTTGCCGAAAAGGACCCGATGAGCGTGGAGAAGGCGGTGGTGGAATTATTTGGTAACATTTTTGCAAAAGCATCTAAGAATGAACTGTTTGCAGATATGGGAGAGAATGTTAATCATGATCAGGGAAATCTCACGAAAACGAGATTTGGTGATGAAAAAGTCGATCCCGATGCAGCAGACTTGGATAAGAAAGTCCAAAAATATGCGGACGAGCACAAGGTTTCCTATCCTGAAGCGCTTGAAGCAATTAAACAAGCTGAGGAGGTATCATGAAATCATTTGATTATCTCGGCGTAATAACAATCGAAGCTGGTGAGGCGCTGACTGCAAACAGGTTTGTCACATACGATGGCAAGCATACTGTGGACGTGATGCCTATTGGTGTAGTGATCCATGATTGTGCAAGCGGAAACCAGGCATCCATCGCAGTCGGTGGTGTTCTTGTAGTTTATACTGCCGGAACATTCAGTGCAGGTGCGTATGTCAAATCCGATGCAAATGGCTGTGCCGTTGAAAACACAGCGACAGATATTGCTAATCTTAAAAAGGGTTCTTATATGGCAATGGATGCCGGCACAACCGGCAATTACATCCGTGTCTATAAGGCATTATAGGGAGGTATATAATGGGACGAATAGCAGAACTTACAGGATCGATTGATCCTGTCCTTACGAAACTTGCGATTGGGTATAAAAGCCCAAACTTTATTGCTGATCTTGTAGCACCCTCAATTCCGGTTCTTACTGAAACAGGGACATTCTTCAAAAACGGTAAAGAAGGATTTCTCATCTATGATGCAAAACGTGCGTACGGAGCAGAGGCACGTAAGATTTTCACAAAGAGAGAGAGTGATACTTATACATGTTATGAATATGCACTCGAACATCCTCTCGATTATGAAGAGATCAAAAGGGCACAGCGTTACGGCACGAATTTTGATGTCATCAATCTGGAACAGAATGCACAGCAGACTGTTTCTTTGGCACAGGCAGTGGCACAGGAAAAGGCAGTGGCAGACATTATCCTTTCCGGAACATATTATGCCAGCGGCAATAAGGTTACACTTACGGGCAACGATCAGTGGACTTCAAAATCAACATCTCATCCTTTGAGTGATATTGACACCGGTATTGTTGCAGCTCGTGCAGACATGGGCAAAGAGCCGAATACTGCGGTGTTCGGATATACTGCGTGGAATGCTTTCAGACATCATCCAAATGTTCTTGCGAAAATAAGGAATGGCAAGAATAATTTTGTATCCATCGAAGATGCAAAAGAGATACTTGGCATTTCTAATATTTTCATCGGACGCTCAATATACGCAACCGATCCTGGTGTGTTCACCGATCTCTGGGGCGATGATGTAGCTCTTATTTATCTACCTGTAAAGGGTGAAAACGCACAAAATGTTACTGTTCATACAGTTCGTTTCAACGTGAAGGGCTATCCGATCATCCGCAAATATGCTAACAAGAAAACATTAGATATCGAAGAAACTCAAATTTGGGGTGTAAAGAATATTGATACCAGCTTTGGGTATCTCATTGATGATGTTTGCGCATAGGAGGCATGATGTATAAAATACTTTCGGACATAAAATATGTTGGCAAAATCCTCCCCGCAGGCAAAGAATCTGACTTGAAAAAGCTCAAGAAAGAACAGATCGAGAAGCTGATCGATAATAAGATCATCGAACCGATTGCAAAAGCAAAGGCAGAAGCTGAAGCAAAAGCCGGCACAGACAAGAAGGAGGCATCATGAAAAAATTACACATACTCTTCTTGATCGTTTGTATTGTGGTATCAGTGACTTTCACATCTGCTTTGCTTACGGCGAGATTCAATTCCAACCAGGAACAGGCACTCAACCGGCTTGCTGAGAATGCAGGATATTCTGGTTATTATACACTCGAACAGGTGTATGATCTCCTTATCGATGATGACGGTAGGATTGAAATGCTTCCTGCAAGGACTGCTCTTGTGGAATTCCTTAATTACGGAGCGGTTAGTGGTAAGGCAGATTCGATCCATCTTACATTCTCACCCGTATTCGATTCATTACAGACAGGTATGACGTTGTTTTTCATAGCTGACTCTGCAAATACCGGCGCTACAACACTGAACGTGGACGCTCTCGCTGAGAAGAATATTTACGAAGCACATGACAAATCTGCACTCGAGGCGAATGACATCAAGGCAGGTATGCCGGTAATGCTCATGTATGACGGCACACAATGGCAACAAATGAGCCAGAGGGGTATTTGATAGATTTGGAATTCAACTTGCCAGAATACACGACTGCATCTAAGGTTCAGGCGGAACTCCCAAGCGGAGAACCTACCGGCTATACCACAGAAACATGGGCTACCAAGCTCAGTGAACTCATCGCCGAGCGGTCCCAATATGTTGATGATGGTGTGGGTGGAGCGTATCCTTTTAGCTATAATTCGAG
>JAUWPE010000155.1 GCA_030611765.1 Candidatus Cloacimonadota bacterium | reverse complement strand
TACCAAAGCTTATAATAATTTAAGCTGGTACTTATTGCTTCAAATTTATTCACTTAATACTTACAAAAGCTTATAATAATTTAAGCTGATACTTATTGCCTAACCTGTCGGGGCGTAACGAAGTGAAGACTGAAGCGCAGCGAGGATTCGAGGTATTGTTTCACTTCAACCTCGACTCCTCGTCGCTTCGCTCCTTAGGAGTCGAAATTGAAGCTCAGGGTGACAACAGCAAGGGTGGATACAAATTGTGTGATGATTTTAATATGAATTATGGGTTACCAAGCCAGTCTTCATTGCATTACGCCTTGGTAAACTGGGGCTTGGTAACCAGAATTTAAGAATTTTCCGCAAACACTTTATTCATGCACTATCCAGAGAATCTTCATCGAATTTTTGGGGGTATCCCTGTTACATTTTTTGCATGAGGTGCGGAAAAAATTGACACTATATCAGGGCAGCATACATTTCTAATATGAATATTTTACAGCAGTTCTTTATTTTGATCTTTCCTGTGCTTTTTGCATTGACCATTCACGAATTTTCCCATGGATATGTCGCTTATAAACTTGGAGATGATACTGCAAAAAGAGCAGGCAGATTGACACTCAATCCGTTAAAGCACCTCGATCCTATCGGTACCATAATGCTTTTTATCGCAAAAATTGGCTGGGCAAAACCCGTTCCGATCAACCCATATAATTTTAAAAATATTAAGCGTGATACAGCACTTGTTTCTCTTGCGGGACCTCTGGCAAATTTTATCAGCGCAATCGCTTTCAGTATAATTTTTAATCTTTTATATTCTCCGACCGCTACACAAAATATTTTTATCCTGATCATATTTTATACGATTTTTATTAACATTGCATTGGGATTGTTTAATCTCATTCCAATTCCACCTCTCGACGGATCGAAAATATTTGGTGCATTCTTGCCGGACAGGTTATATTACAAATATCAGCAGTTTGAACGGAAAGGTATGTTCCTTTTTATCGCGATAATATTGATCAGCAACTTTGCAGGGCTGAATATCATTGGAGGTGTTATTCTTCCTCCGATCAGATTTTTCGTGAGGATGCTTACCGGAGTTTCAATTTAATATTATGGCAGAAGAAGCAGCTCAGTTCGAACAAAAGGATAAGTATAAAATTAAGTTACCAAATTTTGTAGGTCCACTCGATCTCCTTCTTTATCTTATCCGCAAGCACAAGATTGATATTTACGATATTCCGATCGCTTTCATGCTTGAGGAATATCTGAAATATCTTGCCGTGATGGAAGACCTAAATATTTCTATTGAAGGTGAATTCATGGAAATGGCTGCAACACTTATTCAGATCAAGCTTCGATCGCTGCTGCCAAGATCAGTTGAAGAAGAGCAAGAGGATCCCCGAACCGAGCTTGTGAACAATCTGCTTGCTTATCAGAAAGTTAAGGAAACGACAGAGATACTTTCGGAACTTGCAGAAGAGAACCGCTATTATTTTTACAAGTCAATGGATGATGATGCACGGAAGGAGATCCGGCACTCGGCAGTAAGCTATGAATTAGAACAAAAGAATGTTGATCTCTATGATCTGATAAAAGTATTACAGAAATTTATCATTCAAAAACCTCAAGAGATCACTGAAGATATTTCTCTCGATGAATATAAAATAGATGTAAAAATAAAGGAGCTAAGAAAGCTTCTTCGCACTCACAAAAAAATACTCTTTTCCGATCTAGTAAAACATTGTAGCAGGATCGAAATTATCGCATTTTTCCTCGCGATCCTTGAGCTGATGAAGCGGAAAAAGGTAAGTGTATTTCAAAGCAAACAGTTCTCAGATATACATATAAACAAAAGATAAGATGGCTATTTATTCTATTATATATTCAACAGCCTATACCACACAGGCAGGGAGAAAAATCTCAAAAACGAGTAACAAAATAGTAACAAAAACACAAATTTTTTTACTACGGAATATAATGTATGATTTTTTTTATCTCATCAGGATCAGTTTCTTCGTTTCTGCGGTTTTTCCATTTATGAGCAATTTGTATAAATAAATTCCTGCAGACAGAGTTTTACCATTCTCATCTTTTCCATTCCAATTCACCCAGTTGAATAATGCTCTGCATTAAAATCTACGATTTTATTCCACTGGGTAAACCGTGGCTTCTGCATCTGCGATAACTTTCTTTAATGTCCTTACCAACTATCCATGAATGTTGAATATCTTGACCTCTGCTTCACATTCTTTATTTCAATATTCATTTATTCTATTTCTAAAACTCCATTTCTGAAGTCTAAGCAGACCTTGAAGTTTTTGAGGAATGACAAACCCAACAAACCATCTACATAACTCTCCTGCGGTAAATCATGGACAATTGCTTTAATATTCTCCGCTCTTTTTCCAAGAACACCTACTACCTTCAGGATTATCAAAGGAGCCTTCTCAACACCACTTGCGGTAATAATATTTATTCTCTCTTTTGATAATTCTGGCTCATAACCCAAAACTTCTGCGATTTCCCACGGTAGCATCACGTAGGTTGCCCCAGTGTCTAAAGCCATGTTTATTTTCTTGACCTCCCTTTCCCCTTCTACCCTTACTTTTAACGAGATTACTGATTCCTGTATATCTAACCTACACTTCATACTGAACCCTCAAATGCCACAGCATAACCCTTTGCAGGAATTTTTCCCGTCCAAAAATGATAAACATATTTTCTAACTGTTTGCTTCATTGCTTTATATGTATCGTCTCTGTTCTTGCTATGAGCTATAAGTTTTACTCTGGTTGGCTCCCCCTTTTTATCCTCCTCAAGAATCTCTACCAAAACCCACTCGTTCTTAAATTTTCTCTTAATTTTTTCAATTGTTTCCATTTTTTCCTCTCTTTTCTTTCTATTTTAGAAAAAGAAACATTTCTTCTATAATCTGTGTCAACCCCGTGTAATACTATATTTCACGAGCTCAACCCAGATAATATTATCTATTAGAATAACTATCTTTTATAAAACCAAATCTGCATAATATATTACACGGGGTCAAGTTTTTTTAACTCATAGATTTACCTTATAATAATAAAGACATCTAACCCGCTATATGGAGAGCCGAAGGCCATTATTACGCACGCTCTTACGCTCTACGCTTTACGCTTCACGCACTCGCTACCTTATCACAATCAATCTCTTTACTTCATATACTTTCCCATCCAAATTCAGTTGATATAAATATATTCCTGCTTGAAGTCTATTTCCATTCTCATCTTTTCCATTCCAATAAACTGTTGATTCTGCATCTGCGTCTGCCCAAACTTTGGGCAAAGTTCTAACCAATTCACCTTTAATATTGTAAATAGAAATCGTGGCTTCAACTGATTTGTCAAGAGTAAAACAGAAATATGTGGATGAGTTCATAGGATTAGGTGCGGTATTGAGAAGATATACAACCGGTGGTTCATTATTGAAAGGCTCTTCACCTGGAGTCGGTATTGTAATACTTCTTGCATTACTATAATGAGTTTCCCCTCCGAGGTCAATATTTTCTAACCAATACCAGTATGTAGTGCCGATTTCAAGCGCCTCATCATTATCATTGAAATTATAATAACTCGGTTCTGTTGTTGTTCCATTTCCGGGAATTAACTCATTCGTTATTTTTTGTGCTGAACTGAAATTTTCTTCTGCATTACGATATACATTCCAGCCAAGATTGTCTGTCTCGGATTGGGTTGTCCAGTATAAAGTTGGGGTGTTATTTAGATATTGAACTGTGAAAGAGGAGAGGATTACTGGGAGTGTGGCTGGATCGCTCGGATATTGCCAATCTAAATAAGGGTATCCGTTATTTCTGCTATTACCGATATTCCAAATATCATCAGTACCATTAGTAGTTTCACCTTTGAAATCCCAGCCGGCATTTGTATAAAAATTTGGATATTAATGAGCACCAGTTGTCATCTCAGCAGTGGTTTTGCCAGTTCCGCCAGCACTTGAAGATTGCCCTGATGTTTCTGTGTCCCAGTATGAACTGGTGGTTGTTCCCCCATCACTATAATAACCAACCAAACCGCCGACATTGCTAGTACCACTGACACTGCCGGTAGAATATGAATTGGTGATTGTTCCCCCATTACTATAATAACCGACCAAACCGCCTACATCGCTAGTACCACTGACACTGCAGGTAGAATATGAATTTGTGATCGTTCCTCCATAAAACCAACCAACAAAACCGCCGATTCTACTATTAGAATCACTGAC
>JAUWPE010000154.1 GCA_030611765.1 Candidatus Cloacimonadota bacterium | reverse complement strand
CTCTTTTGGAAAGAGTGAAGCAGCAGGATCCAAAAATCATTACAAAGACAGGTATTATGGTTGGATTGGGCGAATCACAAGATGAAGTATTGCAAGTTATGAAAGACGCCAGGAAGGTCGGAACAGATATGCTGACAATCGGGCAATACTTGCAGGCAACAAAAAAGAATTATCCGGTGCAGGAATATATCCATCCGAAACTTTTTGAAGATTATAAAAACAAAGGAATGAAAATGGGATTTCTCTATATTGAGTCTGCTCCGCTGGTGAGAAGTTCCTATTATTCTCAAAATTTGGCAACCATTCTACAAAATAAATAAAGCGAGGTATGAAACTATGCAAATCACAATTACTGCACGTCATTTCGAGTTAACTGATCCTATCAAGGATTATGCGGATAGCGCAATGAGAGGTCTTAAAAAATATTTCGACCATATTATCGTCGCTGAGATGATATTACGGGCTGAGAAGAACAGAAACATTGCTGAATTAAATCTGAGTGTAAAAAAATTGAACTTAGTTGCTAAGTCCCGCGAACAGGATATGTATACTGCCATCGATAGCGTAATAAGAAAAATCGAGCGACAGATCAAAAAACAGATCGGAAAGATGAAGCGGCATCATTCAAACGATAAGGTCGCGCTGAAAGAACTTGAAAAACCAGAGATCGCTACTTTGAATATCATTCAAAAAACTATAAAACCCGTAGAACTTGACCTTGATAGAGCAATTGACGAGTTTAATAAAAGGGATAATGGTTTCTTTCTTTTTCGAAATACAGGAACAGATAAGTATGCGATAATAAAAAAGATCAAAAACGGCTACGAAGTCATTGAAATTCAATAATTGAGGCAATAATGGAAGCATTAACTGTAGAAATGCTATTCGAGCTTAAACAGAAGGATTTAGCTTTTACTCTTATTTCAAAGAAAAAGGGACTTTCAAAGAAAATTACTACGCCTGAACTTTCCCGTCCGGGACTTGCTTTTGCCGGATTTACAGATACCTATGCCTATGATAGAATTCAGGTACTTGGTGAAACTGAAGTTCAATATCTAAAATCCCTTGAACCCTCTACTCGATATGATAAGATAAAAAAACTTTTCTCCCAGTTCGATATCCCCTGTTTTGTGATCTCTAAAGGGCTTTTTCCTACAAGAGAGCTGGTCTTCCTTGCTGATGAACATAACATTCCCGTGATCCAATCCCGCATGAAAACTATTGCTCTTTATCATGGTTTATCGAATTTCCTGCAGGACTGGTTTGCACCTTCCAAATCCATTCATGGAACCCTTGTTGATGTGTTCGGTGTGGGAATTCTAGTCACTGGTCAGAGCGGAATCGGGAAAAGCGAATGTGCATTGGAGTTGGTATCACGCGGTCATCGGCTAATTTCTGATGATGTGGTTCATATCAAAAAAAGAATGAATGTCATTATCGGAGATGTAAATAAGCAGCTCGGACATTTTATGGAGATTCGCGGTATTGGACTTCTCGATATTGAAGCTATGTTCGGAATCCGTGCTATTAGAATGCAGAAACGGATTGAAACTCAGGTTGAGCTAATTCCGTGGCGTCATAATATGGATTATGAAAGAATTGGTTTGAAGGAACGTTTTAACCGCATCCTCGATGTAGAGATCCCAATCATATATCTGCCTGTTTCACCCGGTAAGAGCATTGCTGCTATTGTTGAGGTTATAGCTATGAATCATATGCTGAAGGTTTATGGTCATAATGCTGCAGAAGTGTTTAATGAAAGAGTTCAAAAGGAGATTGAACGCAAAAACAGAATACGAACCTATCTTGAAACTGATAAAGAATAAATGATCATAAAAACTGTCATACTCACAAACAAACTTGGCATTCACGTTCGTCCTGCTTCGTTGATCTCCAAAACTGCTTCCAAATATAAATCCAATTTTCTCATTCGAAAAGATGATATGGAAATAAACGGGAAAAGTGTCATGGGTATCATGATGCTGGGAGCTGGTAAAGATACGGAGCTTGAACTGTTCTTTGATGGTGTTGACGAGCAAGAAATGATGGAAGATATCGTGAAACTTTTCGAGGATAAATTCGGAGAAGAATAATGAAAGAATATATTGGATATTCCATTGCTCCAGGACTCATCGCCGGTAATATTAATCTTGTAGAAGGCGATATTTTTACAGTTTCGAAAGGACACATCAAAGATTCCGAAATAGAAGATCACATTCAGAGTTTCCAAAATGCTATTACACTCTCGATAAATGAGATCGACCTTTTGCTCACTTACCTTGAAACTCGAGCCAAAGATGAAAGGGATATCCTTCAGTCTCACAAGGAAATTCTTAATGATGAGATCCTTATTGAAGATGTCGCAGGTATTATCAAGGATGAATTGAAACCCGCAGATAGAGCAGTGCAGGATTATTTCAACAAGATGATCGATCATCTTTCTAATATGGATGACACAGTACTAAGCCAGCGCCATGAGGATTTTGAAGATATCAAGATGCGTATTATTAGAAATATGCACCATCAGGATATTCATATCAATGATCTTGTGAAAGAGAATAAAGTTGTTGTTTTGGCGGAAATTATTCCATCACTGGTACTGAGTATTAAGGATTCACATCCTCTCGCTGTCATTGTGGAAAAGGGTTCACCTCATTCTCATTCTGCCATTATTGCCAAATCTATTGGCATACCGGTAATATTTAATATTGAAAATGCGCTCAAAGAATTTAAGGAAAATGATTTTGTTATTGTATATGGGACAGAGGGGAAAGTCATTCTCGATCCTGATATGAAGCACATAAAAGAATACGAAATTCTCGAGAAGAGGGTAAAGAAGGAATACAAAAAAAAGATTGCACTCCTGAAAACACCCACTCTTACAAAAGATAAAACCAAGATCGAGCTGATGGGAAATATAGAATTTCCTGAAGAGTGTGAAATGCCGGAGGTCAAGTATATAGATGGAGTAGGTCTTTTTAGAACAGAATTTCTCTATTTTCTGGAAAACACTTTTCCTTCTGCAGAAAATCAATTCATAGTATATAAACAGGTAATTGAAAATCTTCCTGCTGGAAAGCCTGTGTATGTACGCACTTTTGATGTTGGCGGGGATAAACTGCAAAGAGAGTTTGGACTTCATAAGGAAGCAAATCCAAATCTTGGGTGCAGAGGTATCCGATTTCTTCTTAAATACAAAGAGATATTCCGACAGCAAATTAAGGGCATTCTTATGGCATCTGCTTACGGAAATCTCAAGATCATGCTGCCAATGATCTCTTCGATAAAGGAAATAATTCAATCACGCGAACTTATTGAGGAAGAAAAAGTTCGTCTCACAAAGAAGAAAATTGCATTCAATGATAAAATTGAAGTAGGTATTATGATTGAAATTCCTTCTTCCGCAATTCTGGCTGACCTGTTTGCAGAACATGTAGATTTTTTTAGTATCGGCACAAATGATCTCACTCAATATGTGCTGGCAGCAGACAGGAATAACGAATCTCTTGCAGATGAGTACACCTATTTTGATCCTGCAGTAATAGAACTCCTCAAGACAACAATTAATGCAGGAAAGAAGCACAATATCGATGTGAAATTATGTGGAGAAATGGCGAGTGATCCCATCGCTGTTCCGTTACTTTTGGGTCTGGGATTACGCTCTTTTAGTGCAAATATCAGCAACATCGTTCAGGTTAAAAAAATACTATCACGTTTCACCATTGAAGAACTCGAGAAATTTTACAAAAAGCATCGGAGCACTTCTCAAGAGGAACTGCAAAAAGCATATAAACAGTTAATTAACTCAAGTTTGGCAGTAGATGTTATGAAAGGTTAAATATGATTTTTTTAGTAATTTCCATCTTACGAAATTTGAATTACAAATTTCAAATATCTATCCCCGATTAAATCGGGGATTCAAATGACAAATGCCAAATAAAAAGAGATTCGATTTGGAGGAGAGAACTGCAAAATTTGGTGAGGATATTATCGAATTTGCAAAAAGGGTATAATAACATGAACCACGAAAATAAAAGTATGCCCTCCTTCCCAAACCCTTCAGTCTTCTCGTTCCCAAACCCTTCAGTCTTCTCGTTCCCAAACCCTTCAGTCTTCTCGTTCCCAAACCTTTCAGTCTTCTCGTTCCCAAACCCTTCAGTCTTCTCGTTCCCAAACCCCTGTTTGGGAACGCAACAATTGATGAATGATGATTAGCGATTTGAGATTTATGAAGATAGCTGATCAGCACTATTCTCCTATGAAACTACATT
>JAUWPE010000164.1 GCA_030611765.1 Candidatus Cloacimonadota bacterium | reverse complement strand
CCGTAATTTTGAGGATTTTTGACCAGCCACATTGCCATAGCATCGACATTGGTTTCCCACAGTTCAATTTCAGGATATTCCTGAGCGATCTTTCGTGCTTCACGTATCATTAGTCCGGAAGTTTCTCTAATGACGTTTGGTTTTTCGACTACCGTTACAGTTGGGTAGCCATGTTTCTTTGCATATTCAAAGGCATTACGCACAATTCTACGGCACGCTTCTCTTGTAAAAATTCTGCATGAGATCGCAATATCACCAAGAGGTGTGTCGGTAAATTTTGCCATTTTCTTATGGTTTTTTAAAAGTGCATTAAAGACATCTTCAGGGACTGGATGGAATTCAACACCTGAGTAGAGACCTTCTGTATTTTCACGGAAAACAACAATATCAATGTCATCTCTATAATTGAGAGGATTTCCATTAAATGCCTTGCAGGGTCTTAGATTTGTATGTAGATCAAATTTTTGGCGCAAGCCGACAATCGGGCTTGAATAGACAAGTCCTTTGCCTTGAAGTTCGGGAATGAGTTCTGCTTCAGCTTCCTGTTTTGGTTTAGAGGTGATTGCTCCAAAAAGTGCGCAATCAACATTATTAAGAAGGTCAACAGTTCTGTCCGGAAGGGGATTTCCTTCGGTTTTCCAGAATTCCCAACCAATGTCACCATGGATGTATTCTGCATCAAGTTCTAAAGTGTCCATGATAATTTTAGCAGCTTCCATAACGTCGTTTCCTACGCCATCACCCGGAAGCCATGCAATGCGATATGAGCTCATCTTACTCCTCATATGTGATATTTTTTATTTTATATTCTAATATGCCAATTGGGGCTTTTACCTTAACCGTGTCACCTATATTTTTTCCAAGAAGAGCTCGTGCAATTGGAGATTTACAAGAGATCATTCTCACGCTCTTGGTTTTTCCTGTTTCGTCTTCACCAACGATCTTGTAATTCAAGACTTTATCTTTTCTTATATCAAGAAGCTCAACTATAGCCCCGAAACGAATAGAATTCTTATCAATATCTTCTGTGTTGATGACTTTCAAACTTGCGATCTTTGCCTGAAGTTTTGATATCTCAGCTTCAATAAAGCGCTGTTTCTCTTTTGCTGCATGATATTCTGCATTTTCACTAAGGTCACCAAACAGCCGTGCGCGACCAATTTCTTCAATGATGGCAGGACGTTCTTCTTGAATGAGATGTTCTAAGCGTTTACGAAGATTCTCAAGACCTTCTTTTGATATATATTCTTGTGTCATTATGTTCTCTTTATTTTTTTCAAGGTTTTTTCTGCAGTATGTGCAGCTTTCTTTATGCGAATATTTCCGCTTTTTTCCCATCTTTCGACGATTTCACGAATCAATTGTGAATTCTCAGAAATAGAATCTGCAAGAATTTCAATGAAGTTTGGATTGTAGGTTGATTGATAGGATCTGTAGGTATCACGGTAGAGTCTTTTGTCAATTTTGTATAAGCATTTCAATATTTGAACAATACCACTTCGTATCATCTTGTTTTCGGAATTCCAAAAGGAGTCGATCTTGTGATTGATCGTCTTCGCTTGTGCTTTATTTGTTTTCATGTATTTACAAAGCGTTGTAAATGCGCAATCGATGACATCATCTTTGGGCACCTGGCGGACAGTGTTGATAACGTCATCAATATATTTATCCGGATATTTCTTGAGTAACGGAAGAATAATATTATCATATATTTTCTTTATCTCGCTTTTATCATGAGTATCTTTAAGCGCTTTCCTGAAAATCTCATCATAGTCGCCGGGATGTTTCAACGCCACTTTACTCATCACGTAATTAAAGATCTTTTTGCCGTTTTCGCCCTTTTTCTTTTGGATAAACAGCAGAAAATCAATATAGGTATCAGGATCGTTTTGAATAACTTTTCTCATCTCTTTTGCAACGTACGTTACCACGGGCTGAGGTACTTCTCCATTGACTCGTTCGGGATATGCATTATAGATAATTTCAAAATCAAAGTCCTTGTCCGGTATCTTGTGCTCAAGGAAATCAAGAGTATCTTTTTTCAGTCTTTGCTGCCAGTCATAAGTAATAATCATCATTCACCTTTATCGAATTATTGCAATTTTACCTTTTTTATATAAATCCGAATATTTTATCAAATAAAAATACATTCCGGATGCCACTTTCTTACCAGATTGATTTGAAAGATTCCACTCGGCTCTATTATAATCTTCAGAAAGAAATTCTGCTGTGAAGTTGTTCACAAGATTACCTGCAAGGTCAAAGATATAAAAATCAGCAGAGCCCTTGGTAGGTAAGTTCTGGAAATAAATTACCTCATTTTCAATCGTTACAGGATTCGGGAATACAGTAACATTATCAAGATCGGTGATCGGTATCGTGATCTTGATGAGATTTTTTCCGGGTAAGATGCAATTACCTGCAAGATCGGTCACATTGAAAATCTTAATAAAGTAGGGTTCACCAACTGGTTTGATCTTATGGGTAAGCGTAAGTGTGACAGATTCGTTATTGACCTGAATCTGAGAAATGCTGTTAGCTGCTTGCTCGGGGAATAGCAGAGTATAGTTTGAAGCTTCTTCAGCACTTATATGATCAACAGTTTCATTAAATTCGATATGAACTTCTTTGTCGTTCTCAAGTGTGCTAGAGACAATATAAGGTCTGGTAAGATCTTCCTGATACATAAATGTAACTAATGTGTCTGCCATTGACGTGTTAAAAATTCCAACAATGTTTTCAACGTCGATTGTGAAGGGAGAATCTGTCTCGTCGAAAATTTCCGCAAAAGTCAGAAGCAAGCTAAGCTGGCTGTTTGTCGGAATAACAGATTCGGGATATCCATAGATGTCCACATAAAAATTGGAAACCTGCTCGCAATCTTTGTGCAGAGTTTTATCAAAATTGAGCAATATACTATTCAACGATACCATTTGAATTGAAAGCAAAGTAGGCGGATTAATTGGAATGACCTCAAGGGGCAAGGTCTTGTAACTTTCCTGTTCATCTTTCAGTGCGGATAAGTAGTATTTGTACAGACTGTCCGGAATGACATCAGTATCAGAATATGAGGTTTCGGTGCCGGGAATTGCTGTCATTTCGATATCCTGATTTTGCTCTTTATAGAGATAGAAAGAGTCAGCTATTTGGGCATTCCAGGTGAAGGAAACAAGATGCTCATTAAGCGGTCTGCCAAAGAAATTCTGCGGCATGAGAGTTGAGGGGGCAGGAGGATCTGTAGGATATGAGGACAGCACGAGCATAAGTGAGTCGTTTGCATCATATTGGTTAAAGGCAACCTCAAACTGACCGTCATTATCTGCATCGACACATACCGGCTGATAGGTTCTATATGACGAACCAACCCATTGTGGGACAACATCATAGGATTTTGCAGTCTCAATTAGTTTGAAGATATAAATATCCGGTGCTGCTGCAATAACGATCTCATCAGTACCATCTCCGTCAAGATCGCCAACGGATAATCCATTATTTGAGCTAACACCAGCGATCTCGATATAGTCAAGAAGTGTGGGATTTCCATCGATGTATTTATAAACTCCGTAAAGCCAAAATTGATTATTCGCATCGTCACCATCTGCATAACCTCCCACCATGAATTCGAGAAGTCCATCACCATCGAAGTCGCCAATTGCGTTGTAATAAGCATTAGGAA
>JAUWPE010000033.1 GCA_030611765.1 Candidatus Cloacimonadota bacterium | reverse complement strand
AAATTGAATTTAATTCATCAAGCACAGGTTATTAACTATTTAAAAGCTTCAAAGATTAAAGTTGGTTTGCTTATAAATTTTGGAAAAAAGAAATGCGAATTCAAAAAATTAATATTTTAATAATTTTTGTGTCCTTTTGTGGCTAAATATATCAGGAGAATAAAATGATTATTCCAAAACTTCGTGAATTAGGTGAAGCTATTGTATCATTGTTTTCAAAACCCATAACAAGTAAATACCCTTTTACCAAAAAACCCTATGAGCCGGTCAAACAGTTCAAAGGGAAACCTATATTTAATGAAGAAGAATGTGTTGGATGCGGTGCATGTGCCCAGGTCTGCCCTGCAAACGCAATCGATCTTACCGATATTCCCGAAGAAGGAATACGCATCTTGCAGGTCAACTATACGAATTGCATTTACTGCGGACAGTGTGAAGAGCACTGCATTACTCAAAAGGGCATTAAGCTTTCTAATGAGTACATAACTGCCACTTTTAGTCCTGATAAAGATGCAGACTTCATGAGAATTGAAAAAAAACTTATTGTCTGTCCTATTTGCGGTACTACGATAGCCACTGAAGACCATATGAACTGGCTGGTAGAAAAATTGGGTCCAAAAGCATATGGTAATCCAAGTCTCCTTGCATTCATTCAACTTCGATATCAGGATCTGCCGGACTCAAAGATCAAGAATGATAAGATCCGCAGAGAGGATTATTATAAATTGATGTGTCCACGTTGCAGGCACCAGGTTGTTGTCGAAGATGCATTCTAATGAGTTAAAGAAATTATTTTTATCTATAAAAGATGAAAAAACCCTTTTTGTAGGGCTGGGAAATTATCAACGTGGCGATGATGCTGTGGGATTATATGTCATCGAGCGATTAAAGTCAAAATGTAAAAAAAAAATTTTACATTCCTGATCGCTGAAACAACGCCGGAAAACTATTTTAATACACTCACATCGAAAGAATTGGATTTAATTATTTTCTTTGACGCATGCCGATTTTCATCAAATGCAGGAGAGATTAAGATTTTGAGAAATACAGAAATAAGTACCTTTGCAACTTCAACTCATACGAGCTCGATCAGTGTCATCATTTCGTATATTCGCAAGTTTTCAAATGTGAAAGTTGAAGTGATCGGTATTAATATATTGAGTGCAGATTTCGCACCTGAAATTTCAACGGAACTTAAAGAGAGTGCTGATTCTCTAATAAATATGATCAAAGATGCAACAAGCTGAGATAATACTTACAGGAATTGTTCAGGGGGTTGGCTTTCGACCTTTTGTGAAAAGAACTGCTTTAAAACAGGGCATCAAGGGTTACGTAGAGAATAGGGAATTCGGTGTAAAAATAATTGCTCGAGCATCAAAGAAATCTATTGAAGAATTTGTGAAAGATGTTCTTAATAATGCCCCTGCAGTCTCAACAATTCTTACTCATTCAATAAAATATATCGAATGTGATTTACATGATTTCAAAACTTTTGAAATCGCACCAAGCAAGAAGAAAGGGGAGATATCAGCACTGATTCCACCAGACATTGCCACGTGTGATCAATGTGCTAAAGAGATCATTGATAAAGATGACAGGCATTATTCTTATCCCTTTACTAATTGTACGAATTGCGGACCCCGTTTTTCAATTATACAGTCAATTCCCTATGACAGAAAAAATACGACGATGAAAAAATTCATTATGTGCGATGACTGCAATCGAGAATATACAACAGTTGCGAATAGGCGGTATCATGCACAGCCGAACGCCTGTCCAAAATGTGGACCGGAGTTAAAGTTTATAGAAATTATTGATGAAGAACCTATCAAAACCGAAAGAAGAGAGAAGGCATTTGATAAGACAGTGTCCCTGTTGCAGCAGGGAGAAATAGTTGCGATAAAAGGCATTGGCGGTTATCATCTCGTGTGCAATGCGTTGAATAAAGAGGTTGTTGAAAAACTCAGAAAATTGAAGTACCGACCACAAAAACCTTTTGCATTAATGGCTCGTGATATAGATACTATAAAAGAATATTGCACGATAAATGAGCATGAAAAAGAAATGATGGAAGGTCAGCAGAAACCGATTGTGCTGTTAAATAAGAAAAATGCTATTCTGGAACATGTGGCTCCAGGTATAAAAGATATTGGTTTCATGCTTCCATATACTCCTTTACATTACCTGCTTTTCAATCACTTCCGGCTGCTCGTTTTCACAAGCGGAAATATTTCTGAAGAAGCCCTCGAAAATAATGACGATTCAGCATATCAGAATCTGACAAATATAACTAAATATTATCTTTCCTATAATAGAGAAATTTTTAATCGGATCGATGATTCGATCGTTACTTATGCTGGCGATCAAAGAATTCTGATAAGGAAAGCTCGCGGCTTTGTGCCCAAACCTATTAATATTAAAAAAGGAATTGGAAAGCCGCAGATTTTCGCAGCAGGTGCTGACATGAAGGGTTCATTTGGAATTATAAAGGAGAATATATTTCTTGGAAGTCAATATCTTGGTGACCTTGCTTTTGCCTCAAATACAAAATTTTATAGAGAGTCACTAAACTATTTTCAATCAATTTTTGAGATGAAGCCGGAAATCATCATTGCAGATTCTCATCCTAATTATTTCTCTACTCAATTTGCACAAGAATTTGCAGACGAAAAAGGGTTACCAATTCACTATATCCAGCATCATAAAGCCCATATTTATAGCGTTATGGCGGAACACGATCTTGAGAATGTGCTGGGAATTTCTTTTGATGGAACCGGTTATGGGGATGATGGGAATATCTGGGGTGGCGAATTTTTTATTATAATAAATATTGAGTGTGAGAGATTTGCTCATTTGAATTATTTGCCGATGGTTTCAGGAGAAAGGGCAGCTAAAGAGCCCTGGAGAATGGCACTCATATATCTCTTTAAATATTTTCCCGACGCAATCGACACCATTATTCCAACAGCCACTTTCCCCCAAAGAGATATGATACTTCATCAGCTTCTGAATAATTCTGTACAGCTTCAAACTTCGAGCATGGGAAGATTCTTCGATGCAGTTGCAAGTTTGATCGATGTATGCCACTATAATTCCTATGAAGGTGAAGCAGCTATGAAACTCGAAGCTCTTGCTGATGAGAATTTTTCAGAGTATTATCATTTTGAATTTGATAAGCAGAGATATCTCATCGATGTATCAAAAATAATTAGAAGTATTGTACAAGATCTGAAGGATGATCGCTCAAAAGAATATATTTCATCAAAATTTCACTTTACAATTGCGTGGATGGTTTTCTATTTGTGTAAAAAAATGAAGGGTGAATTCGGCATAGATGAAGTAGCACTTTCAGGCGGAGTGTTTCAGAATGTCGTGCTTGTCAATATGATAAAAAGAGTATTTTTCGGCAGTGATTTTAAGTTATTTTGGAACGAAAAAGTACCACCAAATGATGCGGGCATCGCACTCGGTCAGGTTTATTCATATCTTTTAAAGAGCAGGTTATAATGTGTTTGGCAGTACCCTATAGAATTATTTCGAAAGAAGGAAACAAAGCCATTGCAGATGTCTTCGGCATGAAAAAAGAGATAGACATACGCATTATCGAAGATGTTGATATCGATGAATATGTACTTGTTCATGCAGGTTTTGCTATTCAAAGGGTAAACCAGGAGGATGCAAAAGAGACTCTTGAATTACTCGCTGAACTATGCCAAGCCGAAGAGTGATCTATGAGCAATAAGTTCCGAAAAAATCCTAATCTAAAACCTCTTCTACAAAAAATCAAGAATGACGTCGCTGCATTGGATGGAAAAGCCCTTCCATTGAAATTTATGGAAGTTTGCGGCACACATACTGTATCGATCCTGAAATATGGTTTTCGGCATTACTTTAAAGATTCAATTAAATTCCTCTCCGGTCCCGGATGCCCAGTATGCGTAACTTCAGCTCAAGACGTTGATAAGATAATTTATTTAGCACGACAGGGACATCATATTGTTACATTCGGAGATCTGATAAAAGTGCCCGGTAGTTATTCGAGTTTGGAAAAAGAAATCGCAAAAGGAGCGACTGTCGATGTCGTGTACAGTCCTCTTGATGCACTCAATATAGCACGCAACACATCCAAGGAAGTAATATTCATTGCCATTGGATTTGAAACGACCATTCCTGTTATTGCCGGCTTGGTTCTGGATGCCTATGCACAACAAATCAATAATATAAGCATTCTCTGTCTGGTGAAAACAATGCCCAATGTTTTACGGTTTCTTCTTTCTGAATTACAAGGTGAGATTGATGGAATGATCATGCCGGGGCATGTCAGTGTGATAATTGGTTCTGAACCCTATGAGTTTATTCCTCGGGAGTATAGAATTCCCTGCACTGTAGCCGGGTTTGAGCCCGTTGATCTCGGACTTGGAATTCAATCGCTTGTTTCACAAATCCAAACTAATTCCCCAACTGTTGATAATAGATATACAAGAATGGTTAAACCAGAGGGTAATAGAGCAGCCAAAGAATTGATCTCATCAGTTTTTCAGGAATGTGATGTTCCATGGCGAGGATTCGGCACAATTCCTAAAAGCGGATTATGCCTGAATGAAGAGTTTTCATCCTTTGATTCTGAAAAGAGATTTCACATCAAGGTGAAAGATGAAGTTGTTCAAAGTGCCTGCATCTGTGGGGATATCATTGCAGGGAGGAAATCACCTCTTGATTGTACTTTATTCAGAAAAAAATGCACGCCGGAAAATCCAATCGGACCATGCATGGTCTCTTTCGAAGGCGCATGCGCAGCATATTATAAATATGGAGAATGATGGGAAATAATACAATTCTTCTCTCTCATGGAAGCGGTGGTAGGCAGAGTAAGGAACTACTTGATCTTATTTATAGAACGCTCAGCCACGTTGTTATTAATCATGGCGAAGATAGCGGTGTCTTTCATGCAGATGACGGGAAAGCAGCTATTACTACGGATAGCTACACGATCGATCCTATATTTTTCCCGGGTGGAAATATCGGAAAATTAGCTATTTGTGGGACTACAAATGACCTCGCAATGGTTGGAGCGATCCCCAAATTGATTACTTTATCGTTAATGATTGAAGAGGGATTTGGTTTTGTTGATCTCAAAAAAATACTTATTTCTATTAGGGACGAGACAAAAAAGGGGAATATCTCTATCATTGCGGGAGACACCAAAATTGTGAGCAGGGGCAAGATGGATAAGATATTTATCAATACAGCAGGTTTTGGAGAAATAATTACAAACACTGCAATATCTTCACATAATGCAATGCCTGATGATGCGGTCATTATCACAGGGGATATTGGAGATCACGGCGCAGCGATCATGGCTTTCAGGAATGGATTCGAGTCGTCTTTAAAGTCAGATTGCGCAAATGTTGCACCTCTTATAAAAGCACTTTTAGAGCAGGGTGTGATAATTCATGCTTTGAGAGACCCTACTCGTGGAGGGCTGGCATCTATACTTAATGAGATCGCATCTGCATCAAATGTGAATATTGTGCTCGAAGAAGAGAAGTTGCCTATCAAAGAAAGTGTGTCCGGAGTGTGCGATGCGCTGGGCATTGATCCGCTTTATATGGCATGTGAAGGCAGGGCTGTCATAATTTGTCCCCAAGATGAAACTGATAAAGTACTGAAAATATTACATAATGAACCTTTGGGGAGCAACGCACAGATTATAGGACGGGTTGCAGAAAGATCAGATGAACCAAAATTATATTTGAGAACTTTTATCGGAGCAAAGAGAATATTACCACTACTCTCACGCGAACAAACTCCACGAATTTGTTAACAGTAAAATATAAATGCCAGACCAGAACACTGCAAATCTGAAAAGAATTTATAAAATCCTCCTGCTGATCATACTGATCTATTTTTTCTTCCTCAGTATTGTGATGATGGGAGCCGGCTTCAAGAGCTTTCGGGGATTGTCCGAAAACCTTATCGCAAGCGTAAGCAATCCTATAATGGGGTTGATTATTGGTATTTTGACCACAAGTATTGTGCAGAGTTCTTCTACTACAACGTCAATTGTCGTGGGTTTAGTTGCCAGTAATATTCTTGGTCCTGATTCTATCCGCATAGCCATTCCTATCATAATGGGAGCGAATATTGGAACAACCATCACAAATACCATTGTATCGCTTGGGCACATCTCAAGAACAGATGAATTTAAGAGAGCTTATAGCTGTGCGATAGTACACGACATTTTCAATATTCTTACAGTGGCTATTCTTTTGCCTTTAGAAATATATTTCGGGCTCATTGAAAAAATATCTCTTAAGCTTGGATCCTTTATTCTGCACGCAAATATTAGAGGTGCAGAATTCAAAAGCCCAATTGGAGTGATCACAAAACCCATTGTAGGATTTCTTTATGATCCCAAGTTCCCTGATGCTTCACCTGGATTATTACAGAAACTATTTCCTCAATCTGTTGCCCAGATATTGATCCTTGTTTTAGCTATAATATTCCTATTTATTGCATTAAAATATATGGTAAAAGTCATCCGACAACTGGTTATCGGCAAGGTTGAAAATTTCTTTTCCGATTACATTTTCCGCAATGGTGTGCTTGCACTGCTTCTCGGTTTAGTTATCACTGCCATCGTCCAAAGCAGCTCGATCACGACTTCAATTATGGTACCCCTTGCTGGTGCGGGTATTGTAAATATATATCAGATTTTTCCCTATACTGTGGGGGCAAATATCGGAACAACAGTGACTACCCTATTGGCAGCTATGGCGACGGGCTCACCAGCAGCGCTCGTGGTAGCACTTTCTCATTTTACCTTTAACGTACTTGGAATGATGCTAATACTGCCCTTGAAACCGATAAGAATGATCCCAATAAAGATAGCACTCTGGATTTCAAATTTGACAATGAAAAGCAAGATATATCCAATATTGTTTATCGTTTTGGTATTTTTTGCTATTCCGATTCTGTTTCTTATAATTACGAAATAATGAATAAATACTCATATTCGAGGCATATATGTTAAAAGAATTAATTAAATTATTCAAAAAGAGTAATCTCTATAAAGAGGCACACATGGACGCATGTGTTATGCTTAATCGGGCAAATAATATGTTTGATAATGCTAGCGCTCAACTGCGTGGGAGAGAGATCCCTCATCCGGATATTGATATATTTTACGAGGAAAGAAAGGTCGATAAAACAGAACGTGCTGTGCGAAAGAAAGTTTTAATACATCTCTCAGCCACAGGTGCTATGGACACACCCGGTGCGATCATTCTTATCGGAATAGTAATAGACATTGAGAGAGTAGGCGATTATACTACTAACATCCTTGAACTTGCCCGAGCAGAAAATATGAAGCTGGATGCAGGAATTCTTGAAGATGAGCTAACAGATATTGAGTTGGAGGTAGAGCACCTTTTTGATGTGGTGAGTAAAGCTTTTGAAGAGTATGATAAAGATGTTGCAGAGACTGTTATCAATAAAAAATTAACCAGAAGATGCGAGATTCTCCTCCATCAACTTATGACTGAAGATGTTGGTTTGAACGTTCAAAATGCTGTGGTTGCTGCGCTATATATTCGATATCTGAAGAGGATTGCAGCACATCTTCTCAATATTGCAACCTCTCTTGTACAGCCATTTGATAAAGTCCGCTTTATGCCAAAGGAAGTCACAACCGAATATAAGCATACGACTGAAAATGAATAAAAAACACGTTGCAGTGGTGGATGACGAACCGGATATAGTCGAGCGTGTTGTTTATTAAATTCCTGGAGAGATAAAAGACCTAGTAACCTTGAAGCCAAAGAATATTTCGTAATTGTAAGCAAGTACATTCATAGTACTTCTCTCTATACAATTACTAAAAGCGGATGATCGAAAGATTGTCCGCTTGATTATTTTTGCAATGGAAGAGTAAAGAGAAAAATAGTATAATACCGCGGGACGAAGATGCTTTATATGGTGAAGGTGATGCCTTCTTGTTAAAAAGTTTACTTTGTTACGAGATCAAACTGCTAAATTTAACCAAGCTTGACATACATCTCACCTGATATATATTTTGGTATATATCATTATGGCATGGAGGTGCGTCATGCAAACTGCAAAAATATTTATTAACGGAAGAAGTCAGGCAGTCCGGTTGCCCAAAGAATTTCGTTTTGCTGATAAGGATGTTTTTATTACAAGAATCGGTAAAATGGTAGTGCTTATACCGCAAGATGATCCGTGGGTTTCTCTGGTAGATAGCCTTGAGCAATTTTCCGACGATTTTATGGAATCCAGGGTGCAGCCCGCTCAACAGTTGCGGGAGAATATTTGATGAAATACATGCTGGATACGAATATTTGCATATACCTTATCAAAAAGAAGCCGCAAAAAATATTACAGAAATTTAAACAGTTTGAGCTTTCACAACTGGGTATATCCTCGATTACATTCAGTGAACTATTATATGGTGTCTATAAAAGCTCGAAAATAACTCAGAATAAGCTTGCATTGGCACAATTCGTTGCACCCCTTGAAATCGCACCGTACAATGATGAAGCAGCGGATTACTATGGAAAGGTGAGAACATTTATAGAAAAGCAAGGAACTCCAATCGGGTCTCTCGATATGTTGATTGCAGCTCATGCACTCTCTCTCGGATGCATATTAGTAACAAATAATGTGAAAGAATTTAGTCGAATACCATCTTTAAAAATCGAGAATTGGGCAAAATAGATTGCATTTTGATTAGTGAACAGGATGATTAGAAAAAAAATCGTCACCAAGTGCAACTTAGTGACGAGTACAACAATTTATAGAATAAAAAATTCGTTTATTAATGAGAATAATCTGAAACCAGCTTTTTAATTCCATCTTCTAAACTTAAAATATCTTCTGTTACTGTATTCCAAACCACCTGAGTGTCAACACCGAAATAATCGTGAATTAATTTATCTCTCATACCGGCCATAAATCGCTATGGAATCCATGAATAATTCTCTTTAACTTTTTTTGGTATTTTTTTGATGCTTCACCAATTATTTCTAAAGCACGAATTACAGCGTATTGTGATTTTTTATCTTCTTGAAAGGTTAGGAAATCCATATCGTGTATGAATGATTTTATATTGATTATCGATTCTAAAATATCGTTAATATAATCGATTATTATTCTGTCTTTATCTTTCATATTATCGATTGAGCTTCAGCTAATATTTTTTGCCCTATATTTGGTTTTAATGAACTTCTCATTACCAAATCAACTTTTACACCGAGCAGCTCACTTAAATAATCCTCCAATTCAATAAACTTAAATAGAGAAGGAGCTTTTGAGAATGACACTAAAATATCTAAATCACTGTTTGACTCTTGTTCATTTCGCACAAAAGAACCAAATACTTCAAGAGTGGCCACATAATATTGAGTCTTAAGTAGAGGTAATTCTTCTTTTAATTTTAATACGATGTTTTTTAATTTATTATCCATAATTAAATAAAATTTCAAAAGATCATTTTTTATGTCAATTTTGGTCTAATGGACAAAATCTTGTTGCTATTTTGACAATTATTTATTGTTTTTCGTTCAGTAATTTGTGGATAAGTTGTTAAGAAATTTGTCCATAATCCATGCCTTAATTTGAGACCATTAGTTCGTCTCAATCTAATAGTGGTGTGAATTGTGGGCAATATTTTAGACTTATCCATAAATTACCATTCCATCATATTTTTTTTGCCTTTTAATAAATGTATTGGTGTCATTTTTACCCTTTTTAAGTTATTTTTATTCCCTTAATTAATTTTCTGCCATTAAGTACTTGCCAAATAGATATTTACATATCATTTTAGCAACAACATTTTGTCTATTACGCCTCAATTTATTATTTCTTGTTTGATTAAGTAGTTTAAAAAATAGTTAAATCCCGGATTAAAAAAAATCGTTACCAAGTTGAACTTCGTAACGCAACAATATTTATCAGGACTTTACTTCTATCGCTTTCTTCGGACAAGCGTCAATACAAATTCCGCACTGAATGCATTTCTCCTCATCGATTTTGTGTACTTTTTTCACTTCTCCATCAATTGCATCAACCGGACATTTCTTAGCACAGATCGTGCAGCCGATACAATTTTCTTCAATGATTATTGGCTGAGGACGAATTTTAATTCTATCTTCAATAGCTTTTGTTGGGCATACTGTTGCACACAAACTGCAGGACACGCACTTTTCATAATTGATTGTGGCAAGATTGTTTTCAAGTGTGATCGCGTCGACCGGGCATTTCTTCACACAAAGACCGCAGCCGATACAAGCTGTGTTATTCCCGCATTTTGCTTTCGCATCCTTACCCTTATCATGAGACATGCACTGAATATGAACTTTCTTGCTGATAGGCACGAGCTCAATAAGATCCCGAGGGCATGCCTCAACGCATTTTCCGCATCCTGTGCATTTATTCTCGTCAATAATTCGCATATTATTTTCGTCGATGGAGATTGCATCAAAGGGACATACGCGATAGCAATCATTATAACCAAGACAGCCATAGGTGCAGGCATTCTGCCCATTGGAAAGTAATATCGCTGCCTGGCAGGTAGGGATACCCTTATTCTCAAATTTGATATTCGTGTTATTGATCCCACCACTTTGGCAGTGGATAACTGCAATATTTCTCTCTTTTTTACTTGCTTTTGTTCCCATGATCTTTGCGATCTGTATGGCTACATCATGCCCGCCGGGTGCACACAACGTGGGATCGGCACCGGATACGACAATTGCTTCTGCATATCCTGCGCAACCCGGATAGCCGCAGGCACCACAATTTATTCCGGGAAGTACTTCTTCGATATGTTCAATTTTAGGATCAATGTCCACATGAAATACCTTTGAAGCAAATGAGAGTGCGATACCAAATAATATACCAAGGACACTTAAAACAATTATGGAAACCAATAACATGGGGGCTCCTTTTAAAATTTCATTCCGGAAAATCCGAGAAAGGCAAGAGCCATACAACCTGCAATAATAAATGAAATGGGCATTCCCTTCATTGATTTGGGAACTTTACTGTATTCAAGACGTTCGCGAATGCCAGCCATGAGCACGAGAACAAGCGTGAAACCAACTCCAGCAGCAGCGCCATTTACAATGGATTCGATAAAGTTGTAATTTTCATTTATATTAAGGAGTGAAACACCAAGCACTGCGCAGTTCGTAGTGATAAGAGGTAGATAAATACCGAGTGCTTTATAGAGTTCCGGCGCGGTTTTCTTGATGACCATCTCGACAAATTGGACAAGCACGGCAATACTGAGAATGAATGCGATTGTGCGAAGGAAGGTCAGGTCAAGACCAAAAATACTTGTTGCTTTATTGAGGAAAAACGTATAGATAAGCCATGTAATTGTCGAAGCCATAGTCATCACGAAGATAACTGCCATGCCCATGCCGAATGCCGAGTCCATATTCTTTGAAACACCGATGTAGGGGCATAAGCCCAGAAAACGATGGATCACAAAGTTATTAATAAATATTGAACCGATAATAATTAAAAAAAGTGTTGAGAAATCCATTAATGCTCCTTGTTAATCTATGCCTTAGATTTCTTCTTGTTTTGAAAAATATTTAATAAACCCATTAAAAGACCTATCGTAATGAAAGCGCCTGGAGGAAGAATAGCAACGATCATCGGCTTGTATGAAGCGGGAAGAATACGAATATCTAAAATAGTACCTACACCCAGAATTTCCCTTATCGAAGCAATTATAATAATTGCAAGCATAAAACCAAGCCCCATTCCAAGTCCGTCCAGCATGGATCTGAAGACTCCATTCTTGCTTGCAAATGCTTCTGCTCTTCCAAGAATTATACAATTCACCACAATGAGAGGAATGAAAATTCCGAGACTTTTGTGAAGTGGCGGTACGTATGCCTCCATGACCATATCAACAATTGTAACAAAGGAGGCGATCACTAAAATATAACAAGGAATACGGACTTTGCTTGGAATAAAATTTTTGATAAGTGAGATAAAGATATTTGAACAAAGGAGAACAAAGGTTGCAGCAGCGCCCATTCCAATGGCATTCTGAACAGAGGTGCTGACCGCAAGAGTAGGGCATAATCCAAGTGCCATAACGAAAACAGGATTCTCTTTTATGATGCCTTTTGTAAATTCTTGAATTGCTTTCATTATTCTCCTCGTTTATAATCTATCGTGAAGTTTTTGAAATGTATCACGAATTGCATTGGTGACAGCACGTGTGGTAATGGTCGCACCGGTAAGGGATTGAATATCACCACCGTCTTTATCAACATAGATATTATCAGGATTTTTACCGGTAAATTGAGCAGTAAAATCTTCTCTTGTGCAGTTCGCACCGAGCCCGGGAGTTTCTGCCTGTGATACAACAGTGATCGCATTGATCATAAGCTCGGGAGTAAGTCCGACAATTGTTTTTACATCGCTACTATACCCGTACTGCACACAGGAAAAAATATAACCAACAAGCGTGCTGTCTGCATTGTATCCTTCATAATAAAGCACATCACTGCTATCCGAAACCGGCTTAAAGAATTCAGCATCGGGCAGGACCAGTATGCGTGCAGCTTCTTCTGCTTTCAGCTTATTCTCAGCAATGAGCGGTGCGGTTTGTTGATAAATAAAAGCAAGAATTGCACCAGAGATCAAACAAATGACTAGCAAGACCAGCGCGGGACGAATAAAATCTTTCATACTATCCTCGAAAATATATGATTACTTATTGGATTTCTTGGTTCCTTTTATTTTTAAGTGGGTCGATATACTTAAAATCTGAATATCCAATAATCAACACGGAATATCCAATATCCATTTATTACCGTATATCCACCAGTTAGTTGAGGACATAGAAGTTTTTTTATCACTATCGTTCCTTATTCTTTTTCGCAGTATCCGCCAACTGGCGGAAAAGTATTGAGATCAACTCATCTGTCTCCTGCAATAAAGGGGACAATTTTGTTGAGGGTTGAATTAATTTTGCCTTTACTATTATCTTCAACCACACTTCGGTCTTTCTCAACTCTTTTAGAGAAACTTTCAATTTATTTACCCTGTTAGATATTTCGTTTAAAATATTGTTTTCCATTATTATATAAATTATCTAACGGGGTAAGTAAAATCAGCCCTAGATTCAGCACTTTGAGCCTCTCCGTAATTTGGAACAGGTGATGTACCGCTTGTGTTGGTTACCAAGCCAGTCTTCATTTCATTACGCCTTGATAAACAGGGGCTTGGTAACCATAATCTAACCGCATAATCAATAAGACTATCCTGTAAATCGAACTTCTTTTGATTATTTTCTTTATTGTTTTCTTTCTCACTCATTTATTTTTTTCCTTCATACTTGGATATTCCGTGTTGGATATTGGATATTATTTTCAACTTACCCACTTAATACTTCAAAGAGCTGATTTCTTTCTATACCCAAAGGGTTTTTGCGGGGTTAACCTGTCAATTAGCGGTGTAGCGATGTTCATAATGAGAATGGAATAGCACACTCCTTCAGGATAACCTCCCCAGGTGCGGATCACGACTGTAAGTAGTCCACACCCAATGCCAAAGATGAGCCGTCCTTTTTTTGTAACAGGAGATGTGACCATGTCCGTAGCCATAAAGAAAGCGCCAAGAATAAGACCGCCGGAGAAAATGTGGAATAGAATCGGACCGGAAAAGAGTCCATCGATCCCGCCAACGATCCAGCTCAGGAAGGCGACAGTTCCGATGTAACCAATAGGTATCCGCCATTCGATGTAATGCTTGTACACAAGAATAGCAGCTCCAAGTATAATAGCAGCAGCCGATACTTCGCCGATACATCCGCCAATATTACCCCAGAAAAGGTCTTTGATATAATCCAAGGACGAAAGCTGGTGAAATAAGGTTCTGGCAGAATCTCCGGCAGTTCCGGCTACAATATCTCCACGAATCTGCTGTGCTAAATTAAGAGGAGTGGCAGAAGTTATAAGATTTTGAAGCTGAGCATTTCCACCGGTTATCAAAGTTTGCTTGAGCCCCGAAACAGTTGCAACGCCGGCATTAGCAAGCTTTGTTGCCCAACCTGTCGTCATCTGAATAGGCCAGGATGCCATAAGAAAGGCACGACCAAGAAGTGCAGGATTTACAGGATTATAGCCCAGTCCACCAAAAATCTGCTTTCCAATAGTGATAGCGAAAATAGAACCCACAACAGGTATCCACCACGGCGAAAGAGGTGGAAGATTGAAAGCGAGGAGCATTCCTGTAACGACTGCGCTTCCATCAGAAATTGTTATAGGTCTTTTTGTTAAAAATTGCACCAGGGCTTCTGTTCCCACAGCAGCAACCACTCCAAGAATGGTTATCCAGATCGATCTCCATCCAAAGAAAATGTATGCAGCAATAAGTGCCGGTAGAAGAGCGATAACAACAGTCCACATCACCCGGCGAACATTTACTTGTTCATGCAGGTGTGGAGAAGAAGAAACATTCACTAAACTCACGTTCAAAACCTCCAAAAACTATTTATCTTGGCGTTTAAGTTTATTTGCTTCGATTTTGCCGATCTTGATCCATTGCACAAGCTGAATATGTGAAGGGCACACAAAGCCGCACGAACCGCATTCAATACAATCAAGAACTCCCAATTTCATAGCTTCTTCATATTGTCCGTTTTTAACTTTATCAGCAATGAAGGTTGGCAAAAGGTTCATCGGACATGCATCGACACAGCGTCCACAACGCAAACAAGGAGCTTCTGTAGTATCAACTACTTCTTTATTACTCATGAATACAAAACCCGAAGTCGTCTTTGTTGCAGGTGCTTCCAGATCGGGAAGTGCAAAACCCATCATCGGACCGCCGGAAATTATTTTTCCTATTTCCTCAGATGTTCCACCGCAGAATTCAAGCAGTTGAGAAAGAGGTGTTCCGATTGGCACTTTCAGGTTTTTGGGCTCATTTACGATGGAACCGCTTATTGTAGTAATTCTCTCAATGAGAGGTTTATGATAACGCAGCGCTTCATATATTGCAAACGCAGTTCCCACATTTTGAACAACAACTCCTACATCCATTGGAAGTCCGCCAGCAGGTACTTTGCGTTTTGTGGCTGCAAAGATCAGTTGCTTTTCTGCGCCCTGTGGGTAACGAAGCTGACATGGTATAACATTGATATTTTTTTGATCCCGAAGCATTTGTTTAAAAATTATGATAGCATCTTTTTTATTGAGCTCGATGCCAATGTATCCCCGCTTTGCGTCCAGCACTTTCATTATGATGCGCAGACCCGCAATGACCTCTTCAGGATGTTCGAGCATCAGGCGATGATCTGAGGTGAGATATGGTTCGCACTCCACACCGTTCAGAATGACTGTATCTATCGGACGGTTAACAGGAGGAGAAAGCTTTACATGAGTAGGAAATCCGGCGCCACCCATACCGCAGATACCGGCTTCTTGAATGCGCTCTTTCATTTCTTCGCCACTTAATGAAAAATACTGCTCATCATCTTGAAGTTCGGATATCCATTCGAAATTTCCGTCATTCTCAATCTCAATTGCATGTTGAATTGTGCCGGTTGGATGTGGATAAGGTCCAATCTTGATCACCTTGCCGGAAACGGGACTATGCATAGGAATGGAAACAAATCCGTCAGCATCAGCGATCTTTTGCCCTTTTTTCACTTCATCTCCGACCTTGACGATCGGGACGGCAGGGCGTCCGATATGCTGAATTAACGGTATATATAGTTTTTCGGGTGCAGGAAATTTCTCAATAACTTTATGATTCGAGAAATGCTTATAATCATACGGATGGATACCACCCTTAAAGGTTTTTGCACACATAATCAGTCCTTTGGGAATTTAAAAATTAAAATGCAAAATGGAAAATTAAAAATATTCATTATTCAAAAATTGCTTTCACGAATTCTGTCGCATCAAAGTCCTTAAGATCATCCATTTGTTCGCCAACTCCGATGGCTTTGATCGGTATCTGAAGACTGTCTTTGATACCAAAAGCTACACCACCTTTAGCAGTGCCGTCAAGTTTAGTGAGTATAATACCGTCGATCGGTATGGATTCGAGGAATTTAGTTGCTTGCTGAACGCCATTCTGGCCGGTTGTGGCATCGATGACAAGCAGTACCTGATGAGGTGCATCAGATATGTGTTTCTGAATAGTCCGTTCGATCTTTTCGAGTTCCCTCATTAAATTAATTTTTGTATGAAGTCTGCCCGCAGTATCAATTAGCACTACATCGTAGGACTGGGCTTTTGCAGACTGCATTGCGTTAAAAATGACAGATGAAGGATCGGAACCGTATTCTTGTCCGATGATCGTCACACCAATTCTTTTTGCCCAGATCTCAAGTTGCTCGATTGCTGCAGCACGAAAGGTGTCACCGGCAACGAGAAGAACCTTTTTGCCATTATTTTTGAAACGATGCGCACATTTGGCAATGGTTGTAGTTTTACCCACACCGTTCACTCCGACAAAAAGCAAAACATAGGGCTTCTCTTTGGGATTGAAATCAATGGCATCAACATCTTTGTATTCATCATGGAGAATAGTAATGATGATATTCTCAAGTGCACTAAACACCTGCTCCGTATTTGAGAGCTTGTGTAGGCGTATTTGCTCTGTTAATTGGGAGATGATCTTTTCGGTAATAGAAACACCCAGATCTGCCTGAATGAGGATGTCTTCTATGTCTTCAATAAGCTCTTCATCAACTCTGCCGCTTAACTGTACGATCTCGGCAAGACGCTTGATGAAAGAGTTATGTGTTTTTGCAAGTTTCTTTTTTAAACTGCTAACAATGGACAATAGGAACTCCAAATATTTTGCATCAAATTTTGTGAAGGTAAGAATGAATCAAGTTTTTTAGACAATATATTGTTTAGTATATTTATTGATTACACTATCGTTCTCTTTACCAAGCCCCAGCTTGGTAAAGCAGAATGTTGTTATAAATAAAAAATGGTGGGTGATACTGGATTCGAACCAGTGACCTCTACGATGTGAACGTAGCGCTCTAACCAGCTGAGCTAATCACCCGACGAAAGAAATGGTTATCCACAAAATTATACATCATGCCAGAGGCAAATCCGCCTTTGGCGGAAAAATTCACAAAATATAAATTTAGTTAAGGATTTTTTGTATGCTTTTGTGTGTTTTTGTGGCTTATTTCATATCATTTCACTTTCTTATTGCAGCCTGTGCGGCAGCTAATCTGGCGATAGGTACACGGAAGGGTGAGCAGCTCACGTAATTCAAGCCCACTTTGTGACAAAATTCAATCGAACTTGATTCTCCACCGTGCTCTCCGCAAATTCCAATTATCAATTTAGGATTTGTTTTTCGACCTTTTTCGATGGCGATCTTTATAAGTTCGCCAATACCTTTTTGATCAAGTGCCTGAAAAGGATCACGATCAAAGATGCCGATCTCTTTGTATTCTTTAAGGAATTTACCTGCATCATCTCGGGAAAAGCCAAATCCCATTTGTGTAAGGTCATTCGTACCAAAAGAGAAAAATTCTGCATACTCGGCAATCTCATCGGCTACAAGACATGCACGAGGTATCTCAATCATTGTGCCAACTTTATATTTAAGCTCGACTCCACTTTTTTCAATAATGCGAGTAGCAATTTCTCTGGCACGTTTCTCAATGAAGGTATATTCATTCACGTCACTGACTAGGGGTATCATAATTTCCGGTCTGGAGTCGATTCCTTTTTCTTTGAGTTTGCATGCGGATTCAATAATTGCCTCGATCTGCATATCATATATATCAGGGAAGGTTATACCGAGACGGCAACCCCGATGCCCGAGCATTGGATTAAATTCCTTGAGTTGATTGATCCTCGCCTTTATATCTTGAGCTGATTTGTTGAACTTCTTGCTCAATTTCTGGATCTCTTCTTCATCCTGCAGGTCAGGAAGAAATTCGTGAAGTGGTGGATCCAGCAGGCGGATCGTTACAGGAAAGCCCTGCATGACTTTGAGAATACCTTTAAAATCCTCGATCTGATTCTTCTTCAGTTCTTCGAGAGGATATTTTCTTTCTTCAGGAGAATCAGCAAGGATCATACCACGGACGAAATCGATCCTGTTCTCTCCAAAGAACATGTGCTCCGTTCTGCATAATCCGATTCCCACAGCGCCAAAGTCAAGCGCAATACTGGAATCCTTTGGAGTATCAGCGTTTGCATGGACGTGTAATCGAGCTTTTTTATCTGCCCATTTCATAAGTTGCTCAAATTCTTCGGAAAATTCTGGGGATTTTGTGCCAATCTTACCTTCAAATACTTCACCGGTAGAGCCATCAATAGAAATAAAATCACCCTCTTTTATTTCGTGGTCATTCAAAAAGAATTTCTTTTCTTTAAGATCGATATTGATATCGCCGCATCCTGCTACACAGCACTTTCCCATTCCACGGGCTACGACCGCGGCGTGAGAGGTCATTCCGCCGTGTGCCGTCAATATTCCTTGTGCCGCATCCATACCAGCAATATCTTCCGGTGAAGTTTCAATTCTGACCAGAATGGTTTTCTCATTTCGCTCTTTCCACTTAACTGCATCTTCTGCAAAGAAAACCACCTTTCCAACTGCTCCTCCTGGGGATGCTGGCAGACCCTTTGCAAGAAATCTCCCTTCATCAAAAGCTTTCTTTTTCTCATCTTCACTGAAACTAGGGTGAAGTAGCTGTTCTAATTGTTCAGGTTGAATTCGCATCAAGGCGGTATCTTTTGAAATCATTCCTTCTTTCACCATATCAACTGCGATTTTTACTGCTGCATTTGCTGTACGCTTGCCGGTTCGCGTTTGAAGAATGAACAGAGTGTCTTTCTGAATAGTGAATTCAAGATCCTGCATATCTTTGTAATGGTCTTCCAATTTTTTCTGAATCTTAAAAAGTTCTTTGTAAGCCGCGGGCATTAATTCTTCAAGAGAAGGGTACTTTTCAATTCTTTCATTTAGAGGAATATCATTATTTTTTGCCCATCGTATTGAATTTTCTTTAGTAATTTCC
>JAUWPE010000108.1 GCA_030611765.1 Candidatus Cloacimonadota bacterium | reverse complement strand
ATCAAGAAAAACGATCCTGTCGGCAATTCTATGAATGCTGGCAAGCTCGTGTGTAACGACCACAATGGTCATATTGAGTTGATGCTTTAGCTGAAGCAAAAGATCATCAATCGCTTTTGATGTTATTGGATCGAGACCTGCAGATGGCTCGTCACAAAAAAGTATTTGAGGATCGAGCGCTATAGCTCTGGCAAGAGCTGCACGCTTTTTCATACCTCCGGAAAGTTCAGATGTCGACAAGTACATTGCATTGGCAAGCTCAACAAGGTTTAGCTTTGTTTCGATGATCCTGTTAATAAGTTTTCTTTCGAGATTCGAGTGCTGCTCCAAAGGAATGGCGACATTATCACGAACCGAAAGTGAGTTTAAAAGCGCTCCATTCTGGAAAAGCACTCCGCATTTCATGAGAATTTCATCTAAATCCTCTTCTTCCATTCCAACGATTTCTTTATCAAAGACCTTTATTGAACCCGATACTGGTATTAACAGTCCGATAATATGCTTGAGAAGCGTGGTTTTTCCGCAACCGCTTCCCCCGAGAATTATGAAAACTTCATTCTCTTTTATATCAAGAGTGATGCCATCCAGAATGCGGCGTCCATCATACTCAGTTATCAGATTTTCAACTTCAATTATGTTTTCCATAGTGATCAATAGAACAAAAGACCCAGAGCCGCGTCAGCAACGATGACCATAAAGATCGCAGTCACCACCGATGCGGTCGTTGAACGCCCGACCCCTCCGGCACCACCCTTTGCACGAAGTCCGAAGAAAACGCCAACAATTGTGATGAGCCAGGCAAAGACAAAACTTTTCACAATACTTGTAATAATATCCTTCAGTACCATGACATTTGCCATTCTGTCCACAAAGGCAGTTGGACTAAGTTTGAGATAGGTGATACCAATTATGAACCCTCCTGCAATTCCGATGACGTCTGCAAAAATAGTGAGAAGTGGCATTGAGATGGTCATTGCATATAATTTTGGCAGGACAATGTATTTAATGGGATTGAGTCCCATTGTTTTGAGTGCATCGAGCTCTTCAGAGATTTTCATAGTTGCAATTTCTGAAGCTATTGACGAACCGCTTCTACCGGCAATGATGATCGCAGTCATGAGTGGTCCCATCTCACGGGTCATGGAGATTGCGATAAGATCTACGACAAAAATATTTGCACCGAAACTCCTGAGCTGCTGGGCTGATTGAAGTGAGAGAATGAATCCTACCAGAAAAGAGATCAATCCAACAATAGGAAGTGCGTTAACGCCGATCAGGTTGCTTTGAACAAAGAACTCTCCCTTGCGTTGCCCCTTTTTGGAAAAGATACCGGCAACTCCCCAGAAAAACATGTCAGCAGCAAGGTAAATGAAATATTTTATATTGTTGAGAATGGTGAAAACCTTGTCACCTAGATTTTCGATATAACCAAGCTTCGCAGGTTTTCTGAACTCTTTCTCACTTAGTTCTAAGGATGAAAAAACAGTGAGTGAATTTTCAATTTTTTCTGAAGCATTAATTATTTTTGTTTCGATTGAGAATTTCTTAAGAGATTCTATGACCTGATCGATGGCGGCAACTCCTGCACTGTCTATTGTCTTGAGACCTTCGGCATCGATGTAAAAATTAGTATTCTGTCTTATGTCAGAGAGATTTGCAGATACAAATTTTATAAAAGCTTCTGCGTTATTTATGGTGAGCCCGTCATTTAAGACGAGTGTTCTATCTTTGAATTCAAAGGAATTCATGTCAGAAGGAGATGATCGTCAGATCCAGCGAGAGATTATGATCCACCTGCGTCCAGGTTTTGGTCTCATCCTGTTTTACTGTGAGTGTATAATCAAGAGAAACATAACTGGATATGCGGAAACTGAGCGTGTTATCAAGCCGGAAAACCTGCTCCCTGCTTTTTTCAAAAGGATAAAGTGTATAGAACTCAAAAACATAGTTAATGTTATTCGAGATACGGAAGTCACCAACAATATTTCCTTCAAAACCGCTCAGGTTTACGGATTCAAGTTCTCTGAATACATTAGTTTGCGTAGCATCCTGTTCATAGACATTTGAATTAATAGTCTGAGAAAAGCCCAAACCGGTTTTAACATACAAATTGCTTGTATTAGTGTTAAAGATAGTAAGATTCAGACCCATACCTTCTTCAAGACTTAAGGGGTACATCATGGGGGTGATTTGAACTTTATCATCACCATAAATGAAATTAACAGTGTCACCTTTTGTATTTATCTTATAGATAACTGGTTGTTCGGAATCGAAATAGAACATTGTCGGGAAAACATTTGAGCCAAGACGAAATCGACCGTACACACCAAAGGATTTTATAAAGTAGAAAATATATGTTGGTTGCAGTTGAAGCGAATTCGAATATATACGGAAGTCCTTGTCCTGTTCCTTTGTAAAACCAATATTCAGATTTTGTCTCGAAGAGAAATAGTGGGGGAAAGCATCGTATTTGAGCTCATTATAAAATTTTGTGCTCAACGTGATGTTTGTAACAGATTTATCCTTGTTGGCAGAGTTATCGCTGCTGAGAAGGAAGCTTCCCTTGATGGAAGTATAGTATTTCCATGCATGTATCTGATCTGATTCCTTCATTTCCTGAAGAAGACCGGCACCAATGAAATTTTTTGTTGTGGATTCCATTACAATTGTAAGCTCTTCCAGCATACCTTCCATTACACGTATAGTAGTGAAATTTGTAAAAGTTTTCGGGGATTCTTTGTATTTGATGATCTTGTAAACACCGGGTTTGAGGAGCCAAGTTTCTTGTTTTTCTCCGGGCTGGTCTTCCTCGGCACTATACTTCATGCCAATGCTGTTTTTGTAATCATCGATCTGATAAATCTCATATGCTTCGCGAAGGAAACTTCTGTTCTGGTCGATGATCTTAACAATAAGTCCACCCCAGGTTGGTTCGATTATTCGTGTTTGACCTGCTTTTAGAGTTACATCGACCTTTATCTTTTGATCTTCTAAAAGTGCCGAACCGATTTCCAGTGTGTATGAACCGGGAGCCACAAAAATGCTTTGACCGACCGGACATCTGCCTTTCACCAATTGACCATTTTGATAGATCATGTATTCAGGTTCAAGCTCGGGGTTTGACATAGCGGGAACGAAGATCCTACCCATGCCAAGCTGATCGTCAATCCCTTCTTCCGCAAGCTGTCTCGTCGGCTCTGGTGTATACCACGTACTGTAATTTTCTTCAGTAAAGGGATTTGAACTTTTCTGGCTTTGAGCCAAGGCATTCCCGGTCAAAACCGTTATTAAAATAATGATTATGAAAAAAGCTTTTTTCATTTTTCCTCCGCAACTATATTGCTACTCGCCCTGTGTTGGGGCTGGCTGGTTTTTTTGTAATGTTTCAAAATATTCCTGAACTTTTCTAAGAAAAATAGTAATCTCATTTCTTAATGTATCACTTAATGTTTTTGCAAAGAAGCTCATGCTTTCCGTATATAAGGGGGCATACCTTTTAATCTCGTAACTTACTACCGTATTATTGGTTTTCACTTCCAGCATTTGTATGGTCATACACAGATCAGCTCTTTGAAACTCATTTAAGTGAATGTCGCTGATGTATTTTTCAATATTATGGATCGTGCCTGTGATAATGTAGTCGGGGCGTTTATCGAGATATGTCTTTTTGCATTCCTCAACAAGATTCAGGGCTCTGATATGATTAATAATAAGTGCTGTCATGGCATCGGGAGGTCGGCGTGCCCATAAGCTCCACCGGTCATAATACACTTCATGAGTAGACTGACGAATGACTATACGCGAATTATCGTAGGTCTTATCGATCTTAAAATCTTTTACCTGCACATTATAAGGATAGGGTGTCTCGAGTATGTCACTTTGTGTAACTGGAGGGACATAATCAAGCAGATAGAATCGAGCCCACTGCATTCTAGAACAGCCAAAAACCAAGATGGCAAGAATGATAATTATGATATTTTTACTCTTCATTATGGTCCTCCAGGATATGAATCCCCTGAACTTGACTTAAGGAGAAGTGATGGATTTTCCGAGATCATTCGCGAGAACTCGTTTATATTTTGTATAGTTTCTTTGAGTAGACGGACGGTTTCAATGATATCCTCTTGACTTTCCAGAACAGTATAATTGATATTATTAAGAGCTTCGGTAAGATCATCAGCAGATTTATTAATGTTGCTGACGGTCATGTTGAATTGATCAATATCTAGCTGCTTGGTGACATCATTTATAGTGGAAATAAGTTTTTTTAATTCTGATGAGACTTGTGCGATATTTTCTATGCTTTCATTGAGTTTTGCTCTGTTTTCATCCATAATGATATTGAAGTTTTTCAGAGAGCTGTTAGTATTAGCGACTACTTCCTGAATATTTTGCTGTGTCTGATCATCAAAAATGTTGGAAAATTTCTTAAGTATTTCATCGACCTTATTGGCAATGTCTCCGGCTTTATCCGTGATAATATCCAATGTTGATTCGCCGGGTTGTATATATGAACCCGGCTTCAGGTTCTCTTCTCGGGGGTCACCGCCAACCAACTCGATCTGCTTCAGTCCCGTGATACCTACTGCTGCCATCACAGCTTTCACATCTTTTTTAATAGGAGTTCCTGCTTTGACACTGATCTCGACAATGACAGTTGTTACATCATCCTTATCAATAGAGAGGTCTTCGATCCTTCCAATTCTGATCCCATGGTATTGGACAGCACTTCCAACATTTAAACCACTGACTGATTGATTTTTATATGCGATAAAGTAGAAGTCCTTTTTGTCAAAAAATTTTGTGCCAACTATGATACCCACCATGGCTAATAACAAAACCGATCCAACTAATGTGAATATGCCTAATCTAATTTTCTGAGATTTTGAAACCATATATTCTCCGCTATTGTTGAGAATTAAAATCGATATTTATGTCAATATTTTTGCACAAATTCTTATTAAAAAAAAATTACCAGACAAAAACGACACCACTGTTTGGGAAAAACCACTCATCTGACGAACTTTTCATGACAATTTTTCTGCCCTTGATCTTCTCAGGTGGATATTTCTCTTTACCGGAAAAAATGGGAATAAGTTCCACGCTTTCTATATTCGTATGGGCATAATCAAAGGTCATGGTTATTCCCTTTGTGAGTTCTGCAATGTAGATAGTCAACTGATGTTTATTTTTCGGGTAATAGGTGACTGTATCGATGGTGAATTGCACTTCTTTTCCAAGAAGATCCCGCAGTTTTGGATGGGAGCACTCGATTTCAAGATTGGAGAATTCCCTTTCTGAAGTGCCGTTTTGAATAATAGTATGATGAAGCACCAGATCATTTATCATGATCTTATCGATCTGAAATGAGTTCATGAGATCTAT
The DNA here is from genome assembly GCA_030611765.1 of Candidatus Cloacimonadota bacterium. Classification (GTDB taxonomy): domain Bacteria; phylum Cloacimonadota; class Cloacimonadia; order JGIOTU-2; family JGIOTU-2; genus Celaenobacter. The sequence continues at coordinate 1,507 of JAUWPE010000108.1, read as the reverse complement.
TTTGCTATCAAGTAGCCAGCGATATTCAACTTCGGGAGAAAGAAAATACTGCTCCAGATCTTTCGGGCTTGTTGCACATACGATCTTGAATGTTTCGCGAGTGAGTCTCTTTTTATAACGCAATTTTGTTTTAGTATGATAGAAAAACTTTGATACAACCGGATCGAGATCAGTTTCTGAGAGTACGATCTCATGAATAAAATCCCTTTTCCAGCTCATTTCTCTGTCAGCTCGGTAAAATAGTTTTTTCAGTACTTCTTGATACACAATACTGCCGATCTCGCTGCTGTTAAGCCGTTGGTTAAGAGAAGTTTCGATAACCTTCTCCAATGTTGTGTCAGTGAAATCCTTTGCGATAAAAGTCCTTCTGGAAATGGGCTCGATCGCTGCATTTTTGTGCTCCTTAATATAAATTCTCTGGGCACGGTGTCCAAGATTGCACGCCGTCTCATAGGTAAGTCCATTATACAACGAACTTAGCTCTTCGATCGAGATTGAGTTCGTTTTTTCACTTCCGACCAAGGTAACTTCGTCACCAACTTTCGCCTTCTTTACATTGGAAATATCCACGACGATCATATCCATTGTAACACGACCGAGAATAGGGCATATTTTGTCATGAACTAAAACCTTGCCACAGTTTGAAAGAAGAAAATTGTATCCGTCACCATAACCGATTGGAAGAATTGCAGCTTTTGTAACGTTTGTTGTAATATAGGTCTGATTATAACTTATACCGACATTCTCGGGAAATTCTTTGATCAAACCAATTTTTGATTTGAACGTCATGACGGGCTTAAGTTCGATCTTATCTTTAAGATTTTCTGAAGTGTAAATACCGTAGGAAAGTAAGCCGGCACGTATCATCGTGTGCTGGGATTGCGGAAAATTGATGATCGCAGCACTGTTGGCAATATGTTTATAAGGAGGATTGATTCCAGTATTTTTAAAAATCTCGATGATCTTTTTGAAGCGGTTGTTCTGTATCTCTGCAAAGGAAATATCCTCTGTTTCACTCATTGAAAAGTGAGAGGAAAGCCCCTCGATTTCAAGATTCCGCAGCGCCTTGAACGAGTTTGCAATGATCTCAGCTTCTTCCCATAAAAATCCTGCGCGTCCCATTCCTGTATCAAACAGTATATGAATTGGGAGGTTCTTATGATATCTTTTTGCATAAGCATCGAGTGCTTGAGCAAAGTGCATGTCCGAAATAGATGGAGTAAGGTCATAGGACACCAGAGTTTCGATCTCACTTTCGAATAAAGGGCTGAGAATGAGTATTCGCTTGTCTATATTTTCCAGTCGGAGCAAAACACCTTCATCTGTGTTCGCCACTCCAAGCCATTGGATGCCCAGCTTGCCTGCTTCCCGTGCGATTTCGACTGAGCCATGTCCATAGGCATCAGCTTTCACGATCTGCATATATTGCGTGTCTGCAGACAGATAATTTCTGAGCTGTTTTACATTATCACGGAAATTATCGAGGTCAATAATGGTCCAGCTACGG
>JAUWPE010000130.1 GCA_030611765.1 Candidatus Cloacimonadota bacterium | reverse complement strand
GGAATTTCCGGTTCAAACCGCTCGAGAGAAGCAAAGATTTCTCTGAACAATTTCTTGAAAAATCTCTTTGGCTTCTTTTCATACTGATCTGATAGAGGTTCTTTAATCCAGAATTTAGCTATATTTCGAAATGCCGGATATCGCCCGAAAATAGCACTGGCAAAATCGGCGTAGATCCAACCAGTGAGAAAACCATCCACAAACTGAGTAATATCTTTTATCTCGATTGGATTATCTTTTTTATCCATCTGAATAATATTGGAACGTAAAACCTGGAATTTATTATAGATCGCTGCCTTGGACTCTCTATTCAACTGTGCTACAAAATCTCCGGATGCTTTGTTCACAGCTGTGGTATATGAATTTGCCAGATTAGCGAGCATAAGCTCTGTCTCTTCGGGATGGGCATAATGCATAATAGCCAACGCCTCGATAATTGACCTGTCCAACTCCTGCCGTTTATCTGCAAAAACCATGTTTTCATTACTCATCGGATAGAGTAGTAAGATCAGCTCTGTCAGTATATCATAAGTTTTTTCCCAGAACCGACGTTGGTAACAGAATGTGTCTAGACTGAAACAAGTGATATCGAGCAGGAGTTTTCTCAGTAGAAGAAAATCTTCTTCAGCAATGCTTTTGTTTATGATTTCCCAGATCAAATCATTTTCTGTTTCCGTAGCAAATGAGAATTGACAGATTATACCAAGAGGGAAAAAATAATCTCCAACCCTAATGTAGTCCTGCACATATCCATCACGTTCTTCATCTATAAATCGTTTCATTACATCTCGATAACGTTTAACGATCTCTGCGTTTTTTTCTAGAGGTTTCAACTTTGTTTCGCGACTGGAAAAATAGCTTTCCTGCAGAGAATAATTGAGTGCGCTGCACACGACCCAGCGGGTATAAAGGTCTCCTTCTTCGAATAAATACTCGCAAACAGATATCACCTCATTGGTTTCATCGTACCGCAGTAGAATGTTCAAAATTAGGATGGAAAAAAGTCCAACAAATGCCATACCTTCTTTATCATCTTCGGATACAACCAAAGAATTTAAAAGAATATCTTTTATCTCCAAGATTCTCTCTGGTTGCGGTGTCATAAAATCTGATAAAGTAAAAAGTATCTCTTTCGTTTGTGATTTTGTGAAAAAAATATGATAAAGGTCTGTTTTGCCGATCTTAATCTGTCGAAACTTATGCACGATAAATCCTGAACCGGCTGTCATCAAAACAGATTTCAAAAAATATCTAATGAAATGTAATGCCGGATTTTTCTTTCCATAGCCCAAAATGTTTATGAACAACTTCGCCCAGATATTCATTATTGTCAATACTACTTCCGGTTCTGCCATTACACATATCTTCAGGCATATCTCAAGTAGAATGCTAATGGATTGCGATCTGCGAATGATGTTCGTCGGTTTTATATTAGAAAGAATTGCATTGATGATGTACAAGCCATCTTCAATATTCGTTGAAGAAATTCTGAATAGCAGTTCAGAACCGGCTTTATTCAGTTTCGCATTTTTATTATTAGTCATCATTTCGATGATTTGTAATCCGTCTCTTCTTAAGTGGTAAATTACCGGTATGACAATCTCGTTGATGCACAATTGTTTACGAACCAGGTTTTTCACGAAATCAATAACATGTTCTAGTCCCTTTTCGTCTGCAATTGCAATTTTTCTTAGGATTGCAGTGATTATGTGATAATACTTCTGTTCATTTTCCCATTCAAGTAATAGTTGGCAAATTTGTATATTGTTCGATGCCAAAGAGATAGCAGTGGCAACTGCCTCAAAAAAGATCGGATTGATATTAGCGCTCTTCAGCCCATCAATCCATTTTCGGATAGTATCTTTATCTAACTGTCGCTGCTGAATATTGCCAGAGAGCAAATACTCACGTGCCATCAGATATTCAAAAATGCGGTCATATTTGAACCTTACCAGAAAAGCGCCATCTTCCCGAACTATCTCAGAGAGGATTCCTTCATCAAGCAGGCGATTATAAGGTGTTCTGTAATCTGCACTTGACCATTTCAATGCATGACCATTTGGGCACTTAAAACGTATTTCTTTATTTTTATCCGGCAGCCATTTCCAGTTGCAATTTTCATTTTCACACACAAGCATCTCGGCTTCATCCGATTGTTGCCAAATTAGTGTATTTTGGATTTTGAAGGTAAGGATGATCTTAAAGTAAGGATAAGAATTTTGATAATTATTTCGAGAACTGATTGATAAGGATATTGAGACAGTTATAGGTATTATAATTTAGCTCTCATCCCCGCTCTGATACTTTTCTATTAATTGAGAAGAAGATAATACTGCTCAGGAGTAAAATAATAAGAACAAGTACAGATGTTTTAATGCCAATCACAGGAAAAAGCACAACTCCGATAATAAGTCCCCCCACCATAGAACCAAGACTATCAAGAAAATAAAAAGTGCTTCCACTCCCTATCTGTTCAATTTTATATTTTACTGCAAGTAATCTTGCAAGGATACTTCCTTCAAGAAATGCAAAGATCACGTTGAAGATAAGATAGATCGCTGCGGGAAAAACAAATTCAAAAAACAGCCATACACCTCCGGCTAAGATCAAATTAATACCATACAAAATAAACAATGAGGGGCTCATTATGTTTCGCAGGAGAAACCCGCAGGTCAATCCGATCATAAAAATCGTGGTGAACATGAAGATCATGAAATAGACATTGCCGAACTGCATCTGGAAGAGATTGAGCAAGACAAGCTGCATTACAAAATTTACCAGACTGATCACAAAAACCTGTATATCGATAAAGGAATGAGAAATCCTGTTCAGTTTTGATGCACCAAAAGCAATTCCCAATATAACGAAAATGCTGATCATAAATAAAAATACAATATGTCTTTTCATCCACTGCATTGTATTATTAATATTCAAATTAAGAATATTTGCCCACACTGAAATTGTAGAAAGATACGCTGCCGGATCCGAAATAGTGTTGAGTTCTCCCCTCCCCTTAATTGCATTGTGTATCTGCCCTATTCTCAACAGATTGCACTGCTCGAAAATAATTGTATCATTGAACCAGATAGTTTGATAATTCTGCGAACGGTGTTTAAGTTCTGAGACAGCATTTGTGATATTGTGAGCATCACTTCCAATATAAATATTTTTTATTGAAGGAATAATGATCGAGTAATGAAAAACCTTTGAAAAAGTTTTCCATACCGACGCATTAAGCTGAACAAGTTCGGGAGTCATAAAATTTGTTCCACTGCTCAATGTAATCGCAAGTACTGCCGAATCATTTGAGAAATGCTTCTTTGTCAGCTCGAAAAACTGCAATGTATAATACCTGTTCAAAAGCAACGAAGAAGGGTCAGGCACATCTACGAAAATTATATCGTAGTTTTCTGCTGATTTTCTTAAATAATGAACCGGATCATCCTGAATATAGTGCACATCCGGATGGTGAGGAGCAAGAGCAATAATATTCTTATCCATTTCCAGGCAGTCAATCCGCTTAATCCTTTCGTACTTAGTAATTTCAGGAATATACCCTCTAAGCAATCCTCCTATAAGAAGTATTTTCCGGGCTTCGCGGTTTTGCAGTATTACATAATTCACCATCTGCTGGGCATAGAGTTCGTTATCAGTATGAGCAAAAAGCTCTCCGTTCCAGTAATAATTCTGCTGTGCTTGACTTCTTGTTACATCGAGCCGTCCGTACTTTGAATCTCGCGAGAGGATAAGTTCCTGCGGACTGTATTTCTCGGCATAGAATTGTTGAAAGAATTTATTTGCAAAAGGGATCATGATGAGAAATATGATGAGCAGAACAATCAAATATTTTCTTCTCAGCACCGCAAACAGGATAACAAGATTAACAATCACCAATACAATTAGCATTGAGATGTGCGAGAGAATGGAGATCAAAAGAGCAAAAAGAATTCCTCCCAAAATAATGCCGATACTTTCCAGCACATATCCTTTGTGAACCGGCTCAGGAACATTTTTTATATATGAACACAGCAGCGGGAAAAGTGCTCCCATCACCAGACATCCGGGAGTGAGGATCAAAAGCGCAAGAAGGAAAATATTACCAAGTTCGAACATTTCACCGGAAACCAGGGTAAGTAAACCTGCGAATAACCGTATGCCAAAAAATTGCAGAATTATCAAAAATGAAAGGATGAGAAAACCCGCTTTTATGTAGCTCTGCAATTTGTCTTTCTGCAAAAGAAATTTTCCAATAAAACTCCCAACAGCGATCATAAAAAGCCACAGAGACAGATAGATCGCATACACGATCTCGTTACCGCGAACCTCAATGAGCAGCTCACGCAAAAGCACGGTCTGCCCGACAAGTGAGATCATTCCAAGAGAAATAAAGAGCAGAAATTTCTTTCTCATTCGCCTGTGCTATTAAAATTCTCCAAAAATTTTATATCCGCAAAATTTACATCTGCCATTAATAATATTTTCTTCCTTCAAAATATAACCGGAGCGGTCGATGACCTTTTTTCCGCAACTCGGACAAAAGGTATCTTCTGCAATGTATCCCACATTCCCGATATACACATATTTCAAGCTCTCTTCAACTGCGATGTCATACGCCATTTCAAGGGTTTTGATTGGAGTGGCTGGGCGGTTGGTAAGCTTGTAATTAGGAAAAAAACGTGAAAAATGCAAGGGATATTCATCCCCTATTTCTTCACGGATCCAGACGCACATATCTCGTATCATTTCAGGATCATCATTTGCATCGGGTATGACAAGATTGGTGATCTCAAAATACAATCCTTCCTCTTTGCAAATCTCGATCGTCCTGAGCACCGGCTCGAGGAAACCTGTCGTGTAGGTTGAATAAAAATCTTCGGAATAACCCTTCAGATCGATGTTTGCCGCATCCAGATATGGAATGAGCTTTCGCAGCGGTTCTTCATTAATGTATCCGCAGGTGACCCACACTGTTTTCAATCCCTGCTCGTGAGCACACTTTGCAATGTCATACATGTATTCATAGAAAATTGTGGGTTCTGTGTAGGTAAAGGCAATGCTCTCGCAGTCATATAGTTTTGCGGTTTCAACTATCTTTTCTGGAGTAAACTCGTACGCCCGGACATCATCGGGTTTTGATTGAGAGATCGTCCAATTCTGGCAGAAATTACATCGGAGATTGCACCCGGCAGTTGCAAGTGAAAGTATGTTTGAGCCCGGATAAAAATGATAAAGCGGTTTCTTCTCAATCGGATCAATATTTATGGACACGGGTCGGTTGTAAACAAGCGTATAAAGCGTGCCGTCAATATTCTGGCGTACTCCGCATACGCCTGTAATTCCCTCGGGCAATCTGCAATAATTCGGACAGAGATTACATTGCACAGCTCCGTTCTCGAGCTTCTCATAGAATTGTGCTTCCTTCAATAGCTCGACATCCCGCGATGGCGCGAGCAATACTATTGAAAGTAAAAACAATAACGTTATGATTAAAAAAATTTTCATAAATCAATTACATTACCACACAATATGTTGTCAAATTAAAATCTAATAAATCTTAAAACTTATCTCTCCTTATAACTGTATTCGTGGCGACCTATGTTGGGTGGAGGATTGTGACGAAAAAATAATATACTACTTTCTCAATTCCTTCCAATCTTTGTAATCTGAGAGATCCACTCTGTTTTTATAATAGTTGAGAAGACTCATAACATCTTTACTAATAAACATCACAGGCAAATTTCTAA
>JAUWPE010000012.1 GCA_030611765.1 Candidatus Cloacimonadota bacterium | reverse complement strand
ATAGAAAAAGAAGTAGAAGCCTGGGTAGAATGTAGAAACTCAAAAAATAGCATAATCAATTGGCAATTTACTACTGATGATGCACGAATAAAACTCAAAAGACTTTATCCGACTATCGAGTCTTGACATGACACTAGTTGGTAAAAATAACAATCAAGACTTGATGGCTGCTGGTAATGCAATAGAGAGATCGCATAAGAACATATCTGAAATTGCTAATTTTATGTTATCTGAATCTCATTTTCCATACATATTATTTTTAGAAGGGTCTAATTTCTTAACAGAAACTATTTCAGTTAAAAGACCAGACGGAAGGGTTGTAACGCTTAATTATAATTCAGGGATGCTAAATAGGTTAGATAGATTGACCTCTGCAAATTATGGAATGCCAATTAATACTAATTTGTGTGAAAATAAGTATGTTAAATATAACAAGAAAACAATAATGCTTCAAGCAACTTCAATATTTACACAAGGAGATGGGGAAAAATGGAATGCGGAAAAAATGTTTGATATTATGATTGAAATTTCTAAAACCTCTCTTAGAGTATTAGGAAGTGAAATATTTAACCAGATTACCAATAACGAATAATACAGGTTGACAATGGCAAGAAAAGTACAACACTCTTTATTGAGAAAAGCAAAAACCAATAAGAATGATGAGTTTTATACACAGCTCTCAGATATAGAAAGTGAATTACAACATTATAAAAATCATTTTAAAGGCAAAGTAGTTTTTTGTAATTGTGATGATGCTCGGATTAGTAATTTTTTTAATTATTTTGCATTAAACTTTAAGGAATTAGGTATTAAAAAACTAATATCTGCTTGTTACAGAAAACAAGATAGGGATTTGTTTAATACCGAAGAATTTAAAAGTGGTTTTTTCTATGAATATACAGGTGCAAAAGGAGAAAAAATTAAACCAAGTTCAAATAACATCATTCATTTTAAAGGGGATGGAGATTTTCGTAGTGCTGAAAGTATCGAACTATTAAAGCAGTCTGATATTGTTGTTACTAATCCCCCATTTTCATTATTCAGGGAGTATGTAGCTCAATTAGCTAAATACGATAAGAAATTTTTGATAATTGGCAACATTAATGCTATCACCTATAAAGAAATTTTTAAACTAATTAAGGGAAATGATGCGTGGTTAGGAATAAATCTAGGTAGAGGTATTTCAGGTTTTATTGTACCTGAACACTATGAACTTTACGGCACAGAGACTCGGATTGATAGTTTTGGAAATAGAATAGTTTCTCCCAACAATTGTTTGTGGTTAACTAATTTAGATACTTCTAAACGACACGAAGATATTACTCCCACAAAGAAATATTTTGGAAACGAAATTGAATATCCCCGATATGACAATTATGATGGTATTAATGTTAATAAAACTAAAGACATACCATCAGACTACAAAGGATTTATGGGTGTACCTATAACATTTCTACATAAATTCAACCCCGAACAGTTTGAAATAATTAAATTCAGAAAAGGAAATGATGAAAAAGATTTGTCAATAAATGGGAAATGTCCATATTTTAGGATTCTAATCAGAAATAAACGAATACAAACTAAATTATCTGACAATAGAGGAATGCCAGCAGGTAACAAAGTGTATAAATCATTGGGCTATATGTGATTAACTCAAAGTTAGTGCGTATAAATAAAGATAGTAATAAACCGAAAGTGAAGTGCTTTTAGACGCCCAACGCTTCATACACAAATCGTTATGGGCAAGCACTAAGTAAGAAGCTATGAAAACACATAAAGGAACAACAACAAAAGGATTAGATTATTTATTCGGGATTCTTAAAGACAAAAAGACCGTTGTTTCTCGTGTGGCTTTTTGGAAAATTCCTCATTCTCATAATGTAGATGACGTCAGACTAAAAATAGGTAGGTATAAAAAGAAAACAGGTCTTATCCTTTCGAATCAAGAAATCCCAGAGGTATCAGAACCTAAAAGTGCCTTGACTCTGGATAAAGAAGAATTTCATAATCTGATTGCGTTTCTACAAGAAAACCATAAGCCTTTTAAAAAAGGGATTAAGGAATATATTCTACTTAATGAGAAATTTGATAAAAAACAAATCTCACATTTGCAAGCCTTATTTGCTAATCCTAAAAAATCAGAATTAATTGAATTTATAGTTGATAATGAAATATTACCAGCAGACTTATTAATGGGTTTACAGAATATTCAAAAGGTAAATGCTGTTAAAGAATTTGAGGTAATGTTAGAAGATAATTTAGCAGAGCACAAGTGGCAATAATGGTTTGAGAAAAATGATTGGGTATTAGGAAGTGAGTTTGTAAGAATTCTTGATGATAGAGAGATTGACACCTCTAACATCTCTGATTTTTTAATGGAAGCATATGATGGATTTCTAGATATCATTGAGATAAAAAGACCCGAAGGGAATCTGAAATTTTGGATGGATAAGAAAGACCATAATAATTTAGTTCCTTCAACAGATTTAATTAAAGCTGTTACGCAAGCATCTAGATACATTTATGAAATTGAGAGGGAGGCAAATAGTTTAAAATTCCTTGAGCGAGTTGATTTTATAAAAACTATAAAACCTAGATGCGTTTTGATTTTTGGTCGTTCAAACGATTGGACTAAAGAGCACAAAGAGGCATATAGAATATTAAATTCTGAGTATCATAACTTATCAATATTAACATATGATTATGTATTAATGAGAGCTAAAAGAATATTGAATATTTAAATAAGTGCCAGCCCATAACACGGCATCATAAAACATTGCGTAGAAAGTGCTATATTTAAACGAAATAACATTTAATCAACGGTACTACAACTTGATAAGGAAACGCTTCGAATTGAGCAACGTTTCATATGCCAGAAACGTTATTCCTAATTGCTTTCAGTAAAAAACTGATTTGATTTTATGATAGGTTTAAGAAATTTATTTAATGCTGGACTTCATGAATGACAACTCTATATAATAGAATATATATGTTCCGTTCCAGTTGGCGAACCATAACAGGTGAGCTAATACATTGTACTTAAAAATAAAGGATTAAAATGAAAACTAAATTTACTTTTATTCTAATTATCACGATAGTTATTTGCCTGTTCTCTTCTTCTGCTTTTGCGAAAATAAATAAAGATCTGCAAACAGTTGTAAAAGGGAATAGCGATTTCGGTTTTGATCTGTATCAAGAACTTAAAGGGGCAAAGGGGAATTTATTCTTTTCACCCTATAGTATTTCAACCGCACTTGCTATGACCTATGCTGGTGCACGGGGAGAAACCGAAAAACAAATGGCACAGGTCCTGCATTTTCCGCTCACGCAGGAAAGTCTGCATCCGGCGTTTTCAAAACTCCAGTCGGATTTGAATGCTATTCAAAATAAAGGGGATGTTCAAATAAGTATAGCTAACTCCCTGTGGGCGCAAAAAAGTTTTAAATTCCTGGATACTTTCATCGATTTGAACAAAAAATATTATGATGCCGGCTTGTATTTTGTTGATTTTATCACAAAGAGAGAAGCTGCACGAAAGCAAATAAATAACTGGGTGGAAAAGAAAACTCATGACAAGATCAAAGAATTGATAAAACCGCCAATGCTCAATTCGTTAACACGATTGGTTCTGTGCAATGCGATCTATTTCAAGGGTAACTGGCAAAGTCAATTCGACTCAACAAAAACTACGAAAACAGATTTTTATGTTTCCCCTGACAAAACCATCAAAGTTCCCATGATGAGCCAAAGATCAGATTTCAGATATAAAGATTTTGATAAGTTTTGCGCATTAGAATTACCCTATGAAGGTAATGAACTATCCATGATCATATTTTTGCCCAAAAAGATTGATGGCTTGGCAGAATTCGAAAAAGTTTTAACAAACGATACGGTAAAAATCTGGATAGATGAACTTATGGGAAGCCATGAATCAGAAATTTTAGTCAGTATTCCTAAATTTAAAACCACTTGCGAATTTGAATTATCTCAAGTATTGTATGATATGGGAATGCCGAGTGCCTTTTCACTTCCTCCAGCTGATTTTTCCAGGATGACCGGAACAGAAGATCTTTTTATTAGCAAGGTAATTCACAAAGCATTTGTGGATGTAAATGAAGAAGGCACGGAAGCTGCTGCAGCAACAGCGGTAGTTATGATGAAAAGTGTAGCTGTAAAGCCGTTGATTTTTCGGGCAGATCACCCCTTTATGTTTTTGATCCGTGAAAACCAGACGGGAAGTATTTTATTTGTCGGCAGAATTGTCGATCCGACAGAATAATAAAAAAACATGTAGCAAACCAACCCAGCGAACAAAAAAGTCACATGGAGTTCAGTATGAAAGCAAGATGCGCTCTGAACTCCACGCCAGCTACGCTGACTGTGAAGTCCAGTGCTTATAAATCCTAAAATGTAAAAGAAATAGAAAATCCGCGAGGTAGTGGATTTACTGTAATGCTATTTTGATCCTTTTCAGCATGAAGAGAAACGATCTTTTTCGTGATAATATGACTGAGCACAGCACCAACAAACACATCAGAAACCCAGTGCTTGTTATTATATATCCTTGAAAAAGCCGTACTTGCAGCGAGAGTGTAAGATATGATACCGACAATAGGTTTGTCTGAAAATTCCTCTGCCAAAACAGTCGCCCAGCTAAAAGCAACAGCAGCATGTCCAGAAGGAAAAGCGATGTTATGAGAGGAAAAAGATGGTCCATCCCAGATGTCGGGAGAGTCTGAAACTGAGGGACGATGCCGGTGTGTGAGAAATTTTAATCCATTCACCGTTACTCCTACGATAGCAAAACTTTCAAGCATCTCAAGAGAAATTCTTCGTGCCCTTTCATCATCGGCAATGTGTCCATAACAATATAATAACGCTTCTGCCGGAAGCACCACATACCCGTTGCCAAGAGAGTTTGTCACATCAGCGAAAGAAGTAAGAAATTCTGTTTTATGATCCTGAACAAAATCCTGCATCTGCCTGTCATAGGTATAGAGCAAGATAGCTGATCCGGCGAAGATACCTGCCTTCAGCCAATCTCCCGATTCCCAATGCAAAGGAGATTTGAATACTTCAACAGTGTTATCGAAGGCATCAGAAACGAATTTCGGATTTAAATAATAGTCATGCTCTTGTGCCTGAAGCATATAGGAGGAGAGTAAAATGAATGTCGAAAGGATCATTATAACTACTATCAAATCAAGCATCGAATGGTGCAACACACAAATAGGATTTGGTTTATTATTGCGTTCCCAAAGTGGGCTTTGGGAACGAGAATACATTTGATTTAAAACTATACTTCTTTTCATAACTATAAAATCATCATTGCATCGCCATAGCTGTAGAATCTGAAATTTTCTTTAATAGCTGTTTTGTATGCTTCCATAATAAATTCATATCCTGCAAATGCAGATACAAGCATAAGCAAAGTTGAGCGGGGAAGGTGAAAATTTGTGATAAGTTTATCAACTATTTTGAAGGAATATCCCGGATAAATAAAAATATCCGTGTGCTTATTTCCAGATACAATATGCCTGCCGTGTGCAAAACTTTCAAGGGTTCGTACACTCGTAGTACCCACTGCGACAATGTTCTTCCCATTTTCGATTGCGTTGTTTATTTTTTGTGCTTCAGCAGGTGAGACGGAGCAGTATTCGGTATGCATTGTATGATCTTTTATGTGCTCGACCATGACCGGACGGAAGGTATCCAGCCCAATACGGAGGTTAACTTTTGCAGAGGAAATTCCGTTTGATTCCAATGTGTTGAGCAATTCCGGAGTGAAGTGCAAACCCGCGGTTGGCGCTGCGACAGAGCCCTCCTTGTCTGCAAAAACCGTTTGATAACGCTCGGCATCCAGCTCGGTTGCTTCTCTTTTTATGTATGGCGGAAGTGGCACTTTCCCAATTGATTCAATGATCTTAAAAAAATCTCCTTCATAGGAAAACTGAATAAGCCGTTCACCTTTTTCTCCCCATTCGATAATTTTGCCGTGTAGCAGATTTCCAAGTATCATCTCAGAGCCGATCTTCAGGCGACGCCCGGGTTTCACAAGACATTTCCACGTAAGGTCATCAACCTGCTCAAGAAGCAGGACTTCGATCTTACCTCCGGTAGGTTTTTTGCCAACCAGCCGCGCAGGTATGACCTTCGTCTCATTCATAACAAGAAGATCATTCGAATCCAGATGGTTTAATATGTTTTTGAAAATATCGATCGAAATAGAGTTTTCTTTTCGGTTCACGATCATCAGTTTGGACTCTTCTCTCTTTTCAGAAGGAAACTGTGCGATCATTCCTTCCGGAAGTTCATAATCAAAATCGGATACGACAAACTTTTTCATGAACTAATTATTTGTGCTCAATCCGGTATTTTCAGCATCTTTCAGGGACATAGTAAAGTTTCCATATTTTATTTTTATGACCAGTTTTACCGGTATTTTGTATTCATCATCAGTAACCCAGATGTCCATCACTATGGAGGTTCTTTTCTGTGACACCTCAGGAATGATCGGAGTGATCTTGAAGCATTCCTTTTCACCGAAAATCGTATTCAATATCTCTTTCTTCTCTACAAGCAGTTTTACAGGATGATTATCTCCATCGAGACTGATGTTCAGATGCAGTGTGTCGCCCACGACCAGATTCTGCAGGCGCACCCAGTAGATGATGGTGTACGTATCCTGAGGATCAGTAAGTGAGGTGCTCTGCTTTTTAGTCTGACCACCCTTTTTGTATGTCACATAATAGTAGGTCGTATCTTCAGGAAAGTAGTAATGAATGCGATATTGCTTCCAGCTTCCTTCAGAAATGCGCTTGATAAATTTGCGAACAACAAATTGGTCTTTATCCCAGTAGGATTCTGTTTCATCGCGTATCTTATACACAAGATCAAAGACTGGATTTGTTCTCGATGTTGTCTTGATAAGGTAGCAGGGATGACCCATAATTTCACCGCCATCTTCCAGTGACATGGTAAAAGTGCCAGCGTTCACGACACCGAAATTCGTACTGTAAATGAGCTTCTCGTCGATCTTAAAGGGTGATTTATCTTGACCGTGAAGTAAGCTGAAAGACAGCAATATTAATAAGAAAATCGGGATGAGTATTTTTGAGATCTTCAAAATATTTCTCCTTATGGCGTGTGAGTTTCTATGAACCAATTTGTAATGTGGTCTGTTATTTCCAGGGGACTGGATACTCTATTGGGATGCAGGGGCATAACATTAATAAAATAACGACCATAGTTTTTTTTAAAGATCCGTGAATCAAGTATGATAACAACGCCTTTATCGGTTTTGTTCCTGATCAGGCGTCCGAAGCCCTGCTTGAAATGAAGCAATGAGATGGGCAGAGTGTAATGCAGAAATGAATTTTTTCCTTCCGCAGTGAGTTTGTCCAGATGTGCTTCCACAAGGGGTTCTGTCGGAACCAGGAAAGGAAGCCGGAACAGGACGAGTATTTCCAGAGATTTACCCTGAACATCGACTCCTTCCCAAAAACTTTTTGTGCCGAGCAATACGGAATTCTCATCATTACGAAAGATGTCGAGTATGGTTGTTCTGGAACCGCTTTTTCCTTGTGCGAGGAGAGTCATCTCACTCTTTATTGTCGAAGTAGAAAGCTCTGTATATGCAGCATCGAGGTCTTTGTAAGAGGTAAAAAGAACAAGCGTTCCCTTTTTGTGTGCGCTGAGAATTTCCTCTACTAATGAGAGCGCCTGAGGTGTGAAGAAAGGGTCTTTGGGATTTGGAAGAAAGTCAGGAATGAGCACTTTCATCTGCTTGGGATAATCAAAAGGAGAAGAGGCAATGTATTCCATAAGCCGGCTCTGCTCGACTTCTTCAAGACCTGTAAGATGCTTGTAGAATTTGAATTCCTGCCGTATCGCAAGGGTGGCGGAAGTGAGGATAGCAGTTTCAAGTCTATCCCAGAAATATTTAAAAAGCGGCTCGTTCACCTCAATGGGTGCAACCATGATCGCCGAACGAGGCATAAAATCCGGCTTGAAGGAATTGTCCGATGTCTCCAGCCAGAATGCATAGTTCTCGAAATCCGGATTGAATACATGCTCAAAGCACACAATTAGTTCCACTATCTGATTGATGCTGCCCTCGAGATCAGACATGTTTTGATCGTATTTGGGAAAGGTCTGGGGTTTCACATCGAGAAGAGCGGTATGCAATCTGGTAAGTTTTTTGTTTATCTCAGAAAGCGAGCTGCTGATGTCTTCGAGGGGCACTTGAGCTGGTTTGAATACATCAAGATTTTGGAAACGAAGTTTCTTGTAACTTCCTCTTGTGAGTACGATCTGTGTCAGATATTGGAAAAAATCTTTGCCCTGAGACTCGATAGTATCTATTGGATCTTCGCATTCATCTAGAATGCTTTTATATATTTTCTTTTTCTCCTCGGGCAGCGTACTTTTTGTGATGCCGATCCGGAGATTGTTAATAATTCCGTACTGGTATTCGCCCTTTGTTAATAGCTTGCGTGTGATATTAAGAAGATCAGGCATTGTGATGGAAAATCCGAAATGTATAGCAGCAGCATTAGGAAGATTATGCGCCTCATCGATCACAAGGTTTGTATAATTTCCAAGGACTGAAAAATCATTTGCAGCATCAGAAAGGAGCAGAGCATGATTGATGATAACGAGGTTTGCATTCTCTGCAAATTTACGGATCTTCATGACAAAGCAATCCGTGTTATATGGACATTTCCTGCCGTGGCATGAGGTGCTGTCTGATGCGACTTTTGACCACAACCCGCTCTGATAGGGTTTGAAAGAGTGATTTTCTTCCACGTCTCCGGTTTTGGTCATCGCTGCCCAAATAATAAGATTGAGCAGGAATTTCATCTCATATTGCGTGAGATATCCGTTTATGTCGGAAAGCACATTATACCATTTTCTCATGCAGAGATAGTTTGATCTGCCTTTCAAAAGTGCTGCTGAGAATGTGAGGTCTGTGGTTTCCTGAACAGTTGGGATATCTTTGAAAAAGAGCTGCTCCTGAAGGTTTTTTGTATTTGTCGAAATGATTATTCTCTGTTTTGAAAATTTCGAATAGTAAATGGAAGGAATGAGATAGGCAAGTGATTTGCCGACGCCTGTCCCTGCTTCGATGAGAAGAATATTTCCTTTCTGATATGCCTCGGTAACCCAGGAAACCATATCGATCTGACCTTCACGATATTCATATTTCCCGAAATTTTCTGCGAGTGAGCCGCCTTCTTCAAAAAGTTGCAGGATCTCGTTTTCATCAATAACTGTACTCGGAGGTTCGCCCTTCTCAATATTTGTGATATAATTTGGTCTGGTGAAGAAAAGAATTGTGGGAGCGTTCTGCTTCTGCCTCTGCAGATACATTTTTGTAAGATAGCTGAGAATCTTTTTCAGATATGCCAGCATTGCATTTTGCTGAAATGCAAAGGATACGATCTCCTCGACCTGTTTCACCAGCTTCAGGTCGATGTAGTTGATAATGAAATCTGTGATCGAGTGAAAAATTTCACCTGTTGCCTGCGCATCATTCTGCCCCCTGTGTGCCTGCTGATTGATGATGTCGAAATATTCCGCGACAGAGCCGAGGGCATGAGACTTCAAATGAGGGAGAAATATTCGAGAAAGATCCAGCGTGTCATAATATTTATTTTTGATTGGAGAAAGATTGCATCTACCAAGAGATTCGTTAAGAAATCCGAGATCAAATCCTGCATTATGAAAACAGAGCGGAGTATTGCCTATGAATTCAATAAAATCCTGCAATGCCATTTTGAGCGAAGGTGCATTCACAAGGTTCTTATCCGAAATATGAGTAAGGACTTTTATCGCTTCGGGCAGAGTCCTGTTGATATGGATAAAGGTTTGGAATGATCGCACCTGCTCGCCGTCTTTGAAATGGACAGCGCCAATCTCGATCATATCCTCTTTTGACGCATCCAAACCAGTGGTTTCAGTATCCACTGCGATGAATTCAAAAGTAGGATATCCTTTCTCTTTTATTGCCATATTTCATGAACCTCGTGTGTGTAGAGAACCGAATATGGGGTGATTACGTCAAGCTAATTGTGTTTTCTCGTATTGCAAAAGTTGCTGTCAGAGATGGATGATTTTTTGGATTTCTACGGAATCTTCAGTAATGAATTTTAAGAAATATACGCCACTTTTAAGATTCAGAATATTCAATTGATACCTATTCATACCAGCAGAACATTGTCCTGAAAGCAGTGTATCAATTTTTTTTCCTCTGATATCAAATAGTTCGAAAGAGATCTTTTCCTGTTCAGGTAATAAAAAAGAAACAGATATATCATTCATGAATGGATTGGGTGCAACAGTCAGCTTCAAAGCATTGTCCTGATATGGATCATCAATCGAAACTCCTTGATCTAGTTTGCACACACCAAACCCGACCCATGCTGGAGCTAAGATTTGATCAATAACCTGCCCCGAATAATCGAATTGATAGATATATCCCAAACTGCCGTCTAACCCTTCAGTTGACCAAAAATAGGTGCCGTCAAACCACAAACCCCTGCAGGTAGAAGAAGGTGGAGAAAAAGCATTTGCGGTTATTTCAATTAGGTTGGGCCATAGTGATACATCCCAGCACTTGATCTGGGCGTTGTCATTCAGCATCCAGAGAAACTGTCCATCCCAGGCACTGCCATACACATCTTCACTGAATGATGCAGTGCCGTCTTTAATTCCATTTATGTCATAGCGGTTCAAATCCCACTCGGTTACATAGAAATACGTGCCGTCAAAGGCAACATCATAGAAGTAGAAAAGTGACCAATCATCGATGATGACTTCGAGATCACCGGTGTCGATATCAACTTTATAAAGGCGGGGTGCAAAAGCATCAACTGCGTAGAGTTCGTTGTTCACGACTTCCATATCGCAGAAATGATAGTTGTCATAAGAAAAATAATTTTGCACGGTTCCATTTGTGGAAAGGGTGTATATCCGGGACATAAAATATTGATTTGCAGTGAACATCATTACTTCTTCGGCGGGAAGTGATGCAGAAAATAAAAGAAGTATAATGACGAATAAGACTTTTTTCATTATATTCACTCAGAAACATCCAGCTTATTCAGAATGCTGAAGAAATCAGATGCATAGAAATCTGCTTTTTCAGTGATCTTTTCTTTATCCTTCAAAGAGTAATTATCTTCGATGGCATAAACCTGCATACCTGCATTTTTTGCAGCATTCACACCTGCAATAACATCTTCAATTACAAGACATTCTTGTGGGTCAACATTGAGCTTTTCTGCGACTTTCAGAAAAATATCTGGATAGGGCTTGCCACGCAGGTTTTCCTGACCGTCCACCACAGCGTCGAAATGATGCCACACATCTTGGGCTGATAAAACCTTCTTGGTAAGATGGTGAATGTTACTGGTTCCCACACCGAGTTTTATATTATGTGAGCGCAGAAATTCAATAAATTCCTTTGCGCCTGGTTTGAGTGAGATGTCATACTCATAATGCCATGCAACCATGTCCGTCCACTCATCCATGATCTCCTGTGCACTTTCAGGCAGATTGAATTTTTGTTTGAAATGCTCGGCTACTTCCACGTAGCTGTTTCCCACCTCAATATCGTCAAAAAGATCATCGGGAACAGGTATATTTCGCTTCCCAAGAAATTCGTGATCAATACGTGCCCATAAATCCATGGAATCGATGAGTGTGCCATCGAGGTCGAAAATAACTGCTTTGAATATCATGATTTTTTTTTGCCAAATATATAATGACTGTCAATTAAGTTAATAAAATATAAGACTAATTTTTTTCGGATGACAAAATGCTAAAGAAAAGATGTTCCAGTCTATAGTAGTTTGTACTCATACTTTTGACTATACTGATAAAAATGAACAAACACTGTTAGCTTCTCAGATTTCACCAGCTTCATTATCAATCGTCCTTCTTTCAAGAATCTGTATTTTTCAACTTTATCTATTAGCTGTAATTTCATCTTATCATCATAAATGAAAATATTATGCCCTGCCCACAAAGGATATTTTGACTTATAATGAAATATCATTTTGTCTTTACCAATTTGTTCGAGTTCGAAATGAGTTATGATTTCTTCTGAAGTGCTTTCCCTGCTTCCCTTATTTTTTAGTATTACATTTTTCCACTCCTTCATTAAATCTATCAAGTCCTTTCCAAGATAAGATTTCAAATAATCTGTCCATGTCTTTATTTCAGGATAATTCGGGATTGATTCCCAGAACCTATTAATTTCGTCATACCCAAATGTGTCTTCCAGAAAATAGGTAAATGATGTAGCTGTTTCTAAGATAGGACAGTTCAGGAAATCAAACATTACCGTGAACCATTTGTTCTTAAGGTTACTTAATTCAAATAGATTACTTCCCAACATATGATACGCACAGTTATCAGTATATATTTTATATTCTTTATGTTTTTTCAGATATAGTGTTCTTGTCCATTCTGCATAGCCCTCATCGATAAATTTATAGGAACTTACATCAGCTTTCTTTATTGAAAATGTGAGATAATTATTTTCAACAAAATGGTTTATTTCATGGACAATTCCACCTGAGAAATGGTCTAAAGTAAATTTTGATTTATGAAAGTGTCCTATCTTATAAAATATTTCATTCAGTAAGGAATTAAAAGGGGATGGTCCGACACCGTTTATCACTTTGATGAATATTCTGTTTGGTAAAACGGTTTCCCATTTTTGTGTGATGAATTTTTCCACCTTATCGAGATCACTCAAAAAATACTCCCCAAATTCCCCAAGACGTTTGTCGTATTTTGCTGTAATGTGTTTTCCATCGAAACCATTTGTGCTTGGCTGAAAGTCATCGATGCCGTTCAAGACTCCAGGTCTTCTCTCATCATAACCTTTATCTATCAAGATTTGCCTGATATGAGTTGCACTCTTATGATCGTTTAGATGCACATAAGAAAATAAAAGCTTGATTAAGACATACTCATTAAGATTTTGAATATTCTTTTCACAGAGCGCGCAGAATGCAGGTAGTGTGGATTCAAATTTACCCAGAAGAAATATTTGTGAGAGCTCAAAAAAATCCAATCCCCCTTCATGTAACTGCTGAACAAACAGATTTTCGAGTTCGTCATAATTTTTCAGGAAGTCTTTATTTAAGAGATCGTATCTGTCCCAGAATTCTTTTTTATCCATGACTTTTTATCTCGCATTAATTTCTCTACTTACAAAATAAAGTTTGATATAACGAAAAGGGATTCAGTACTTTTTTCGATTTTCGGATTCTTATTTTGTCTATATCAAATATCCAAATTTCTGTATTACATCCCGCCCAGCTTCTCACGCACTCTTGCACTGGTCATATCCATAACCCAGACCACGAATGCAATAAGCCATATCAGCAAGCCGACATTGTGCCAGCGAAGGAGCTGCTGCTGTTGAAGGATCAAAAGTCCGATACCGCCGCCGCCCACAAAACCTACGATCGTTGCCATGCGCACATTAATATCCCAACGGTATATTGTGAAAGCAAGATAGGGTGAGATTATTTGTGGTATCACTGCATATATCCAGGTTTGAAGTGTGCTTGCGCCGGTTGCCTTGATCGCTTCAACCGGACCGGAATCAATATTCTCGATCTGTTCGGAATACAATTTCGTCAGAGCTGCAATTGAGTGTATCATGAGCGCCAGCATACCAGCAAATGGACCGATACCGACCCACACGCTGAAAATGATCGCCCAGACAATTGCCTCGATCGAGCGGAAAATCGTCGCCACCGTTCGGACAAGGAGATACACAATATTCCCGAGCCATGTCCGAGGCATCAAATTTCTTGCTGCAAAGAAGCTGAGCACAAAGGCAAAGGGGATAGCAAATACAGTTGCCAGCAGCGCCAGGAAGATGGTCTCAGCAAGGGCGGAAAGCGCTATGTTGAGAAGCTCGGTGTTCTTTTCGGCACTCTTTAATATAGTTGATCTGTATTTTTGTAAGGTTGATTCACCAAGTCTTTTTTGAAGATATTCAAGAAAAACTTTCTTGGTTGAATATTTCCTGTTCTGAATACCCTCGAGTGTACTGAGAACATCTGGAGGAAGGTTCTCTTTCTCCAGTTCATTGATGGATGTAGCAGAGAGAGAGTATCCTGTTATACTCGGATTAAAAATACCTGACGCTATACCGCCTGCATTTTGAAATTTGGTGAAAAATTTATAAAAATCAACTTCTACAATATTCACACCAACCACAAAAGTGATGAGCAATGCTATGATCGTGAGATAACCCCAGGCAGATTTGTAGAAACTTCTTTTTACTTTTGCGTAAGATAAAAATATTTTTACACCAATGGAGCCCCGAACGAGTTGAAAGATGAGTGTAGCAAGGAGAGCAGCTATTCCAATTAAGTGTAACTTTGCAGTAAAGCCGGTCCATTTGTGCATAAGATAATACAGGCAACCGAAAATGTATATCCAGAACAGAAGGTCGGTAGCGATTGATTGAATAACAGCTTTTGCTTTATTTTTCTTCTTCATCTTCATCTTATCTCAACCTCCTCTGCATCTTCTCCGTAAATATCTTTGAATTTCTTTTCATCGATTTCGTTCGGAGTACCGTCAAACACAATATTTCCATCTTTCAGGGCGACAACCCGTGTGCCGTATTTTCTTGCAAGACTGAGGAAATGAAGGGAACAGAGAATGGTAATGTTATCATTTTTATTGAGTTCTCCGAGGTATTTCATTACGGAATCTGCAGTTGCAGGATCCAGACTGGCGACAGGTTCGTCAGCAAAGATAACTCGCGGATTCTGCATAAGTGCTCTTGCGATTGCCACACGCTGCTGCTGTCCGCCGCTCAGGTTTCTGGCTTTATTCTTAGCAAACTGTTCCAGACCCACCCGTTGGAGATTGCTCATCGCAAGTGCGATATCGGTTTTGTGTATGGAAAAGGTAATTGCATGCCATAGAGATACATAACCAAGCTTGCCGGAAAGAACATTTGTCAGTGCGCTCATGTTTTTTATAAGATTGAATTGCTGAAAGATCATGCCGATATGGCGACGGATCTTACGAAGCCGTTTACCTTTTGCAGTAATGACATTTTCGTCATCGATCTCAATTTCTCCTGAGGTAGGTTCAATGAGCCGGTTCATACATCTGAGGAGTGTGGATTTGCCAGATCCCGAAAGACCGAGTAGAATAAGGAATTCTCCTTCTTGCACTTCGAGATTGACACCCTTAAGTGCATGAGTACCACTCTCATAGATCTTGTGTACTTCGGTCAGTTTTATTATATTTTTCATTTTATAAATTGGAATGCATCCGTGCCCAATGCCTGAAGTGTTTCTCGGACGACATCATAATCTGAATCTTCGGCGCGGACAAAGTTATCAATATCAAGAATATCGAGCAATGTCTGGTGCCCTTCTTCTGTGCTTGCAAAATCGAGAAGTGCATCTACTATCTTGATCCTCATATCCTCAGGAAATCCTTTTCGGAAAGTAACAGTATCATTTGGTATCCATTCTGTATATCCAACTATTTTTATTTTATCAACAATATCCGGGTAGGTGTCAATTACAGCTCTGCGTGCGTCACGAATGTCGCCATTCTCATCCGGGGGAGACCAGAAGGTACACCCCACATCAGCAGTTCCCTGATACACGGCAAGGATCGCCTGCGGGTGACCGCCTGCAAAAAGAGATCGAGCTGGTTGAATACCTTTTTTCGAGAGCAGGGCAGACGGATAGATATAGCCGGATGCCGAAGCTGCATCGGTGTAAGCTATTATTTTTCCATCGATATCATTGATATTTTCTATGCCACTTCCTGCCAGGGCGACAAATTGTCCCTTGTATTTTTCCAGTCCATTTCTCACGGTTGTAAGCGCTACTTCTGCACCAAATTTTTCATTCGCAAGAATGTAGGCAAAAGTGGCAAGCCATGCAATATCAGTTTCTTTAGTCCCGATCGCTTCTATGACCGAGGCATAACTTGTTGGTACAGCTACCTTGAAAAAGTAACCTGTCTTTTCGTGAAGAGAGTCAGCGATTTCCCGTCCGCTGGTAACGATCTTGCCTGCTTCCATGGACGGGACAAAGTACATCTTGATTGGATTCTTCTTCGTTCCCAGGGGAGCGTTCCGGCTGCATCCGATCAGCAGAACAACAACCAATAAAGTGATGAGTGCGATTCTGTATATTTTCATATAACTCCTTATGTATAATATTTATCTAAAGGTTTATTGAGCTTTTCTGTACATTTCAAAACAAAGCGTTCATCTTAATGAATGTCCATTTTTGATTGCTATTTTGAAATTGAAAGACTTACCTAAAAATTTTAAATTATTAAGTAAAGTCCATTGAACAAGACGTTCGTTCATAATTTATTTATCTTTACAGCGAATTGACATGCCGCAGAAAGGACAAAATTCTATTTTGGGTTCGGTTCCTTTATCCGTATCATTTAATACAGTAATCCTTACGATTCCTTTACATTGCTCACATTTTAATATAAACATTTCATGCTCCATAATTTTATATTAACTTATTGTAATTAATACTAATAAAAACCTCAAGTTTAATATTTTTTTCCCCTTTATTCATTATGACTATCCTGTCGCATTTGGGGGAATAAAATTACATCTTTTATATTATGAGAATTTGTGAAAAGCATAACGATCCTGTCGATACCGAGACCAAGTCCGCCTGTTGGGGGCATGCCGTATTCCATTGCTTCGAGGAAATCCTCATCAACTTCATTTGCCTCGACATCTCCCAACTTTCGCTGCTTTGCCTGGCTTTCAAGCCGTTCTCTTTGATCGATCGGGTCGTTCAATTCACTAAAGCAGTTCCCAAGTTCCAGTCCACCGATAAATATCTCGAAGCGCTCAACAAGTTGAGGATTTTCTGGTTTGGATTTTGCAAGTGGTGATATCTCTTTCGGGTAATCTATCACAAAAGTAGGTTGGATGAGATTGTCTTCCACAAAGCGTTTGAAAATCTCATCAATGATCTTTCCAAAATTCTTCACATCGAGTTCGATCTCATGCTCTTTACAAAAAGCAAGAAGTTCATCCATATTTGAATTTTCCACATCGATGCCTGCATATTCTTTGATAAGTTCCAGCATTGGTCTGCGCTGCCAGGGTTTTGTGAGATCAATTATATGTTTGTCATATTTGATTTTCAAAGTGCCACATACTTCATGAGCGATACCGGCAAGCATATCTTCGACAAGATCCATAATATCATTGTAATCTGCATAAGCTTCATACAATTCGATCTGCGTGAATTCAGGATTGTGAGTTCTGTCCATACCTTCATTACGAAAATCTTTGCACACTTCATACACCTTTTCAAAACCGCCGATGATCAACCGTTTTAGATAGAGCTCATCTGCGATTCGGAGATACAGTTCCATTTCGAGTTTGTTGTGTTTCGTAACAAAGGGTTGTGCTGCTGCACCGCCATAAAGCGGCTGAAGAATTGGAGTTTCTACTTCGATATAACCTCTTGCATCGAGGAATTCTCTCATCATTTTGATGATCTTACTGCGCGTTTTAAAGGTTTCTTTCACTTCAGGATTGAGAAGAAGGTCAAGATAGCGTTTGCGATAGCGCAGTTCTTTATCAGCGAATTGATCATACACGACTTTTTTGCCATCCTCTATCTTTTCTTTCACTACGGGAAGAGGGCGGATCGCTTTTGCAAGGAAGGTGAACTCCTCTGCATGAATGGAGAGCTCGTTGGTTTGAGTATAGAAAACAAAGCCCTTTACGTGCACGAAGTCTCCAAGGTCACATTGTTTGAAAATTTTGTATTTCTCCTGCCCGATATCATCGCGTTTGATGTAAATCTGGATCTTTCCAGTTTCATCTTCGATATGACAAAAGCTTGCCTTTCCCATTTTTCTGAGAGAGCGAATTCTGCCGACAACATCTAATGAAATTTTATTATCAATAGATGCTCCGGGATCATCGAGAATATTTTTTATTTGGTGTGAACGTTCTGCTTTTGTAGGAAATGGATTTGTTCCCATTTCGAGCAGACGCCCAAGTTTTTCTTTTCTCGCATGTATGAGCTGATTTTCATTATCCATGAGAACCTCTATTTCTTCAATGATCTATTTTTTAGAAAGGCATCGATGAATTGGTCAATATTTCCGTCCATGACCGCTTGAACATTTCCTGTTTGCTCATCAGTGCGGTGATCTTTGACCATTGAGTAGGGCTGAAAAACGTAGGAACGGATTTGATTGCCCCATTCGATACTTTTTTTCTCGTTTTCGATTTTTTGCCGTTTTTTATCCTGCTCTTCTTTATACATTTGATGAAGGCGGGATTTTAAGACTTTCATCGCATTGTCCTTATTATGCAGCTGGGAGCGCTCGGATTGACATTGTGCTACAATACCTGTGGGAATATGTGTAATACGAACTGCGCTGCTCACTTTATTTACATGTTGCCCACCTGCTCCACTCGCGCGAAATGTGTCAATTCTTAGATCATTTTCATTTATCTCAATTTCTATCGTATCGTCAGCTTCCGGATACACAAACACAGAGGCAAAAGAAGTGTGCCTGCGTTTATTTGCATCGAATGGAGAGATGCGGACGAGCCGATGAATGCCGATCTCCGATTTAAGATAACCATAGGCATATTTGCCTTTTATTTCCAGCGTTGCAGAACTGATTCCTGCCACGTCACCGGGCTGCTTGTCCATAAGCTCAACTTGAAAATTCTGGTTTTCTGCCCAGCGAACATACATACGAAGAAGCATCTCTGCCCAGTCATGGGATTCTGTTCCACCGGCTCCGGGATGAATCTCAAGAATTGCATTCTTTTTGTCGTATGGGTCACTTAGTAGCAGTTGTGTTTCTAATTTATCAAGATACTTTTTGGTTTGTGCTAATTTTTTTTCGGCTTCCGCTTCCAGTTCATTATCTTTTTCTTCCTGCAGAATGGCGAGAAAAGCTTCAAGTTCTTCCTGAGATTGTGTAATCTTCTTCGCAGTATCAATATCTTCTTTCAGACTGCTCAGGTCTTCAGATATTTTTCGGGCACGCTCCTGATCATCCCAGAAACCAGTGTTGCTCATTTCCTTTTCGAACTGAGATATCTTTGCGCTTTTGGTCTCTACGTCAAAGATACCTCCGCAATTCGAGTATTTTTTCTTTCAGATATTCTACATCTTTTGCGAATATATTTATATCCATATAAGTCCTAAATTTGCAATTTATTTATTCTGAAGCTCTTCCGGGAAGAATGTAATCTTCGAGCTCCTGGTTAAAGTAGCGATCGGTCATTGTGGCGATGAAATCTCGTACTTTCTCTGCATCATTTGTATCTTTGATATATTGATTACTTTTATGATTGAGAAAATGATTGAAGATTTTTGAGTCGGTATGTTTTTTCTCAAGATCGGACATGTATTTATCAAAAAGAATTTTCATGCCACGCTGAATCGTGATTTTTTCTTTTTTTATACAAGGATGATTATAAATTTTCTTGTAATTAAAACGTTTCAGTTCATACAATGCATCAGAAGTTTCTTTGTCAAAAGCAACATAGTCTTTATCAAAGCTGTTATAAATAACATTTGTAATGAGGGTGCTCAGGATTTCATCATTGGTAGAGCCCAGTTTGTGGATCGCATCTTTTGGAAGTTCTTCCCTGTTAAGAAATCCCATTCGTATCGCATCCTCGATGTCCTGACCGATGTAAGCTATCGTATCTGAGATGCGCACAATGCACGCTTCTAAAGTGGCGGGAGGACTGGTTGTATCATCAGTTTTCATCGTCTCGATGAATTCTTCCAGATCTTTTTCTGTCTTATCTCTTTTTGGATGAAGTTGTTCATCATGAACTTCTCCATCATGAGATACGATGCCATCGCGAACTTGAAAGGTGAGATTTAACCCCTTTCCATGGTTCGTGATATGATCAATAATGAATAAACTTTCAATATTATGATGAAACCGTCCGATGCCATGCTTTACACAGCACTCATTAAGCAACTCTTCGCCGTCGTGACCAAAAGGCGGATGCCCGAGATCGTGTCCGAGAGCGATAGCTTCTATCAGATCGAGATTGAGCCGAAGTAGTTTGCCGATGCTGCGGGATACTTGCGCTACGTAAGTTGTATGCAAACTGCGGTTTGACATCTCTTCATCAAAGAGATTGGAAAAGTACACGACCTGTGTTTTTCCTTGATATCTGCGATATGCTCCAGTGTAGATTATTCGATCTCGATCGATAGCAAAAGGACCACGCAGACGTTTCTCGTGCTCGTCAACTTTCCTGTATGCTTCAGTATTTTTAGTCGCATATCTGGAGAGATACTCCTCTTCATGAAGATTCGTTTCTTTATAAAGATTATCTAAAAAATGTTCCTTATTATGCATATGTGTTATTGCAATTACAATTCATGCGTTCTTCTGACGTTTGTTGCCTGGCCTCCCTTCTCAGTTTCGGTAGCGTCAAATTCGACTTCTTCATCTTCTACGAGGGTTCTGTAGCCACCACTTTCGATGGAACGCCAATGAACAAAATATTCTTTGCCGTTATCACCGGTAATGAATCCGTATCCCTTGTTTTTACTAAACCATTTAGTTTTTCCTTTCATCTGGTCTCCTTATATCGTTTTCCGACATAATACGTATGTCATTGGATTTAAGTATTGTAGCAGTCACACCCATGCCTTTTGTCAATTTTTCTTTTAAATAAATTTGATGAGTACCGCAGGAAGGACTTCTTTCCTTCAGGATCGCTGTTTTTATATTGAAAAGCCGACAAATTTTCAGGGCTTCTTCAGCGCCTTTTCGAAAGTGTGAAGAAACATTCTCGTTCTGATCATTTATTAGGTTATCGATTCCTTCAAGTGTCTGAGAACCGTCACCTTTAATAAAGAAGGAAGGGGGACGAGGTGTTTGTAATCCACCCAGTTGTTCCGGACATACCGGAATAAGTATATATTTATCTCTCAGATCTAAAACCGGTTGATCGGTGTTATTACATCCATTATAACAACAACGCAATCCAAGAAGACATGCACTGACAAGGATCGTTTCTTTCACGGTTATAACCCACCTCGACGGTAAAATAATGTCAACAAATATTGACAAAAAACTCAGCATAATTTATCAACACTATGATGTTAGAACAGTATAAGACAATAAAAGATTCTCAACGGATCAAGTTGAACATAAAAAATTCTAAGTTCCATGGTAGAATCTATCATGTCACCTCATTAGCTGAGGTAAATACTATTCTCAAGGAAGTTGAAAATGAGTTCAGGAAACCCACACATATTGTATATGCCTACAGATTAATTGACGGGGATTCCATAAGAGAATATGCTACAGATGCAGGAGAGCCGTCACATTCTTCGGGACCTCCAATTTTAAAGGTGCTTGAAGGGGATGAGTTATTGAATGTCCTGCTTGTTGTCGTTAGATATTTTGGTAGGATCAAACTCGGTATTGGTGGTTTGATAAAATCTTATACTGAAGCAGCCCAGAAGGCAATAAAAGAGTCACGAATCGTGACAAGAACGAATAAAAAACTAATGCTCATTGAAACGAATTACAGAGAACTTGGTGAGATGCTGTACAAGATTGAACAGATGCAGGGAAAGGTAATTGAAATAATTCATGGAGAAGATGTGAAGATCAAAGCTCTCATCCCTATTTCTTTTTGCAAAAGATTTGAACCCAAAGATTTGGATTAAAAACTTGACTGAACAAAGCCATGAAATTCATTTATACAAAAATTTTAGGAGATAATGATGCTCAGAAATAGTAAAGGATTCTCAATTTATACAGTAATAAGCATTATAGCGATAATTGCGCTGGCATTTATCCTTCTTGTTCCCCAGTTCTATAATGTGAAGGCGCAGGAAAAAACAGACCTGTGTATTGAAAATATGAAAAAGGTAAGAGATGCTATTGATAACTATATGTTTGAAAGAAAGCAGTCCTTTTCTGGGGATCTTGTAGAACTGGTACGCACCGGTTATCTGCGACATGCTTATGAGTGTCCCGAGAATGGAAATGGTGATAAATATATTGCAAGCGGTGATTATGAAACTGGTGAAATCATTGTGATATGTCCCAACGAAGCAGATTTCCCAGACCATAAATTACAATAAGATATTTTTTTTTACAATAACAAAAGGGTGAATTTTATTTTCGCCCTATTGTTATATAACTCAAGTTTCCCAGTTGTAATGAAAAATTATCTAACTTCACTGTTTAAAACCACTCCTGCAGAATGTAGAAGCAAGGGCTTCTTTAGTTATTACTTTACCAATTTAGGAATTGGTAAAGAGTAGAGAGATTGAATTAGTAAAGAGAATCACACACTATTTTTTACCGCCAACCAGCTGGTTGACCGGTTCTCTTTACCAAGCCCCAGCTTGGTAAAGCAGATTTGGCTTTTTCGTGTCCGTTGATAAAATGCAAAATGATATTTTAAACCATGAAAATTCAGCTTAAATCACCAATCTTGCACTTATATGTAACTATATAAAAATCAATATGTTATGAAATATTGGAAAAATAAAAAACATGATCTATTTAGTAATTTCCACTACTGCGAAACTTGAATGATATAGTTTATTCGGATTAGAGACGGAAGAATTTACTACGCCAATCTTTGACTTTCGCCTCTTCCTTTGTTTTGGCATACCATTGATTATAATTTTGATTAAAGAGCTGATTCTCCACCTGAATTCTCTGAGCTTCCTTCTTTTCTTCAAACTTTGCCATATCAGGACTTTGGAATTCAACGATCTTTGCAATAAAGTAAGCTTTGTTTCCTCTTATAACATCCGTGATTGATCCGGGTATTTTCAGTTCGATCATTTCCTGCACGAGTTTGACTTCACGCCCCACATCGGGAATATAACTGGTTTCTGAGATAAAATCCGTACTAACAACTTTTAAATCATTGTCTTTAACTATTTCCGCAAAATTTTCCGGAGTGAGGATTGGAGCGATCGCTTTGGCTTCTACTTTTTTTATCTTCATCTTTTTTTGCATTGCGATCTTATCATAAATTTCCTGTTTCACATCTTTAAGGGCTTTATAGTGTTCTCCGATTTTATAAGATATCTGGGCAACGAAATATTCACCCTTGTCGCTTCGATAGGGCGGTGCCACATCTCCCACTTTATTTTTGAAAGCAAAATCTATGAGCATCTGTGCTCTGCCAAGTCCAGAAATATAGCGTGCATCCTCTGCAAAGGGTTCTGTCTCTTTCACTTCCAGTCCGTGGTCTTCGGCAATGACAATGAAGCTGTCTGCCTGCACATTTTCATAAAAACCTTGAGCAACAGTTTCAATATCTCTTCGTGCATCAGCTCCGGGCTCGACCTTAAAAAGAATATGGCTTGCTCTCATTTCTTCTTCACCATTCTCATTGGTTCGAAAATCTGTAGCTTTGATTATATGCCAGCCAAATTGTGTTTTTACTGGTTCACTTATCTCATTGATATTCAAAGCAAAGGCAGCATCTTCGAATTCTTTTACCATTTTTCCTTTGGTGAAATAACCAAGATCTCCACCCTCGGGACCCGATGGACCTTCTGAATATTCTCGTGCGAGTTCTGCAAAATCCTCACCCGAAATAGCAAATTCATATATCTTATTTATTTTATCTTCTGCTGCTTTTCTATCTTCAGGACTCGGTACTAAAGGAATCGTAACATAACGATATTTTCGTTGAGGGTTTTCTTTGTAGTTTCCACGATTTTTATCGTAATATTCTGCAATCTCTTCATCGGAAACATAAACAGAATCGATCTGATCGGCAGCAAATACGATGATATCAGCTTTCACTTTGGTTTCTTTTTTTATGAAATCCTCCGTAACCATCTGATCAGTGATGATGACATCTGCATTAACAAAATTTCTCAATTTCTCATATCGCAGGATCTGTTCGTAGTAGCCGGAAAGCCATGTCCAGTCGATTTGAGGATTCTGCAGCGCCTGTAAATACTTACTCTTGTCAAACTGTCCATCAGTCTGAAAAGCTTCATGGGTAGTAATCATTTCAGGAGGTTCGTTGATCATTTTCGTGGCAACTTCCTTAGGAGAAACATGAATATCAAATCTTTCAATTGCATTATCAAGAATAATCCTCTGAACTAATTGCTCCCATGTCTGGTCATTCAATCTGCGATATGTTGCATCATCGATTTCTTTGCTCTGATTGGCTGGATCCTGAATATAATTTGTATAGGTGTTTTGTAATAATTTATAATATTCATCATATTTTATTTTTTCACCTGCAATTTGCCCCACATAAGGTTTTTCCTGAAAAACGCTGCTGATACCCATTGTTGCCATACCGCCGATGAAAACGAACGCAACGATCCAGATAACGGGGCGAGAAATACCACGCATTTTATCTAACATACTGATAAACTCCTTATAGAATATATTAGTGGATAAAATTTTTGGGGTTGTAAAATTAATGCAAGTTTTTTAACTAATGAATTTTGTGAGAGCTTGATTTTATTGACACAAATGTGAGATTTCAACTTAAAAACCACTATGAGTACCAATAATGAAATTCTATACAGAGTATTTAAAGATGATGCCGAACGTTCCGGCATGGACATGAAGGATTTTTATCATAAGAGAAGAAAGGGATTGTATCCATTTCGAGATAGTAATGGATATGTTGAATGGTTGAGCAAAAGCCAGTTCCGCATCATGTCTGTAAAAAAGCGGTCTAATGTCAAGCACACTCAGAGACATAAAGGTAAGGATTCTGAGGGTAAGTCTTTTTTCACCCCGGAAATGGTGAGGGTGTTTATTATGACGGGAAGCGGGATTGTAATTCTATTCTTTATTGTAAAACTCGTACAGGTATTACAGATTTTTTAGGGCTTCCTGAAGTTCCTCTCTTTTTCCCGGTATCTCAGACTTTGATTTTACAAAAATCAGTTTGCCATAAATCATCTTCACAGTGGAGAAGGGTTTGGGGATCATAAAATTATCCCAGCTATGAAGTTCCCACCTTGATTTGATTAGAAAAACCATTGGTATGATGGGCTTCCCTGTCCGATATGCTAAATATAATGCCCCGTCTTTAACGATCTCCTTCGGACCTGTCGGACCGTCTGGCGTAAGGGCTATATCAAATTTTTTTGAGATGACGAATGCCTCTTTTAATGCTTTCATTCCGCCACGCCGTGAAGAGCCGCGAATAGTTCCAAAACCAAGTCCCCTGATCACGCGGGCAATATATTCGCCGTCCCGATGCTGGGAAATAAGTACATGAACAAGCTGGTTTATATGTGTATAAGTAGGGATAAGCATCCTGCTATGCCAGAAAGTATATATGACTGTTCCGTGAGTTTCTTTTGCAGATATGAGATTGTGTTTATCGTACTCCTTGATGCGCAGAGTGCCCATGAGAAGTTTTATTAATGACGGTCCTAGTTTTTCAACCAGATTAAGAAGTGTTTTATGTTTCATTGATCATTGAAATCGCAATTAATGCAACTTTTTCAGAGGTGTTGAATTTTCCCAATTTTTCTTTTATGATACGCAGCTCATTTCTTGTTTTTTGATAGTAATTGTCATCTTCAAGAAATAAGCTGACCTCTTTTGTGATATTCTCGGCAGCGGCAGCATGTTGAATGAGTTCCGGCACTACTTTTTCCCCGATCACAATATTTGCAAGAGCGATCATATTGATCTTTATGAAAGCTCGTGCTATAAAATATGAAAGCGATGAGGTTTTATAGACGACTACCATTGGGGTTCCCAGATAGCCGGTTTCCAGCGTGGAAGTGCCGGATTTGCACACAACGACCTTGCAGTATTTCATGAGAGCGTGTGTGTCATGAATGATCGTGACATCTTTCTTCACAGGAGAGAGGATTTTTTGAAATAGCTTATCTGATACGGAATCAGCTTGAGATAGGAGAAATTGACAAGAATCTTTATAGATGTTTTTTAAGTTTTTGATCGTTTCAACAATTTCAGGGAGAATTCTTTTGATTTCCACATTTCTGCTTCCCGGGATAAATCCTACCCAATCCTTTTTAAGATCGAGGGAGTATTTTTCGGCAAATTCTTCTTGTGTTTCAGATATTGTGATTTCCTCACTTATTGGATGTCCTACGTATTCAACATCAGCGCCGATCTCTTCATAAAGCTCATTTTCAAACGGAAAAATCACTGCGATTTTGTCGGAGTATTTGGCAATTTTATGAATACGCTTTTTCTTCCATGCCCACACCTGCGGGCTGATATAATACAGAACAGGTATGTCAAATTCGTAGGCGATCTTTGCAACTCGAATATTCATGCCGGGATAGTCAACGAGTATAGCAAGATCAGGTTTTCGGGCAATGAATTCAGATTTGAGTTTTCGGAATACTTTTAGAATGAACCCAAGATGACCGATTACTTCTGCGAAACCAATTATTGAAAATTTTGAAAAAGGGAATATGGATTCGAATCCCTGCTTCTGCATCAACGGACCGCCAATTCCCCAAATATTAAGGGAAGGGTTTTTCTGTTTGAACTGCTTAATTACTTCGGCAGCATGGACATCTGCAGAACGCTCGCCAACCAGCATGAAAATATTTTTCATAGGAGCAAGACAATAGTGTGACTTTAATCGTCAAGAAAAAGAAATGTGATAGAGCATGATAATCATTCAAAGTATAAAAACTTGACGCTCAAAATATGTAAAAAATAAGTAACACCATAAAAAGGAACTGCGAGTTCCTACCTTATGACGCCAAAGCTGTTAATAAGGTACAAGAAATAATTTCAATAATATTGAAAGTGATCCGCAGTCGGTCACTTTTTTTATTTGGAGGTATCTAATCTCAATAAATAGACGGTTTAAACCCTGGAAACAGCGGGAACGCTATAAAAACGATAAAAGAATTAATGAAAGAATTACTGCTAGAAAGGTTCGTTTGATTGGTCCCGATAAGGAAGCTCTGGGTATTGTTTCGACTCAAGATGCTCTTCATAAAGCTCGCGAGTATGGACTCGATCTTGTGGAAATAGCACCGAAAGCAAATCCACCGGTTTGTAAGATAATCGATTACAGTAAACTGATTTTTGAAGAGTCCAAGAAAGCTCGTGAAGCAAAAAAGAAACAGCAATCGACACAGCTTAAGGAAGTCAAATTCCGTCCCAGAACTGATGAGCATGACTATAATTTTAAGGTCAAGCACATCAAAGAATTCCTGGAAAAAGGAAATAAAGTCAAGGTCACTATTCAGTTCCGAGGAAGAGAAATGGCTCATAAAGAATTGGGCTGGGAACTCATCAAAAGAATTCAAGAGGAACTTGAAGAGTGTGGCGATTTTGAACAAGAACCAAGGATGGAAGGTCGCTTCCTAATCGGTTTCGTGTCACCTAAAAAGATTCAAAGCTAGCGAATCATAGCAAGGAAAGTCATAGTAAGGAGTTTTAATTATGCCAAAGCTAAAAACAAGAAGAGCAGCAGCCAAACGTTTTAAGAAGACAGCGAGCGGTAAGATAAAAAGAAACAAAGCCAATCGCGGTCATTTTATGGAAAAAAAATCATCCAAACAAAAATCCAACCTGCGTAAGGGTGGGTATGTTTCCAAAGCCGATGAAAAACGTGTGAAGAACATGTTAGCATCATAATATTACATTTTTATAAGGAGTTGGTATGGCTAGAGCAAAAAATAAAGTAGCTTCCAGAAACAGAAGAAAGAAAATCCTCAAAGAGGCAAAAGGTTACAGAGGTGGCAGAAAGCTCTATCGTGCTGCACGCGAGGCAGTTGAGAGGGGCTGGCAATATGCCTATCGGGATAGAAAAACCCGTAAAAGAGAGTTTAGAAGATTGTGGATCATTCGCATTAACGCTGCTGTGCACGAGCATGGATTGAGCTACAGCCAGTTCATGAACGGTCTCAAGGTATTGAAAATAGAGATCAATAGAAAAATGTTATCTGAACTTGCGATAAACAATCCTGAAGCTTTTGAAAAAATTGTAAAAAATGTGAAAAAGAAATTGGGAAAATAAGCTATCGTGAAAGAACAAATACAAGAGATTTTAGAAGAAGCGAGAAGAAGTATTCCTTCTTGTGAATCAGATAAGAATCTGGAAGAGCTTCGAATTAAATATCTTGGTAAAAAAAGTTCTCTTTCAGGTCTTCTAAGTAAGATCGGGACTATTCCCAAAGAAAAACGTCCGCAGATGGGAGCATTTCTCAATATAGTAAAGAAAGAAATAGCTCAACTAATTGAACAGAAGAAACTTGAACTTCATGAAAAGGCAGATGCCTTAAAAACTTTGGGCTTAGATGTCACAATGCCCGGAAGACCGCTCCCAATTGGTGCAAAGCATCCTTTGTATCAGATTTGGGAAGAGATTGAAGATATCTTTATCAGTTTGGGATTTGAAGTTGCAGAAGGACCTGAGATTGAAAGCGAGTATTATAATTTCGATGCACTGAACACTCCGAGTTGGCATCCTGCAAGAAATCCTCAGGATACGTTCTATCTGAAAGGTGGTATGCTTTTGCGTACGCAGACATCACCAATGCAAATTCGTGTAATGGAACAATTCAAACCTCCTTTAAAGATCATATCTACTGGACGATGTTACCGCGTTGATAAAATGGATCCCTCACATTTGCCGGTGTTCCATCAAGTTGAAGCACTTATGGTAGATGAGGGTGTCACAATGTCGGATCTGAAAGGATCGCTCGATTCATTTGTTAAGAGAATTTTTAGTGCAGATACACGCTCTCGATTTCGTCCTCACTTTTTTCCATTCACAGAACCAAGTGCAGAGATCGATATTCTTTGTATAAATTGCAAAGGGGAAGGTTGTAAGCTCTGCAAGAATTCCGGCTGGCTCGAAATGGGTGGTGCAGGTATGGTCGATCCGACAGTTCTCGAGGAAGTGGGCTACGATTCTGAAAAATATACCGGATATGCATTTGGTTTAGGAATTGAACGTATCGCGATGCTTCGATATGGTATCTCAGATATCAGGAAATTAGTGACCAACGATCTGAGAATATTAAAGCAATTTCAATAAGTGCATTTTTATTTAAGAGAGTATCATGAAAATAAGTTATAATTGGCTGAATAAATTAGTTCCGACACACTTGGATATTGATGAGTTTTGTGAAAAGCTCACCATGTTCGGTCTTGAAGTAGAAGAGGTTGTTCAGCCCGGGAAAAAACTTGATAATATTGTTATCGGTAAAGTTGTTTCTGTAGAAAAACATCCCAATGCTGACAAACTGAGTTTGTGCAAGGTTGATGTTGGTAAGAGTGAACCGCTGAGCATTATCTGCGGCGCTCCCAATGTTGTGAAGGATATCCTCGTTCCAGTAGCGATGATAGGCGCAAAGCTTGGTGACTTCGAAATAAAGAAAGCAAAACTTCGCGGAGTAGAATCCTTTGGTATGATATGTTCGGAGAAAGAATTGGGTGTTTCTGATGAACATTCCGGTATTATGATCATAAAGCAGGACATTGAGCCAGGCACTCCTTTTGCTGATGCAATGGGAATAAATGATCATATTATTGAAGTTGAGGTAACACCGAACAGACCTGACCTTCTTGGTATGATAGGTGTGGCACGTGAAGTCGCAGTCATGCTCAATACTGAATATGAACATCCGGAAATTGCTTTTGAAGAATCTGAAGTAAAAACTAAGGATGAAATTTTAGTTATTATAGAAGATGCGGAGAAATGTCCTCGTTATTGTGCACGAATGGTAAAAGGGATTACGGTTCAGCCATCCCCTGCATGGATGCAAAGAAAATTGGTCGCATCAGGTCTTCGTCCGATCAATAATATCGTAGATGTAACAAATTATGTACTTCTCGAATATGGTCAACCCCTCCATGCTTTTGATTATACAAAGATCAAAGATAAGACTATCGTTGTACGAACTGCAAAAGATAAAGAAAAAATGATGCTTCTCGATGATACTGAGCTCAAACTGCATTCAGAAAATTTGCTTATCGCCGATACAGAGCATCCACTTGCACTTGCCGGAATTATGGGTGGACTTGATAGTTCAATAAACGATAACACGAAAGATGTTGTTATCGAGTGTGCATATTTTGATCCCAAAAATATTCGTGCATCCGCACTTGAATACGGATTGCAGACAGATTCCTCTTACCGTTTTGAAAGAGGTATGGATCCAAATGGATTGATAGAAGTTATTGACAGGGCTGCACAACTTATACAGCTCACAGGCGGTGGAGAAATATCAAGCGGAGTTGTTGATTGCTATCCTCAAAAGATCGAGCCAAAGGTTTTACCACTTCGTGTATCACGCACAAATAGTATCCTTAATGCAAAAATGTCAGCCGATGAAGTTGAAAATTATCTTAATAATTTTGAATTCGGTACCAAAAAGACATCGGAAGATACCTATAAAGTAATGATCCCAACCTTCCGTCCTGACATAGAGCGTGAGATAGATATTATTGAAGAACTCGCCCGATGCTATGGATATAATAATGTAGAATCACATTTCTGGATCAACAGGATAGACAACAGGCAGAAAAGAACGGTTGTCCGGCTCGCGAAAAACCATCTTATCTCACTTGGTTTCTATGAGGTGAACAATATGAGCTTTGCAAGTCCCGATGATCTTGATACGCTGAAAATTCCGGAGAATGACTTCCGTCGAAATGTCGTAGAGCTTACCAATCCAATGGGTGAGCAGTTTTCAATAATGAGATCAACCCTTATTCCTGATATTCTTAAAAATGTAGCTTTGAATCTCTCTTATAAATTCGAGAATTTCAAACTGTTTGAACTCAATAGGATTTATCTAAAAGAGAGAGAAGATACTTTTGCCGAGCCCACTTATTTAACCGGTGTTATCGTTGGAGAGTTCGATCCATTCTATTGGAAAGAGAAGCAAAGAGCTGCGTCATTTTATGATGTAAAGGGCGTTGTAGAATCAGTTTTATCAAAAATACACTGCTCAAAGAATATCACCTACAAAGTATCACATCAACCATATTATGAAAAGGATTCTGCGGCAGATATCTTTCTTGATGAAAAGAAAATTGGATCTTGTGGTATTGTGAAAGATGATGTTTTGAAATCTTTTGAAATTGAGGCACCTGTATTACTTTTTGATATTGATCTTTCAAACATTATCCCATTATATAATGAAAAAGATATCCGTTTCAGGGAGATCGTGAAATATCCTCCGGTGCTTCGTGATATTGCAGTTATTGCTCCTTCTGATATCGAAGTTGGAATGATCGAGCAAGTAATAAAATCTGTCGAGCCAAGCATTATAAAAGACATACAGTTGTTCGATGTATATACAGGCAGGCAGATAAAGCAGGGATGCAGAAGTCTGGCTTTCAACATTACTTTTCAGTCGGAAATTTCAACCCTAACGGATAGATATGTGGATAAATTATTTGACAACATTGTAAAAAAATTATTACATGAACATCAAATAGAATTGAGGCAGAAGTGATGGATACGCATGTGCTTGATAAGATCGAAGAGAAAATTAGGAATCTAATTTCGAGGTATAAAATTTTACAAGATAAATACATTCAGGTTTTGAAGGAAAATGAAAATCTCAATAATAAATATAAAGATCTGTTCTATAATACGGAGAATTCGCAGGAAACCATAAGCGAACTCCAGAACGCTGTGGATCGCTACAAAGAGCAGAACCAAGATTTGCAGAACACATTAGCTCAAAAAGAAGAGCGAATAAGAAAATTTACAGAACAGGCGAATGAAGTTGATTCGAGAGTGGGTTCGATGCTCCATGAAATTGATAGTATTATTGGAGAATCGGAGACACAGCCTGCTGGAAGCAATGATTAAATTTTAAATATATGAATAATATTTCTGTCGACATTTTGGGT
Source organism: Candidatus Cloacimonadota bacterium (assembly GCA_030611765.1). Lineage (GTDB taxonomy): Bacteria > Cloacimonadota > Cloacimonadia > JGIOTU-2 > JGIOTU-2 > Celaenobacter. Next base: position 5,063 of record JAUWPE010000012.1, on the reverse strand, counting down.
GATACCTATTCAATCGCAGGTGATGTAGATCCTGACGAGATCCGAAAATATGCTCATTTTTTAGATAAAAAGCTAGTCGAGCTGTCAGAGGAGTATAATCCCCAAAAAAGATATGACCTTGCAATTTTGTGTGGTCTCAACATAGTCGAAGAAATGTTCAGAAAACAGAAGGAACAAGAGAAATTAGAAAGTTTTGTGCAAAGGATTTCAAAGTTATTGAATTCCTTGGACGAAGAGTGATTTTGTTCTATACGTGTTGATATAAATTATTGTTCTTTCCAGTAAGCCTGCCCTGTTCGTGATGGCAATCTTGTTTTGTGCTAAACAGGAACTATAGGGTGTTCAATTGTGTATGGCATGAATGCCTACATCGCAGTAGGACTCGTAAAGTACATATAGAATCCCCATCTTTTTGAAAAATAGTTCAAACGAATTGCTACACGGCAAGGGCAGGTTTCATTATGGAAAGGAAGAAAGATGATCGATATACTGTTACCAATAGTTGGCGTAGTGGTAGGGGTGTTCGTTGGCTGGCTGTCTTTCAGATTGCTTACAACCAAAAAGATCAAACAAGCACATGCCGAATCAAAAAAGATTAAAGAAGAGGCGAGACTTGAATCAAAAGTAATCAAAAAAGAAGCTGAAATTGAAGCAAAAGAGGATTGGTATAAAAGAAAAGCTAATTTAGAAAAGGAGATAGAGGAGAGGAAAAAGGAACTCCGAAAAATCGAGGGTAATTACAATCAGAGAATAAGCAGTATCGATGAGCGGCTTAGCAAGTTAGACAGAAGAGAACAATCCATTTCCGACCGCGAGCGACATCTTCAAAATAAACAGGTAAAACTGGATGATGATGAAGTTAAATTGAAAAATATGCTTGAGCAGGAAGCAAGAAAACTGATGGAGATTGCCAATCTAAAAAAGGAACAGGCAATTGAAATGCTTCTTAAAAGATATGAAAATGAAGCTCGTATCGATGCAGCAAAGCTCAGAAAATCAATAGTGGATAAAGCAATATCTGAAGCTGAAGAGGAGTCATTAAAGATTATTGCAAATGCAGTACAAAGAACCGCTGTTGATTATGTGACAGAGTCAACAGTCTCTGTAGTTGACCTGCCATCCGAAGAAATGAAGGGCAGGATTATTGGGCGAGAAGGTCGTAATATTCGCACCTTTGAAAACAGCTCAGGGGTAGAGATCATTGTTGATGATACCCCGGAAGCGGTCATAGTCTCAAGCTTTGATCCGGTGAGAAGAGAGATCGCAAAACGTTCCCTGGAGAAGCTTATTTCCGATGGAAGAATTCACCCAGGTAGGATTGAAGATATCATTGCAAAAACAGAAAAAGAAGTGAATAAGATCATTGAGGAAACTGGTAAGAAAACACTCATTGACCTTGCAATTCATGATCTTCCGGACAACCTGAGAAATATTATTGGACGTCTAAAATATCGTACAAGTTATGGACAGAATATTCTCAAGCACAGCATTGAAAGCGCATGGATCTGCGGTATGCTTGCGGCTGAACTAGGGTTGGATCAACCTCTTGCACGCAAGATGGGACTTCTACACGATATTGGAAAAGCAGTTGACCATGAAATTGATGGCTCTCATGCTATGATCGGAGCTGATCTTGCAAGAAGAAGTGGACTGCCGCCTATTATCGTCAATGCCATTGAAGCACATCACGAAGAAGTAGAACCGGAATCAGTTTATGCAATACTTGTTCAAGTTGCTGATGCCATCTCAGGTGCACGACCTGGTGCAAGAAGAGAAACACTCGAATCATATCTCAAGCGACTGGAAAAATTGGAAGAAATTGCCTACTCCTTTGAAGGTGTTCATAAATGTTTCGCAATACAAGCAGGTAGAGAGATACGCATTATAGTGGAGCATAACACTATTGACGATGCGCAGGCAGAATTGCTTGCATCTGACGTAGCGAAAAAGATTGAAAATGAATTACAGTATCCCGGACAGATAAAAGTAACTGTTATTAGGGAGATACGCAAAACAGTGCTGGCAAAATAATGATCCGAATACTTTATATTGGTGATATTTTTGGCAAACCCGGCAGGAGAACGGTAAGGGAACTGCTCCCGGATTTGAAAGAAGAGTTTGCCCCTGAACTTGTTATCGCAAATGGCGAAAATCTTGCAGGCGGGCTTGGAATGACTCCCGACACAGCAAACGAAATGTTCGAGCTCGGCGTCGATGTGCTCACTTCCGGGAATCACCTGTGGGATAAGAAAGAAATAATTGTACATCTTGCAAATGAAGAACGTATATTGAAGCCCATAAATTATCCACCTGTTGTTCCGGGTAACGATATCTACAAAATTGAAATTCACGGAAAAAAGATAGTAGTGCTCTGCTTGATGGGAAGGGTTTTTACAGTAACGGTTGACTGCCCTTTCCGAACAATGGATGCTTACCTGGAAAAACTTTTAGCCGAACAACCGATCGTTTTAGTTGACTTTCATGCTGAAGCCACTGCAGAAAAGCAGGCAATGGCGTGGTATCTTGATGGTAGAATTTCAGCATTAATAGGATCTCATACTCATGTGCAAACCGCTGACGAGAGAATCCTGACAAAAGGCACGGCATATATCACTGATGCAGGTATGACAGGACCTCATGATTCTGTGATAGGACTTCGAAGAAAAGACGGGATTGAAAGATTTCTCACTCAAATTCCAAACCGATTTAATCCGGCAAAGGAAAATTTAATGCTCAATGGAGTGATAATTTCGGTTGACGAAAAGGGCTCTGCTTTCGATATTCAGCGAATCAGGAGAAGCTGTATACCTGAATAGAGAAAATTTATGGAAAGAATTTTAAACGGAAAGCCGGTGGCAAAAGCGATTTATCAGGAACTTAATGAAAAAGTAGCTATCCTATATGATAAAGGAATAATTCCACGACTCTGTGTCTTCAAGGTAGGAAGCGACCCTGCATCAGAATATTATGTTCAGAATATTCAGAGAAGAGCTAAGAAAATTGGAGTGCTTGTCGATGTGATTACTTATGAAGACTTTATTCCTCAGGAAGAACTCATTGATGGTATCCGGAAAGCGAATAAGAATCCTAAGATTCATGGCATCATGCTGCAACTGCCCTTACCGGAGCAATATGACCAAAACGAGATCGTTCTTCATATTGATTCCCGCAAGGATATCGATGGTCTTCATCCCATGAATGCCGGCAAACTGATCTTAGGACAGAAATGCTTTGTGCCTTGCACGCCTTCTGCTGTTTTGGAGTTGCTCCATTATTATAAAATTCCTACGGAGGGAGCTCGGGTTGTTATTATTGGGAGAAGCTCAATTGTAGGACTTCCACTGTTCAATCTTCTGGTTCAGAAAAAAGACGGTGCAAATGCCACAGTGACTTTGTGTCACTCCCGATCAAAAAATATTCAGGAAATATCGAAAGAAGCGGATATTCTTATCGTAGCTATTGGAAAGCCAAGATTTGTTGATCATACATATATTTCAAGTAAATCCATCGTTATTGATGTCGGTATTAATGAGATCTATGATACTGATGCAAAAACAAATATTTTTGTTGGTGATGTATTTTATCAGGACGTATTCTCAACGGTTCAAGCGGTCACTCCTGTGCCTGGAGGTATAGGTACGATCACTACAGCTTCACTACTAAAAAATGTAGTTGAAGCCGGCAATGTTTAATGTTGAAAAGTGTAAATTTATGAAAAATATTTCAAAAATGAATTTTTTTATTGACTTATAAATGTTAACAAAAAATCTTTGTCCAAAGATCGGAGGTTTATAAATGTTAAAGAATAGGTCTCTTTTAATTTTGGTAATTATATTATTAGTTGCAGTCTTAACGGTTCTAAGCTGCGGTAGAAAAGGTTCATTAAATCCTAATGTTCCTCCTTATGTTGAAATCTCGGATTATAGCGGAATTGCTCGACCTGACAGTGTCGAAACTGATTCTGCTATGTCCCATGTGATCGGGGATCTCATTAATCCTGATATTTATGATTCACTTTTTTATCAAGAAATATTTTGGAGAGCTTGGGATGTTGACGGTGTCGTGAAATCCTTTGCCTACAGAATTGGAACGTGGGACAGCTTAAGTGAAGATTGGCTGTATGACCAATCCTATGGCGTTCATGTGAGTGAAGCCGGATGGGTTTTACACCTACAACCCAATGGTGAATATGGTATATGGACACCATTAGATGAACGGTTCCCAAAAACCGCAGTATATTTCACTGCAACAGATACTTCCGATTATAAGAAAAATTTCGGCAAATTTGAAGTAAAATGCAAGGATAACTACGGCGAAGAATGCATAAAATCAGCTATTAGATATTTTGTAAGTTGGTCTGATGTACCAAGCACTAGTATATCAACTTCTCAAGGAAAATTGGATACAGTTCGTGTTGGGACAGCATTGAATTTCGAGTTTACCGTTATAAAAGATGACGATCCATTTGGGTATGGATCTGAAGCAGCATATTTCAAATATCGTTTGAAGTATTATAAAACCTTAGGAACAGATACTCTAGATATTCCTCTTGCTGGAATTGATATGTTGATATCCGCCACTGATTGGTATTCAACAAGAGGTTTTTCAGATCCTACTTCCCTTGAATTAAAAAAAGAATATGATGATCATAGCATTGATCGACCTGAGCTTAAAGTAAACCAAAAATTTGTAGATGGTACCTTTGAAATTACGCAGATAGTAGTTAAAACTGTTGACAAAGCAGGAATTGTTGATCCGGATTCAGCTAGTCTTTCGTTTTTTGTAAGAGATTATTTCACTCCTGAAACATGCCCCTTTATTTGTTCTACATATGAATGGCCAAATAATTATTCCCGAACATTGTTTGGCAGTTCCAAACTAGACATAACACCACATATATATGTTTTAGGTGAAAACAGCTATCTCACTTACATGTCATCAAGTAAGGATGAAATTCCAAGCAAGATTGTTTCTGGTAAAAAGCATTTCGCTGATAGATTTTATATAGACATGAATGGCAATGTTAACGCATTATATTCTAATGATATTGAAATCTATATGAA
>JAUWPE010000098.1 GCA_030611765.1 Candidatus Cloacimonadota bacterium | reverse complement strand
TTAATAGGATCAAATCCGTTTGAAGCGTTTTTTTAATTCTTCAAAAGTAATTTCAATAATTGTAGGACGTCCATGAGGACAGAAGAAGGGATTCTTGCATGCAAAAAGACGATTAATCAACTCCAGCATTTCCTTTTTGCTTAATTTTTGATGTAGCTTGATGGACGCATGGCATGCATAGGATTTTGCAAGCGTGTCACGGAAATCACCATCCGGCGAGAACTCTTCCTCGATCTGTTTGAAAATCTCAACGAGTATATCTCCTTTTTTCCACTCAAGAAGATCCTTGGGAATTTCTTCAACGATGATAGAATTGCCGCTGAAAACCTTTATCTTAAAACCAACCTTCACGAACATCTCCCGGTATTCTTCGATAAAATCCGGAATGATCTTCTGCAGATGCTTTGGCAGGTCGATCACAAGAGGGAAGAGGAGTTTTTGACCGTCTAATCCCTTTTCATTGTGCTCAAGTCTGTGCTTGATCTTCTCATATTGAATTCTCTCATGCGCTGCATGTTGGTCAACGATGAGCATCCCGCTTTTTATTCCAACAACTATGAATGAATTGTCGATTTGCCATGGATTTACAATTTCCGATTCAATGATCTTGTTCTTATTTTTCACAATATTGTCTTCAAATAGATATGCAAGCTGCACATCTTTTCTTGTCTTTGTGAAAAGATCCTGGCGCGGGTACTGTTTCCCTGAGGGACCAATGTTGGGAGAAGTTCTATGTTGCGATCTTTGGTCTCCGTTTTCATGAGTAGTATCCAGTCCGGATTGTGCAGCATTGTCCTGATGAAGCTCTGCGTATTTCTGGCGTTCATAATTGAGCAATGAGTTGGTTAGAGAAGTTTTTATAAAGCTGAATATTATTCGTGAATCCTTAAAGCGAACCTCGGTTTTGGTAGGGGATACATTCACATCGAGCAGATTTCCGGGAAGCTCGAGTAGAAGAATATAAAGAGGGAGTTGGTTTTTTAAAAGACTTTTCTTGGTGAAGGGTTCGTAAGCTTTTTTTATTGCACTATACACGATTTTATCATTTATATATCTTCCATTAATATATAAATAATGAATTTTCTGCCATTCTGCATCCTCATGATAAGAACCGATGAAACCCTGCAATTTTATTCCTTCTTGAGAAGTCTGCACCGGTATTACATTGTTTTTGAAAAAGTTATCCCCAAAGATCTCTACGATACGTTTTTCGAGGAATTCCACTTTGGGGTAGTTCAAGATTTCTCGATTATTATGAATAAGTTTAAAGCTGATATAGTGGTGAGTGCAGGCAAGATGTTGTATTGTCCTAACGATGTGCTGCATTTCTGTTTGAGTTGTTTTCAAAAATTTCTGACGCGCAGGAATATTCTTAAAAAGATTCCTCACTCTAATTGTTGTGCCTGGAGTACCACCGATCTGTGATACATCCTGAATATCTCCACCTTTGATACTAATGAAGGTCGCGGGTTCGTTCTTCTCATTTTGCGGCAACGAGATAATTTCCATATCAGAAACTGATGATATACTTGGGAGTGCTTCTCCACGGAAACCAAGGGTTGAGATGCTTTGTATGTCATCAAGAGAATATATCTTACTTGTTGCATGACGTTCCAAACAGAGAAGCGCATCATCTCTGGTCATACCGCTTCCATTATCAATGACCTCAATAAGTTTCTTGCCGCCATCCTCAATATTGATCGCGATCTTTTTTGCATTTGAATCAATGGCATTCTCAACCAGTTCCTTCACTACGGAAGCAGGTCTTTCAATGATCTCACCGGCAGCAATATGGTTGATCACTTTTTCATCTAATATTTTAATTCGGCTCATAGCATCTCGTTAAATAATTTATGTGCAAAGAGATTATCATTTTTTTTAGGTCAAGAATTTTCTTGACTTGAATATCATGAATCTTCAATTTTAATTTTTTTTTTGATATTTATAATGGAGATTATATGGAAAGAAACGGTCAGATAAAAGTAGGTGTTTATGTTGATGTTGTCAACATTGCCCAAAATGGTGGTTTTGGTATGCAATATGATGTTCTGCGAGAATTTGCTTGCCGGAACAATGGCATAGCAATCCGGTTGAATGCATATGTTGCTTATGATGAAGAAATGGCAAAAAGAAATTTGGATTATAGAGAACGCTCAAGAAATTTCCATTCCATTCTCAGGGATTTCGGATATAAAGTTATTGTAAAAGTTGTTCGCTGGTTTTATGATGAACAGGGAAATCGTTACGGTAAAGCCAATGCAGACCTTGATATGGCTGTTGATGCGTTGATGCAGTCAGAAAGACTCGACTATGTGCTGCTTGTAACAGGAGATGGTGACTTTGTACAGGTGGTCAGAGCTTTACAAAATAAAGGGTGCAGAGTGGAAGTGTTGGCTTTCAAAAATGTTTCTCATATCCTCAGAAATGAAGCTGATGTTTTTACTTCCGGATACTTAGTTCCGGAACTTTCCCTTATTGAAAATCAATATAAAGATAATGAAGAAAGAAAAATTGTTCGGGGTGTCTGCTATTCCTTTTTCCCGGACAAAGGTTTTGGCTTTATGAGATTTATGAAAAGTCTGAGTGGAGGTTTATGGATTACTGATTCCAGAAAATCCGAATCCCCATACGATACGGCCTTTGTGCATAGTTCACAGATACAGGAAAGTATTGACACTTCGTCTCTTCCAAATCGCGAACAGATATTTGAATTTGAGATAAAACCTGTCAAAGATAAAGGTTGGCAGGCAGAGAATATTAAACTTATTTATCATTATTAAAACTTTACAAAAAAATATTTAATTCACAATATGGTCAGTAATAAAAATCTAAATTAAACTTCGGATCTTCAAGATGAATTTAAACAATGAATTAAGAATGGCGAACACGGATTTAATCCTGAAAACTGATATATTTTTCAAAAGTTTAAGGAGATTTAAAATTTTTAAGAAAATTATTGACAACAAAATTTCAGGTAGTAAAAAAACGAAATTGAATAAAGAGTATAATATATTCTTTAATTCAAGAATAATGAAAGAAAAAAAGAACGCGAGAATGTTAATGTCAAAAATAGGTTACCAGCCCTTTTTAACAATACAATTTTATATGGCTGGAGTTTTAATCCCGAAGCATACTCGGGATATCCATTATGTTAATTTCGCAAGCAGGGAACCTGGGAAGTGATCTTATGATAACGACCCAGCATACTTATTTTTATATTAACTTACTAAAACAAATATTCCTAAAATTTTTAGGAGGAAAAAAAATGAAACTAAAAATTGCAATAATTATAGTGTTATCTTTATTAATAACACTTCCAAGTGTTGCTTTTGCAGAAAAGATTCAACCAGAAGATGAAGCTCCTATTGCTATTCAAAAAGTTGCGAATCATCCTGATATTACACCCGCACAAAGAACTAAACCTGTTAAAGTCAAAGAAGAAGAGATTAGTGGGTATACCTTGGATGAACTTAAAGAATTGGACACACCAACTCTTAAGAAAATCTATTTAGAAACTGAGGATTCACGAATCTTGAACATCATTGAGTCCAGATGGCATCACACAGTAAGCAAAGAAACTGGCAGTAAGACACTAGATACTGAAGTTGAACCTAATAATAATCATACAACTGCAAATACTATTACAGATTCTATGGCAGCAGCTATTGACCCAGGTGGCGATGTGGATTACTTTAGTTTCACCGCAACTGCCGGACTTGCATATACTTTCACTACTGATGACTTGCCAGGTAGTTCTAGTAATGTTGACGATACAAAGATGTATCTTTATGATACTGATGGAACTACTGAACTTGCTTATAATGATGATATTGGATATCCCAATTACTATTCTCAAATAGTCTATACAATTGAGACCGATGGCACCTATTATGTAAAAATTGCCGGTTACGGTTCATCTTATACTGGAGATTATTTGCTCACTATGACCTCACAAGTTCCGCCTACTGATCCGTATGAGCCAAACAATACCCTTGCAACTGCTACTGCAATTGCAAGTGGGGATAGCCTGCAAGGTCCTATGATTGACCCAGGTGGCGATATTGATTTATATGTATTTACAGGAACCGCCGGATATGCAGTTATAGCTGAAACCTGTCCGGTTGATGGCGCAACAATGGATACAAAGCTGTATCTTTTAGCCGCTGATAGCACACAATTAGCTTATGATGATGATGGCGGTGCAGGAGCACTTTCTCTGATCTCAGGTTATGATCTACCAGCAGATGGCACCTATTATCTCAAAGCCACAGGCTATAGTAGTTCTACAACAGGTTTTTACAATATGAAATTAGACCTCTTACCACCTTCACCTTATGCTGGAGTTATTGTTCTTAATGAAATTATGTATAATCCTATTGAATCTGGCACAGATACAACCGAGTTTGTAGAGCTTTATAATGATGGAATCAGCGCTGTAGGTTTAGAAGGTTTTGAATTTACACAAGGATTTGATTTTGTATTTCCGGCTGGAGCTTCAATTGACCCGGATGGTTATTTAGTTGTTGCATACGATTCAGCTGGTTTTGCTGGTTATTATGGATTTCCTGCTGACTATATTTGGACATCAGGAAATTTAAGCAATGGCGGTGAAGATATTGAAATTATTGATGCTTACGGTCAAAAGGTTGATTATGTTGATTATGACGACAGTGCTCCCTGGCCTGTAACTCCAGATGGTGATGGACCTTCATTAGAGTTAATAGATCCATTCTATGATAATTCGTTACCAGAAAGCTGGCAGGCAAGTTGGGTTATTGGTGGTACCCCTGATGCAGTTAACTCTACAGAACCAGACTATGTCCCGGATGCTTACGAACCGAATAATACTTCATTAGAAGCAGCATCCATAACTCCAGGAACTTATGACCTCTCACTTTCAGCAACTCAAGATGAATACGACTGGTTCTACTGTCCTGTAAGTGCTGGTGATACTGTTAATGTTCAAATATCATTTAATGACACTCTGTGTGATTTTGACTTGTTTATCTATAATAAAGATGGAACTGAGGTAGATTACAGCGGGGGCATCACAAGTCCAGAAGAGGTTGAATATGTATTCCCTACTGATGATACACTTTATATTTTAGCAGATGGCTATTCAGGTGAAGGACCATATACAATGGTGTTCACTATTAATTCTCCACCTGTTGTCTCACCCTGGATGGAAGGATTTGAAGGTTATAGTGCCGGTGATGTTCCAATTAATTGGATGGTATTTGATGATGATGCAAATGGCTATCAATGGGTTGTATCCACTTATGGAGCCTATGAAGGCGATAACTGTATGAAGGTTGGATATAATTACTATGGCAATGATGACTGGTTAGTTGCTCCACGAATGCTGGTTACCCCTGGCGACTTATTCTCATTTATGACAAAAGCAGGTTCTTCATACTATAATCCAGAAACCTTTGAAATCTGGATTTCTACTGCTAATGAGATTACTTCCTCTGCAGACTTTACTACTTGTATTGATACAGTAGATCTTTATGATACTGATTATATCAAATATTATACAGACCTTTCTGCTTATGCCGGTCAACTAATCTATGTTGCTATTAGAAATATCAGTGTAGATATGATGTCCCAGTATGTGGATAATGTTGCTCTTGAACTACCTGTGCCAAAAATTGCTCTTAGCGATACTGTGTATAATTTCGGAATGATAGAAGAAGGAACTACTGCTACTTTTGATGTTACCATCACAAATGATGGTGGCTCTGACTTGATAGTTACTGGTGCAACTGTTAATCCTCCATTCTATTGTGATTATGCAGATACTATCCCGCCAGGTGGAAACGATGTAGCTACTATTGAATTTGCACCTACTACTCCTGGATTTTATTCTGAAGCACTTGTCTTTAACAGCAATGCTGGAGAAGGTAATGATACTATTGAATTGTCAGGTACTGCTTTTGGCTCTGACTATGTAATGGAAGGATTCGAAGATATTGAATTCCCGCCATTCGGCTGGAGTAATCCAGACGGTTATTGGAAGAGATTTACTAATAATGCCTACGAAGGTGATGGATATGCAAGAGTAAGTTGGTATCATGAAGATGACGCAATCCTTTACTCTCCTCACTTAATTATAGAAAGTGGAGATATCATAAACTTCTATTGGATAAATGCTAATCTCTACGACGGCAAGGACGGTAAAGTTAATGATGCTGACATTACTTATTTTGAAATCTCCAATGACAACACAAACTGGCAAGTATTGGCTACTTTGAATCCTGAAGAAGAGATGACTGAGTATGAATTTGTTTGTGTTGCTGTACCAGATGACTATATTGGTATTAATGCTGAAGTAAGATGGAGACATGTAACTGAGAATATTGGTGAATCCCGTGGAGTAGGGCTTGATAATGTGATGTTACCACAACCTTATCTTCCTATAAACTTCTATCTTGATCCTTATACTCAATCTGATTATGATTCTATCGGAGCAACGGTAGCGTATGATATTGATATTTATAATACTGGTATTCAAGCAGACCGTTATTACATTTCTCTTGCTGATTCAAAGACACGTGGTAAAGATGTAGAAGACTTTGAAAGTGATGACGGCGGATATGTTGGAACAGGTCTATGGCAATGGGGCAGCCCAACATCCGGTCCTGGGAATGCACATTCCGGTGTAAATGTCTGGGCTACTAATCTATCCGGTGAATATGATAATAATGCTAATTATACCTTAGACAGCCCAGAGATAGCAATTGGAAGTGATGAACCCACCCTGACATTCTGGCACTGGTATGATATTGAAAGTTATTGGGATGGCGGAAATATAAAAATTTCTACTGATGGTGGTTCAACCTGGGCGATTATTACACCGACAAGTGGCTATCCAGAAGACGCTGCTTCCACAGGTAATGCTGGGATCCCTGGCGAGCCTTGCTACTGTGGAACTTCAGGTGATTGGGTCCAAGCTGAATTTGACCTTTCTACTTATGCTGGACAAACAGCTAGCTTCAGATGGCACTTTGGTTCTGATTCCTCTGTTCAGTATCCAGGCTGGTATATAGATGATGTAGATATAACAAGCGGTGGCGGTCCTCCTCCTCCCCCAACTGGCTGGCCTGTAACATTCTCTGACGACTATCTTGATATTGAACCTGGAGAAATGGGAACATTCACTGCTTCTGTAACAATCCCTGATGATGGTAGTGTTATTGAAGATGATGTGAATACCTCTACAATCTATGTGGAATCCAGAGAAGATCCTCTAGTAAATCATGAAGCAAATGTAGTAACTACTTGTCATCCTAAAGATCCGTATGAACCTAATAATGTTATTGTAGATGCTACTCCTTGGGCTTATGGAGAAATTACAGAAG
>JAUWPE010000152.1 GCA_030611765.1 Candidatus Cloacimonadota bacterium | reverse complement strand
ATTAAGATCATCTATACTGATTTCTGCATGTAATAATTTTGGTGTTAAAAAGTGTTTAACGGATGGCGAATCACCGGCTGAGAATTGCGCTCCGCTCCATTCTAAGTCGAAGTGCATTTGTCTTATTATGCCTTTTAGTATTTATTCGGGAAATATTCTTTACCTGCCAACCATAAATAAATATCTATTTGCCGAAGCGAAAAATTACCCAGGCTGTAATATTGTTTGAATTTATGAATGATTTCTAAAAAACGTTCATATTTTTTCAGATCTTCCTTCTTAAAAGAATCAAACTTATCTATCTTTTTATAATACATTAGCATTTTTTCCACATATGAATCATAGATGGGGTATATCTCAGGTTTGTGATGACTGCAATATTTTGATGCAAATGAGTAAAAGTTTCTGGTTTTCCCGTTGATTGTTACAAGCGCTATTTTATTTACTAAACTTTTACACCCATTATTAAGATCTTGGTCAATACTACAATTCAGTATATGTTTTGAAACGGTAAAAGTATCAAAGATGTTGGTACTGTAAAAGTCATTCAGTGCACTAACTTTTAGCAAGATATTTTCGATATTCGTATTATCCGGACACAACTTATTAAACAATAAGCTTAGTGAGTTTTCTTGCAGAATATAATTTTCTAGCGTACCCCACTTTTCCAGGTAGGCATTAACAATCTTTTCATTGGGTGTAACCAAGTTCGTCATCTATTTCCTTTGAGGCATAATATCCTTTACTTTAGCTGCGGGCTATACTGGCGCGACGGATGCCCTACAACTGTCGTGAAAGGGAGATCCAACAGTTGCAAGCGATAGTTAGCAATCATATTAATACATAGTAATCACGCTTTGTGATATATTGTTTCAAAATGCTCCTCTGGTATAGAAGCTAAAAACCGTGACAATTTAACATCTGGTTTTCCCTCTCGAAAAATATTCCGCATCAAGACATGGCCTGATCTAACTCGAGCATGGAATAAATGAAGTTCATTAATTGCTCTTGTCATAGACACGAATAATAGTCTGCTTTGCTCAGGAATATCCCCATCATTTCTTGGAATAATCCCTTCTTCTAGCCCAAGTACACATACCACCTTTGCTTCAAGACCTTTAGCACTTTGGAAAGTCATAATGCGAACAGATGAATCCGATCCTCCGCGAGTAAATTGACGAATAGAATCTACCCATGAAATAACTTCATTTAAAAAGGCAGGAATTTTCTTCCAAGGAGATATATTAATAGTAATGTTTTTAATAAATTCCTTAATGTCACCATTCTTTGAGTATTGATCTAGAAATAAATTAAATGAACTCCATAAGCTATTGTAAAAGTCATCATTATTACGCTTCGCTTCAACCGACGACCAAAGGGACTCCACTTCACCCGCCAATACATCTTTCCATAACTCTGAAATATATTTGAATGCTAATTCCCGTTGTTCTAATTTTTCTTTTTTCCTTGCTCGTTTAGAAGGTATTCCAGAGTCAATCCGATCTATATATGACTCTATACATCGACGAAAAGCTATACTATCACTCGGATTTTCTAGCCAGTCATTTAATCTTGATATTAATGGTAATCCTATACCTGGTATGCTGGCTTGTGTAGAAAATCCAATTTGATTCCTTCTGAGTTCTTCTGTTATAGACTCAGCAAATTGACGTTGAGGAACAAGGATTAGAACATCTTGAGAAGGTAGAGCCGATTGAACAATACTTCTCACTATTCTTGCTTCTTTTTTATCGCTGGGAGTATTATGGATTTTTATTGTGGGGCCTTCATCTACATTATATTCAAATTTATCCTTTTTCAGACGTTCCTCATCGTATGTTTCAACAATTTTTAATGATCCTTCTAATATGTTTTTATGGCAACGATATGATTTATTTAATGGAATTACTTTTGCATTTGATTGAAAATCTTTATCAAATTCACGAATATATTTTGGTGATCCTCCTCTCCAGCTATATATGCTTTGATCATCATCCCCAACAACAAAAAGACCATCTTCTTGACCATTACTAAGTAATTTTATCAGTTTATATTGAGCATTGTTAATATCTTGGTACTCATCAACCAAGAGATGTTGGGTGCTATTTTGATATTCTTTAAGAATATCTGAATCTGACTCTAATAATTCGACGGCTAATAGTATCTGTTCATCGTAATCTAAAAATGAACATCTTCTTAAGATATTTTTATATACATCGCATACAGTACATTTTGGACTTTCAGATCGTTGACAATCTCCAATCTGTCTGCATAAAGAAACCTCAAAGCCTAAGGCTCGCGGGTGGCCAGCAATTTGAGCGGCATCTCCGAGAATAATTGATTTTTCAAGATCACCAGGAATAACTTTAATTGAGTCCTGTAGTTCAACTTTATCTGGATATGCTCGAATAATTTTAAATCCCAAACTATGCATCGTAATTATATTGGATGGCTGTTTTGTATATGGAAGGTATAAGGCTTCTTTTTCTGGATCCGAAATTCGAGCACGCATGTTCTTCGCTGCCTCTGAAGTAAAGGTAATTACTGTTATATTATCAGGTGATACTTTTTTCTCCTCAACAAGATATTTTAACCTTAAACCAAGAGTGTATGTTTTCCCAGTTCCTGGCCCTGCTAGCAGCAGTGCAGGACCTTCTATTTCGTGTATTTTTTTCATTTCATACCTGTGGTGTTAAAGTATTGCTAACATTATATCCTACCGCAAATTACCGTATAATACTCATATATCCAAGTAAAAATGGATTCCATATAATACTACTTTTTTTAATAAATAAAATATCCGGAGCCCGTTTGATACACTTCCTGTTTTACGCATTTGAATTTTCAGCGGTCTGACCGGTTGTAAATTACCTCGACATTCTGCTTCTACATATCTCTGGAATTTCAGATAAGTAAAATTCTTTGTTCAACCGGTCTGACCGCTCCCACTGCATATTTTGTAAGAAAACCGCAATTCTCACAATTATGATCATTCAAACAGATTTAACCGGATAATAATTTTGGTGGCAAAAAGTATATAACATGAGTTTTTGCGGTGCGCTAAATCGGTAACCGACCAAATGCTGCGATGAAATTGTTTCCAGCGGCTCGGCACATCTTCGTACTCAACGAAATGGGTAGCGGACAGCGAAAACTGTCAAAAACCGAATTGAAAAAAAGACGAAACATTGCCGGCGCAACCGACAGTAAACCTGGGTTAGGTTTAATAATCATATGGAACTTACGTCAATTTGAATTATCATAATACCACTTCACAAATACATAAATGATTGTGGTGGAGAAACGTTAAAATGATCTTGTAATGATAATGCCTTATTATATTTTACTATCTCCCCAATTTCTATTGCATAGCCGAAATCCTTATCATTAAAGTATTTAAAAAAGTAATCTTCACTTATACCAGAAAACTTTTTTGTCTTTTCCCAAAGAGAACCGATTTCATCAAAGATGATCTTCTTAACAGAAAACTCTCCAATTACTTTTCGGACAGGAGTTGAAGCATATACAACAACCGTGTTCACTTCAGGTTTCTTGAATATCACCCGGCGAAACTCATACTTCTTCTCACCAGAAAATACTTTTTCTACAAAATCAGGTTTAATTGACAATAATACTTTCATCGACCTCAGCTTCTTTTAATACAAGTTTAAAGTGATTTTTATCTATTAAAGTAAAACCCCTCGGTGCACTTTCAATGTTACGTATCATACCTATTTCAATTAACTTCTTTAAATTGGGCCTTCGTTTAAAGGAATATGCATAAAGAAAATTCACAATGAAAGGTCTATGTTTTTTATTATAATTCCACTGTTCGATTAATTGTTGATCTGAAAAAATGCTACGCTTACGGCATTGTCTTATGAAATCTCTTTCATCCTTAATATCTATAATTATATTTTCTACAACACTAAGGGTTGAAACAACTCCACGATAATAACCACCAGTTCGATAAAATAATATAATATCACCACTTTTCAAATCTCTTTCAATTGAACGTGAAATATAAACTTTTCTTATCGCATTTCTATGAGGTTCATTCTCAATAAAATCTAGTGGAGATTCAGTCCTAAGTATTGAGTCAGGGAATAATTCTGTATGATACTGTGGATAAATAGGAACAATAAATTTATTATTATTAAATGAAAGATAAGGATAAGTTTTTAACGCCGGAGTTAACCATTACCACTTTCCGGTAAAAAGCACTACCACCTTATAAAATCCAAAATAAAATGATCAACTTTCGGGGAAAGAAAGAAATTCACCTATGTCCCGAACCTTTACCTGTTGTCATT
>JAUWPE010000056.1 GCA_030611765.1 Candidatus Cloacimonadota bacterium | reverse complement strand
ATCAAAATTTATGATGATTTCCAGAACGGTTCTCTACAAAATGAGCTCAGTTCTCAAACCGGTCTTATTGAATACACAGGATTCCATACGATCACATTGGATACCCCTATCACATTAAATAATGGAAATGATTTTTATGTGTACCTTCTTGTCTCAGATGGAGGTCTCGCGATAGACAGAACTTCCGATGTGCCAGTTCTCCTTGGTGCGAATTATCGAACGATTGTCGAATCTTCAGCAAATCCAGATGAAAGCTACTATAATGGCGGATTTAGCTGGAACGACCTGTATGATTACGATTTCTCAAATCCAAACTGGGATGAGACAGCAAATTTCTGTATAAAAGCACTTACGAAAAAGCGTGGTATCAGCATAAATCCCGAAGAATCCTTCAACTCCTCCGGACCTGTAGGCGGTCCTTTTGCTCCTTCTGAAATAACTTATTCCATTACAAATAATGAAACTTCTACCATTTCATTTGAAGTATCGCACGATCTTACCAGTGATTGGATCACGCTTGCAGGTGATGTGTTTGGTTCTATTGCATCGGGAGATACTGCTGAAGTCATCGTTCAGATAAACAGCAATGCGAATATGTTGCCGGAAGGTCTGCATACCTCTTCTTTATACTTTACAAATCTGACAAATCATTATGGCGATACCACACTCAATGTTCTGCTTGCAGTTGGCGAACCTATCCTGCGCCATAGTTGGTATATGGACTCAAATCCAAACTGGGATAATGAAGATCAATGGGCTTATGGACATCCGACCGGTGGCGGTGGTGAACACGGCGGACCCGATCCCACAAGCGGATACACTGGAGATTATGTACTGGGCTACAACCTGAATGGAGATTACCCGAATTATCTTTCCGAAACAAATCTCACTTCTACAGCGATTGATTGCTCGAATATGTTTGGAGTAACACTTAAGTTCTGGCGCTGGCTTGGTGTGGAGCAACCCAGCTATGATCATGCCTATGTGCGAATAAGTACTGACGGCAACAACTGGTACACTATCTGGGAAAATCCGGAAACTATATCAGATTATGCCTGGACTCAAATGGAACTTGATATTTCTGATTATGCAGATGACCAATCTGAAGTATATCTTCGATGGGTAATGGGTGAAACTGACGGCGGCTTGACGTATTGCGGTTGGAATATCGATGATATCGAGATCTTTGCGTATGATGAAATTTCAGAACCGATAGAGCTATCTCATTTTTCTGCAACATATAGCCATCTCATAGCATGTGCTTATATCAATTGGAGCACCCTGTTTGAGACTGATGTGGTCGGATTTAATATTTATCGTTCTGAATATGACGATTTTGCAACTGCTGAAAAAATTAATACATCCTTGATTCCTGGTCATGGGACAACGACAAATCCACAAAACTATGAATTCAACGACGAAACTGCGATTGTTACAAACCAGTATTTCTATTGGCTGGTAGTTATTGATTACGGAGGTGGTTCGAGCGTTTATGGTTCATTCATTTATAATCCCAATGTGAGTATCGATGCCGAACCGACCGCACAGTTGATTTCTATACAAAACTTCCCCAATCCCTTTATACACAGAACAGAAATATCATATTCACTCACTCGACCTGAAGATATTAAAATACAGATATACAACCTCAAAGGACAGCTTGTCGAAACACTTCTTGACGAGAACAAACCTGCAGGAATTCATACTCTTGAGTGGAATGCTAAAAATGCGAGTTCAGGAATTTATTTCATGAAACTCTCAACCAAGGAAGTGTCAAAAATTCAAAAAGTTATTCTGATAAAATGAAAAAAATAATTATCCCAAAACCTTGCGAATGGTTTCTTTTAACCTTCGCAAAGGTTGTGTGGAAAAACTGTCGAACCATTGCGAAGGATGCCTTCGGCAACCATTCGCAAGGTTCTTGGGCATTTACTTCATGAAATTATTGACGAAAGAAAAGGCAGTTATTAAAAAATTAGTTATAATAAAACAAATCATCTAACGTAATTTTTCGGAGGATTTGATCAGGAGGACAAGATGACAAAAATGCTCATTATCGGAATGAGGAAGTCATACTCTTTAGTGGAATGCAGAAAAAGCGAGTTCGGGAATTTATTTCATAAAGCTTTCAACAAAGGAAGTGTCAAAAATTCAAAAAGTTATTCTGATACAATGAAAAAAATAATTATCCCAAAACCTTGCGAATGGTTTCTTTTTAACCTTCGCAAAGGTTGAATGGAAAAACTGTCGAACCATTGCGAAGGATGCCTTCGGCAACCATTCGCAAGGTTCTTGGGCATTTATTTCATGAAATTATTGACGAAAGAAAAGGCAGTTGTTAAAAAATTAGTTGTGATAAAATAAATCTCAGTCATAAGTTTTCGGATTTTTAAATACAGGAGGACGAGATGACTAAAATGCTCATTATCGGAATGTTAATATTATTCCTATGTACTGGAATTCTCTCTGCAACAATTATAAATATACCCAACGATTACCCGACAATTCAACAAGGTATCAATTCTTCACAAGATGCTGACACAGTTTTAGTTCAACCCGGGACTTATGTTGAAAATATTAATTACAACGGGAAGAATATTACTGTCGGCTCTTTGTTCTTAACAACAGCAGATACGAGCTATATCTCGCAGACAATTATTGATGGGAATCAAAGCGGAAGTGTGGTAACATTTGAAAGCGGAGAAGATACAACTGCAGTTTTGACGGGATTTACTATACAGAATGGGCTAGGAAACGATACTCACCCATACACAGGGGGAGGTATTACTTGTCATTACTCATCACCACATTTGCAAAATTTAATAGTCACATATAACAATTCGGATTACACGGGTGGAGGTATTGCTTGTTATTGTACTTCTATTAGAATAGACGAGATCGTCGTATGTAACAATTCTGCTGCTTCTATGGGAGGAGGTATTTCTATTATTTGCTCGTATGTTGAAATGTATAATTGTACAATTGCAAATAATAATAAATCAGCAATCTATAGCACCTATTCAACAATTTCAATGCATTATGTAGATATTGTAAGTAACACGGGACCAGGAGGAGGTGGGATATACTCACATGATGATACGGAGGTTTATCTCGAAAAAGTTAATATTGTAGGAAATTCTTCACAATCCGGTGGAGGTATTTCATCAACTTATTCTGATATTATTCTTAAAAATGTTGTAATTACTGATAATACTGCATCCGATTTTGGAGGTGGTTTATGTTTTGTAGCTAACGAACCTACACTTCGAGACTGCATAATACGTAATAATATAGCTGAAAAAGGAGGTGGAATATACTTTCAATTATGTTGTGTTGATATTAAAACTACAGTTATAGAAAATAATGTAGCAAATTATGGAGGTGGTATTTACAATAAATGGAGTGCTGGAATAATAGATCAAGTTACGATTGTTTCTAACAATAGAGGAGGAATATATGCGGATTTAGTACAGGGAATGACATGCAATAATTCCATTGTAGCAAATAATATAGAATATTATGGGATTTATAATTCTGGTGGAGATTATTCAATTCAATATTCTAATTTCTGGAATAATAGCAGTGGTAACTTTTTAGGTCTATATGATTCGACTGGTATTAATGTAACAACAAATGCTAATGGAGATTCATGCGATATTTATTATAATATCCAGATGGATCCAATGTTCATTGATCCCTTAATGAATGATTATCACTTGCAGTGGTGTTCACCTTGCATTGATGCCGGAGATCCGAATTCTCCACTTGATCCTGACAGTACTATCGTGGACATGGGTGCATATTATTATCATCAAAATGTAGCAATTGATGAACCATCAATTAGTATTGAAGAATATCAAATAATTAACTTCCCCAACCCCTTCAAGACCTCAACGCAAATTTCCTTTTCTCTCCCCCATCCTGATAACGTTAAAATACAGATATACAATCTCAAAGGACAGCTCGTCGAAACACTTCTTAATGAAAATATGCAAGCAGGAATTCATACTCTCGAGTGGAATGCAGAAAAAGCGAGTTCAGGAATTTATTTCATGAAGCTTTCAACAAAGGAAGTATCAAAAATTCAAAAAGTTATTCTGATACAATGAAAAAAAATAATTATCCCAAACCCTTGCGAACGGTTTCTTTTTAACCTTCGCAAAGGTTGGGTGGAAAAACTGTCGAACCATTGCGAAGGATGCCTTCGGCAACCATTCGCAAGGTTCTTAATCTGGAGACCTTCGCAACGAATGAAATCCTTGCGAATGGTTGAACAAAAGGATAAATTATGACTTATCGAAAAGATAATTATTTTCACATCTACAATCGCGGATGCAACAAAGAGCTGATTTTTTTCAACGATAGGAATTACAAATATCTCATTAATAGAATGGAACAAACTATATCCTTCTACAATGTAAAAATGATAGCGTACTGCCTTATGCCCAATCATTACCATTTTTTGATGAAACAGATTTCAGATAATCCGATTTCGAATTGGCTGAGACATTTGTTCAACCCTTACACACAAAAAGTTAATGCTGAGATTGGAAGAAGTGGAACTCTCTTTGAAGGAAGACCTAAAAACATTTTGATAGATAAAGAAGAATATCTCGCTCACCTCATTAGATATATTCATTATAATCCTGTTAAAGCATGTCTCGTGGATTCTCATGAAGAATGGAAATATTCAAATTACTTAGAATGGATTGGTAAAAGAAAGTCCTTACTATTTGATAAAGAAACATTAAAATATGTTTTTGGAGACTATCACGAATATGAATCTTTTGTTTCTGCCTATCATATTTCCAGAGAACTGGAAAACGAAATAGGAAAATACACATTAGAATAACTTCCAAACCCTTGCGAATGGTTTCTTTTTAACCTTCGCAAAGGTTGGGTGGAAAAACTGTCGAACCATTGCGAAGGATGCCTTCGGCAACCATTCGCAAGGTTCTTGGGCATCAATCTTTATATCAATTTGATATAACATATATCAATCACACAGCAATTCTAACCGATTTATAAATACGTTACTTTCGGCAAATTTATTCTATCTGCCTGATAGTAAGGAAATTACACATTTTCCAAATATTTTTGGCACGATATTTGACTTATAAAAAAGGAAAAAGTGCATAGAGGTGTTAATAATGAAACATAATTCAATTATTTTATTATGGAAAGAAAGAAAAAAGCTATATAACCTCCCTAAGAAATAACATAGCTTCACAAAGGAAAGCGTCCCGCGCTTCCCTCCCTTTTTCATATTTTCAAAATAACGAAAGGAGAAACAAATGAAAAAGTTAAGTGTAATCCTGGTTGTATTGCTCTTTGGAGCAGCAGCCATGCTCAATGCAGGTGAACCCTTCGTCTTTGCAGCTAACGGATGGGGACAGGAGGATGTCGAAATCGATATCAACCTATCTGAACTTGAGAAATTAAAACAACTCAAGAATCTTGATAAGGATCAAATTAAGAAGATCCAGATTTCCATATCAGGTGAATACGGCGCAGATACCCCTCTGCTCGGTATGTACCTCGATGATATGACCTTTCAAGATGCCTATGAAATGCACTATGATTATAATTATGGTGTCCTTCTTTCCGGCACTGTCCCCGGTGGTGGAGCTCAACAAGCCGGTCTTATGAAAGGCGATATCATCATGAAATTCGATGGTCAAAAAGCTCGATATGAAAATCAGCTTTATACTATGATCAAGAGCAAAAAAGTTGGCGAAACAGTTGACATCGTTTTCTTCAGAAATGAACAGATCTATGAAACTCAAGCTGTACTCCAATCACGCCATAAGCCCAAAATTGATGAAACAACAGGTGAAATAATTGTCACAAAGAAACACAAATTGGATGTAGGTGGTGGCGGCGGTAGTTGGATTCCCATGTGGTTTGTTGATAAGAACAAATTCGAAGATGTGAATAAAGTTATCAAAGCTTTCGGTTTTGCTCCGCTTCGTGAAGATGGAATATTCCTGAACGGATTTGGCGGTAAAGGTAACATCGGCAAAAACTGGTTCCTTGGCGGAATGGGTGAATGGTATTCGATTGATAGAAAGAAGATCGATTCTACCGGTGTGAAGAGAATGGAATATAGTCTTGGATTTGGTGGAGTTACTCTTGATAAGCGTATTATGCTCTCAAAGAATCTTGCCACATCCCTTGGCTTTATGCTTGGCTGGGGAGGTCATACACTTGAGCTTTCTCAAGTTGGTGACAACTATGATTGGGATCAATTGAACACTCAACTTGCAAGCTCAAGCAACAATTACGTACAATTAGAGAAAAACTACATTCTTTTCCAACCTAAATTAGAAGTTCTGTATCGTTTGACAGATTGGCTTGGAATCCGTGCAGCAGTTGGATACATGCTCAGCTACTCCTATCACAGCGGCTGGAATGCAAATATCTGCGATGACATCTTTGAAGTCACAGATTCACCCGAGACCAAGTTCGATGGTTTGACCGTCAGCGTTGGTCCGTGGTTTGGATTCTAAATTATAAGTTCATATTAAACCCCGCCGTTTTGGCGGGGCTTTTTAAAGGAGTCATCATGAAATTTTTAAAAGTTCTTATTATTTTGGTTCTCGCTCCATTGCTTTTTGCTTCCTGCGAGTTCCATTTTGACGGAGATAAAGTACGCGTCAAAGGAATTACTCTTGAGCATTCACGAACCATTACTCTGACAGACAATGGAAAATATAACACCTTCACGGTTGAAGCCCACTCCGGAAATATCGCACTCGAGAGCGGACAATCTTATGATCTGGAGATCAAAATTTGGGAAAAGTATGAAAACGATTTGACGCTCACTATCCGGAACGGAAAGCTTGTTGGAAAAACCGCTTCGGGAAAGCCGTTTGCTATTGCAACGATCGAAGGTGTCATCCCGACAAACACATCCATTGATATCCAAACCGGAGCCGGAAATATCATGATAAATGATATGGAAGGCAAGGACTTTGAAGTGGAAACCGGTGCTGGAAACCTGAGTTTTGATAACTGTAATTTTACGGAAATGGAATTCTCAACCGGTGCGGGAAACATCAATGTAACCAATATAAAAACAGATTCTATCGAGATGAATACAGGCGCTGGAAATATCCTTATCAAATCCCTTGTCGCAATTGAACTGGAATGCAATACCGGCGTGGGCAATATAGATGTATTCAACTCTACTGCAAAGAATGCCGATTGCAATTCCGGCATAGGAAATATCTCAGTCTCAGAATCTCAATTTGAGCGACATGATTTCAATACAGGTATTGGAAAAGTTAATTATCGAAACAATGGCAAATCTGTAGAACTATAAACATAGCAATTAATCGAGGATAAGTGGACTCATCTGCTTATCCTCTTTTAGCCATAATAATTCAAAATGGAAGTTAAAAAATGAAAAAATTATTATTTCTAATCATTGGATTAAGTTCTCTGCTCTTTGCCGAAACAGTAGAAGAATATATGTCCAACTCTCAGGTTGCTGCACAATCCGGTAATCTGGAACAAGCAGCCGAAATCATGAAAATTGCAATCACCGAATATCCCCAATCTGCCGATGTCTACGCTCAATACGGTTTATATCTTAGCCAATTAGCCGGTCAATCCAGCTTCTTGAAAGCGGGAATGCTCTCCGACAAATCTTTCAAACAATTTGAGAAAGCATTGGAAATTGAGCAAGGACACATGTATGCAACTCTCTATCGTGGAATACTTGGCGTTAACGTTCCAAAATTCATGGGCAAATTGAAACAGGCAATAAGCGATCTGGAATTCATTCAAAATCGTTATGGGGAAAATAACCAGATATACCTCACTTCTTGCTACTATTTGGGATTAGGATATCTTAAGAACAAAGAGCAGGAAAAAGCAAAATCAAACTTCAAATTTATCGTGATGTATGGGAAAGATTCTTCATATTATAAGGATGCAAAAGCTCAATATGAGAAATTAACCGCTAAATCTACCTTCGAAGAATCCGGAAACAGTTACCAAAAAGCGATGCAATATTTGGAAAATGGTCAACTGAGGGAAGCGTTACGTCACTTCAGGATCGCTGCTCAGCAGGATTCTACTAATCTGGAACTATATCTGATCTATGCTCGCACTTTGGGAGATATTGCCGGAAAGGATTACGATGCTTCTATATCCGAGGATGTAACCTATCGTGCTTCCCTGGCTCATGAAGTTTTTGAGGTTCTTTCACATTGCGTAGAACTGGCACCAGGAGATGATGAAATTCGTTTTTTGCGAGGATCGGTGGCAATTAATTTACCGTTTTTTGTAAATAGTCTGAATACAGGAATCGAAGATTTAACCTATCTAACAGAGCAGGGAAAATCTAACGAAACAAAAGCCCAAGCAAGCTTTCTTCTGAAACAAGCAAAAGAGATGCAGCAAGTTTATACTCTGGCTGAAGCTGGTTATAATGCAGATTCCGATGAAGAAAAACAAAAACTCCTTCCTCAATTTCTAACTACAAAAAGCCCCATTGATCAACCAAAGCCAGAAGGTAATTATTTGAAGATTGAGATGACACTGGGATATCGTGATCAGATCGCACCGCAAACAGCAGTCTGGATTGAAGATGAAGCAGGCAATTACATCAAGACCATCTATATTTCCGGGTTTGCATCTCATGTTAAAGAAAAGCAGATGCAACTTCGTCATTGGGCTGAAAGCTCCAAATTCCGCGACATAGATGCTGTAACCGGAGCAAGTATAGATTGCGGGAAGCATCAATTTTATTGGGATTTCACCGATTTCAATGGTAATCCTGTTAAATTTAAGAAGTTTGCTGTCCATACGGAAATCTGCCACTGGCCTCATGTTCAGTATCTTAATCAAAGTCTGGAAATTGATTTGAGCAAAAGTAAAGAGTTTCGTACAGATAACAAAAACTTTCTCATTCCCGAATTGGTGGCAAATTGGATTTCTCATTAAAAAATATTGACTCACAATCAGTATTAATTAGGAAGTAAATCATGAAATCTGAAATATTGAGAGATGCATTTCGTCCTAAAAAGTTGGGAATCCTGCTTCTCGTGAATCTCGTTATCAGTATCCTCATTACCATAATAATTCAAAATGGTGGTTAAAAATTATAAATCAAGAAAAATTTTTTAGAAAAGAAGACTTGAAAAAGCCGATAATATTAGTTTTCGTTGCAATATACATTTTTGCGGTTGTGTTGGTTTTTTTAAATGAACCAGAAAATGCATTAACTTATATGGGTTTAAGCATCGGTATATTATTTCTTTGCTGGTGGATAATTGATCTGACAAAAAAGATAACAATTCAGGATATCAAAATTAAAAAGCCCGGATTTGAACTTATAATTGGGCTCCTGATTCTTCTTATCTGGGATTATCTACCCCTGCCAAAAATTGATTTTGGAGATAAATGGGAAATTGGAATCATTTTAAAGAAAACAATAATATTCGTAGGTTTACCGTTTCTATTTTTGAAGTTTCGAAAAAATTCACTGGCATCTATGGGTCTTACAAGCAAAGACTGGAAAAAAAATCTCTGGGTCGGTTTTATTGTTTTTCTGGCATTGGCTATTCCAAATGCTTTTTTTGTTGGTAATACAGGTAGTGAAATTCTTAGCGGAAAGTATAGCGCTCCGCAGGTTGGAATCGGATTATTTTCATCGTCTATTTATTATTTTTTGATGTCAGGTTTTTCCGAAGAATTTTTCTTTAGATCATTTATTCAGACAAGGATTTCATATGTACTAAGATCAAGCATTAGCGGAGTTTTGATTACTTCATTTATTTTTGGGTTAGGTCATATTCCGGGTATTATGCAATGGTATCCTGGGATAACAATCGCAGAAGCTTTTTGCAGAGCATTCTTTTTGCAAACATTTATTGGAATTATGTTTGGAGTGCTTTGGGAAAGAACAAGAAATTTGATCCCCTGTGTATTTATACACTCAGGAGTGGACGGTTTGAATAATTTGTTTTCTATAATTGCAAAGCTTGGCTTTTGAATTACTACGGCTAACAATGTATATAAAGTCATTGGGCAAGAAGTAGTAAAATAAAAATTAATGAATAAAAATAAACGACATAACGATTTGAAAGTGTGGAGCACTGAAATGTCCAACATCTCATACACGGAACGTTATTAATATAAACTTGCCAACTTTTCATAGAATTTTTCAAATGTAAAAACCTAATTATCAGGAGTACATAAAATGCTTGAAGCCCTATCAAGACAGATCACCACGCTCGTTATCGCTGCCGGTTCTCTCTTTTCATCACATGTAACTCCCATTTTTGATAATTGCTCGTATCACCTTCAGGATAATGTGCTTGTCTTTTCCGGAAGGATAATCAATTGCTATACCAAGGATATCGACCAGATAATGCAGTCAGGTCAGGAGATCGTGCTGGAATTCACTTACCGAATACACGAACAGAATCATGAGATGCCTCTTCATATGAATTCCGAAACACACTCGATCAAGTATGATGTCGTTGATAGATTTTTTACTATTGATAAAACAGAAGAAGGGGAAAACTTCATATTTCTCGATTTTGATGAAGCAAAACAGAATTTTGTTCTAATCGAAGTCATGGACATTCAACATATTGATTTTTTTGAAGAGGGCAGGAAATATTACTTTGAGGTAACTGCTTATTTACATTCCGTGTATCTCGAAGAAATGGAAAAAAATATTGAATTGATGAAATACTGGAACAATAAACCTCCAACCTATCGATCGCCTGCCTTCTCACTTCGCGATCTCTGATTATGAAACTCCCATCCTTTAAAATACAAATCATTGTCATAATGTTCATTCTCTTGGTGTTATCAGGACTATTAACAAGATATTTTTTTATGACCCAGTTCAATGATTATTCGCAGGATATCACATCCCTGAATTTGTATGACAAAGTACACAATCTCTACAGCAAGCATAAGGATGCCATCGATAAGGAAGAAGTCTCCCCAATTCTCACAGACATAAATAAAATCGAGCTTACCACCTATCTTTTCCGCAAAGACATGACCCTCTATTCTACACTGTATGTTGTTATTTCTGGGCTTGTGGTTCTTATAATCCTGCTGATTTTCCTCACACTTATTACCCGTCCTTTGAATCGTTTGCAAGCAGACACCAAAAAAATTGCTGCCGGCGATTTGAAAGTTAGGGTTCGAGAATCCAAATTTTCACCGATAAACGGGCTTATTGTTTCCTTCAACAATATGGTAGAAGAGTTGGAAAGCAATCGCGATAAACTTCTGCAAGCAGAAAAAGATATGATGTGGCGAGAAATGGCTCAAGTTATGGCTCACGAAATTAAAAACCCACTCACTCCACTCCGATTATCTGCTCAAAGACTTGAACAAAAATATTATAGTAAGAGTTCAGACTTTAATAAAGTTTTCTCAGATTCACTTGAAATTATGAATGAAGAAATAGATAATCTGCAAACTTTAGTGCAGGAATTTTCAAAGTTTGCCAGAATGCCGTCAGCAAATTTTATCCATTATAATTTGAATGACCAGATTAAAGAAATTGTAACTCCTTATGAGAGTAAGGTAAATATCCAACTTGACTTAGACGGGAATCTGCCAAAGTTTTTTGGTGATAAAATGCAGATGAAACAGGTGTTTGTAAACCTTATTCAGAATGCAATTCAAGCAATAAAAGAAAATGGAAAGATAGCAATAACAACAAAATATGAATACTCTAAATTCATCATCACAATAGAAGATAACGGAGAAGGAATACATGATGAGGATATTAATAAAATTTTCAGACCATATTTTACAAAAAGAGAAAAAGGGACAGGGCTTGGACTTGCTATTGTAAAAAGAATTATCCATCAGCATAATGGAACGATTAAAGTGGAAAGTGAGAAGGGTAAAGGAACGAAATTTACTATAACAATTAAAAAACAACAAATTTTACAGAGTCGTCACTGATTCATCCTTCGTCCCGAAATTCTTCGGGGCTACGCCTGTCCGCCGTAATACTATGGAAGGCGGGAAGAACGGACCATTCCGTAACGAAAATACAATAGGTATTCTGCTAATAACAAGTTGTTAAATATTACAAGATCAGCAATTTTTTCTTGACATAAAATTAAGAACTTTTTTATTTATCATAAAATATACAGGAGGTGTCTTATGAAAAAGATACTACTTTTATTGCTCGGAGTGAGCATTGTGCTCGTCTCTGTAGCTTTTGCAGGAACAAGTAAAGAGCCTTTATCAGGAGAAATGTTTGAAAATCAAATGTTGAATAGAAAAGCTCATATGACTTGTATTCTACAAAGAATGTTCAAAATAGCTCCCAAAATCAATATTGAAAACAAAATCCCATTAGAGCTTCAAAATATGTTTGAGCGTAAATTAGCATTTGGAGAAAACACACGCTTTTCCATCTCAAATATACGAACCGAAAGGGATTTTTTGTTGATTGAATTACTTCGTGAGAGTTGGATGCGTGCAAACTGGGTTAATTATGGCTTATTCACTTTCACTTATGCTGCAATTGGAAATATGTTTGTGGCGTTAGGTCATTATTGGGCAGGTGGAAACTGGGTTAATGCTTGGAAATACACTCTTTCTTATGATGCAAATGGGAATATGATT
>JAUWPE010000031.1 GCA_030611765.1 Candidatus Cloacimonadota bacterium | reverse complement strand
GCAGGGCAATCAGATTGGAAGTGTAGGTAATTCAATTGATATTACCGAATCACAGGAAAGAGAAAAGGAACTGAAACTCAAAGAAGAGCTTTACAGAACTCTTATAGAAACTGCTCAAAGTGGATTTTCAATTCTTGATCTAAAAGGAAATATAATTTTTTGCAACAAGCATAAAGCTGAGATGTTCGGTTACGAAGATCCAAAAGAACTGGTAGGCAAATCGGGAATCGAGCTTGTGGCACCTGATGACAGAGACAGGGCAGCAAGAAAGTTGCGGAATTTATTCGAATCGGATAGTGATATTATACATTTTGAGTTGAATTTAATGAGACAGGACGGTTATATCTTTCCAGCATATTTTCGAGCATCGATCATACATGATGATGAGGGAAATCCGATACAAATAATGGATACAATGACTGAAGTCTCCGAGCGAATTGAAGAGGAAAAAAATCTAATAAAAAAGAGTGAAAGGTATAAAGGGCTTATCAACAATCTTCCCGTTGCGATTCAGGAGTTTGATAAAGCTGGAAACATAACTTACGTAAACAATCAAGCAGCTTCGTTATTTGGATATACAAAAGAAGAGCTATTAGATATAAATATTGGAAAATTGTTTAATTCTGAAAAAAAGGACTCGGTCAGCATAAACAGCTATTTTGCAGAAATACTTCATAGAAAGCCCAATCCTTCTTCATGGAATGGCTTGCTCAAGAAGAAGGATGGGGAAGAAATGCATATTTCCATCGCATGGAATTACAAGATGAATGAGCATGACCGTATTGTTGGGTTTATTTCTGTGGTGTATGAAGGGTGATAGAGCGGGTATAACTCAGTGGTAGAGTGCTAGCTTCCCAAGCTAATAGTCGCGAGTTCGAATCTCGTTACCCGCTCCATTTTTTATAACAAAGATAGAACACAGATTAACCCCATGAAATCCTGCAAAGCAGGAATCCCGATGTATCGGGATTATTTCACAGGGTGAACGAAGATTATGCTGATTTTCCCAGATAAGAAATATTTACCCAAAACTATAAAGATGTCATTCCCGAGCCCCATCGGGAATCCAGTTTCCATTAATTTATGTCTGGGGAGACTGTGGTTTAGTATTGAGAAAGAACCCGCTCCATTTTTATAAAATTTGACGATTTATTACACACATACTTAGTCTTCCTATGAATATCTTATTATACAACGGAAAAGTGCTCACGCAAGATCAGCAAAATCCATTTGCAGATACTGTCTTTATCAAAGATAAATCGATTGCATTTGTAGGCAGGAAAACTGATTTTAATGAAACAATATTTGATGATATGATAAAGATTGATCTGAAGAAAAAAATGTTGCTGCCTGGATTTATCGACTGCCATACTCATTTTGTGAATTATGCATTCTCAAAGCATTACATAAATTTGTCTGAAATTGATTCTGCTGCTGAGATAAAAAAACGATTACTTGATTTCAGGGAAAAACTTACCATACAACCAGAATGGATAAATGGTTTCGGCTGGGATAAAAATTTGTGGGATGATCCATCTTTTTTCAATAAAGAATTTTTGGATACGATCTTTCCCGATATTCCTGTTTCCCTGTCCAGCAAAGACCTTCACTCATTTCTGTGCAATTCAAAAGCCCTTGGAAAAATGAATATCAATGAGAATACTCCAACTCCAAAAGGGGGGAGTTTTGGTCGAAATCAGGATGGCTCATTGAATGGATTTCTTTATGAAAAAGCATGGAAATTTATTGATGAAACTCGACCAAATCCAACTTTTCCCAAACAGATCTCACTTGTGAAAGCCACAATCGATGAAGCTCATCATCTCGGGCTAACCGGCATCAACAGTATGGAAGGTAAAGAAGCCCTTGAATTATTCACATATTTAAATGAGAAGAATCAACTCGACCTGCGAACCTGCTGGCATTTTCGGTCAGATTTGCTTGAGGAAATGATAGAAAAGGGAGTGGAATCTTATACCGGCGATGAGTGGTTCAAATATGGCGGATTAAAACTCTTTATGGATGGCTCGATCGGCTCACATACTGCGTATATGTTTCATCCGTACATTTATGATCCGGATAATTGCGGCAATCTTTTTCATAGCGAAAAGGAACTGTTTAAAATGGTTTACTTTGCAGCGAAACACGATATTTCACCAACGATCCATGCGATAGGGGATAAAGCAAATAATTCCGTTATCAATACGCTAATCAAAGTGAAGAATCTTCCTGAAATAAAATCCAAAGATCTATTATATCGAATTGAGCACCTTCAGTGTTGCCTGCCGGAAGATCAGCAGCGGGTTGCACGAGAAGGAATATATTGCTCGATGCAGCCGATCCACATAAGTATCGATGTGAAAACTACAGAGCGATTGTGGGGAAAATATGGAAAAAATTCCTATCCATTCAGATATCTGCTCGATAAGGGAGCCACCCTTGGATTCGGTTCTGATGTGCCGGTCGAAACACATAACCCATTCCTCGGAATATATTCTGCATTAGAAAGAAAATACCATTGCGATCCCGATGAGAAAAGCTGGATTCCTGAGCAAAAGATATCTGTTCAAGAAGCAATAAAAGCATATACAATAGATGCAGCAAGAGGAATGCGAAGCGATGATCTCATTGGCTCTATAACTGTGGGTAAACTGGCTGATATGATCGTGATTGATGATTTTGAAAATGAACCAAACGAATTCTGGCTGGAAGCAAAACCCTACATGACGATCGTGGGTGGAGATATCAAGTTCAATAATTTGTAAATAGAATATTACCCAACCATGAGAATTATATTACTGAAGTTTCGCAGTTGTAATGAGAATTTTTTTAACTTCACTATTTAAAACCACACCTGCAGAAGGTATAGAGACTATAGAAGGTAATAGTAATGAATGTAGAAGTATGGGCTTCTTTAGTTATTGAATTGGTAAAGAGTATATGATTTAATGAATCTCCCCGCCGTAATCAGCGGGGTATCATGATGGATAATTTATTTTATTTTTCGCACCAAGGGGTGGAGAATTATTCGCGGAAAATTATTTTTAGAAAAACTGTTAATTTGTATCTATCCTTGCTGTTGTCACCCTGATCCGCCAGCTGGCGGAGAAGGGTCTGTCCCACTTCGATCCGCCTTCATTCCATTACGCCGTGATAGAGAACCTCAATGCGACAGTGCTTTTAACTATTAGGGTTATTTCTTTCTTTTACTATTTATACGGATGATATTCAATAAGTTTTCCTTAAAGTGTCATGAATATGAAAAATTTTTGGGGTATGCCAAATAAATATAAAGAAATATTTGACAACCTTTTAGAAAATATTCCATATTGGCATCAGATGTCATAATTATTCAAAATAATTCAAAACTTGGCATTTGTGGAGGTACCATGTCAGGCAAATTTATGGGATCGATCGAAGGTTCGATGACCAATAGGCGAGTGAGTATACCTCAATCCTTCAGAAATCTTATTGCGTCCTCTGCAAAGATGCTGGTCGTTGCAGTTCGCGGGAAAAATAGAACGATTTACATCTTTCCAATGGATACCTGGAAGAAGCTGGAAGAAGAACTTGAGAATGGGACCGACAAAGATAAAGAACTTTTAAAAATGTTCCGGTTCTACGCTGCAGTGCTTAAAATAGAGGGACCGGGACGTATCCTGTTACCAAAAAATTTATTGGAAATCGCTGAGATAGAAAATACGATAGTCTTTTTAGGCGAAGGGAAATTCTTTTCAATCTGGAATCCTGTTAATTTTAAACAATATGAAGATGAGATATCTCAGCAATATGATGAAAAACTGCAAGAGAATGGACTTCTCTTTTAAATCCGCAGGAGGAACAATGAAAGTATCCATCGGACAGATCATGCAATTCAAGAAGATCAAAGGAGTGAAGCTTCCGGAAGGTCCTTATAAGATCGACAACTTTGATGATGTGCCATCGGATATGGAATTTGGTCTCTTTGCCTATGAGATCAACGGGAATGTTGCTCACTATATTGATGTTGAGCAACTTAAAAACGGTTCCGAAGAAGAAAAAGAACTGCTTCAAAAATTCAAAATGTATTCATCTCTGCTTTCTGTCGAAGCCCTTCCTCACCTCATGCATCCCAAAGATATTATTGATATCGAAGAAGTGAATGATCATATTCTGCTGCATTGTGGAAATCGCTACTTCTCGATTTGGGATGGAGATAATTTCAAACATTTCGAGAAATATCTCAATTATAATCTGCATTCAAATCAAACACCCCAATATGTGCAATGAAAATCTTCCATATTCCAGTTCTTAAAGACCGATCAATTGAATTCCTTCAAATAAAAAAAGGAGGGATCTATGTTGACGCCACTTGCGGTGGTGGGGGGCACACAGAGGCAATGTTCGAAAAGGAAAAGGACATTCACGTCATGGCTTTCGATCATGATAAAGATGCTATCGATTTCGCACAGAAACGCTTATCCAAATATTCGGATCGGATAATCTATGTGAACAAAAATTTCTCTTATCTTTCATCTGCACTGGCGCTTAACAGGATAAATAAAATTGATGGGATCCTCTTTGATCTCGGCTTTTCATCCCATCAAATCAACCAAGATAAGCGAGGATTCAGTTATACTCAGGATGATGTTCTCGATATGAGAATGAATCGTAACAATGGAAAACTCACTGCCTTTGAAGTCGTGAATTTTTATATGAAAGATCAGCTTGAACAGGTTCTACACGATTATAGCGAAGACAGATTCTGGAAGCGTATCAGCAATGCTATCTTGCAAGCGAGAAATGTAAAGAAGATCGAAACGACCAAAGAATTGAGAGAAATTATTGAGAGTGTAATTCCTAAAGATAAGGCATTCAAAACATTATCACGAGTTTTCCAGGCGCTACGAATAGAAGTTAATAAAGAGCTTGATGCTCTTGAGAAGGGACTTAAATCATCGGTAGAGGTGCTAAGAACCGGTGGAAGGATCGCAGTCATTTCCTATCACTCCCTAGAAGATCGGATCGTAAAACAGTTTTTCAAATATGAAAATCTCGAATGTATATGCCCTGCATATTTGCCCCGCTGTGTATGTGAAAAACAAGTAAGACTGAAGATCATTACAAAAAAACCGATCATACCTTCCAAAGAAGAGATAGAAAAAAATTTACGTGCGAGAAGCGCAAAATTAAGAGTCGCAGAGAGGTGCTAATGAATAAAAAACCATCCTTAGTTTTTATTATTTTTATTTCATTTTTTTGCTTTATTGTGATTTCCAGTTTGCTTCGTTCTGTTTTTCTTGAACAGCAAAGGGAACTATCTATATTAGAACAAAAAATTCAGAATTATCAGGATATTACTACAGATCTGAAAAATGATATCAGCCAGCTCTCATTGGATACACGTATTATAGAAATTGCAGGCAACACACTTCACATGGATTTTCCCGAGCCCAAAAGCATAATTAGCGTGAAACAGAATCAGGTTTCATCAGATCAGGTTAATTATTCTTTATTGAACTTTATTTCTCCGGAAGCAATTGCTGCGAATAAGTAAAGAATTTACTCAGACCCATGCAAGAAAATAAGGGTAGAATTTCTTCAATGAAAGTTATCTTCATTCTTATTTTTCTTGTTTTTATATTCCGATTATTTTCCATACAATTATTAGACGTTTACGGATTTTACAATAATTACCAACGTTATAAAAATAAGAAGAACATTATTCCGGCAGAACGGGGCTTCATCTATGATAGACACGGTATCGTACTGGCAGGGAATAAAAAATTATATAAGCTGGAATTCTGCACAAAACTCATTAAATGGGATAAGAAAGACTCACTTTCTGTAGTTGATAGGGAAATTGTGTATGATGAGATTACTCATATTATCGCTCAAAATACCGGCAAAACCGATGAGGAATTGCAAGATAGGATCAATAAGTTTGAAAATGACTTTCCCAATGGCTTCGAGCTTGTCACTCAGATAGATGTGGCTCAAAAGGATAGGATTCTCAAAGCTCTTGCAGATCAGGGTATTCACGGAGTGCTCGATTATAAGCAGAAATCCGAGAGAGTATATCCAAAAGGAAATCTTGCCGGACCCTGGATAGGATATTATGAATACGATAACGATCTTGCTCTTTGCGGTGTTGAACTTGTATGTAATAATGAACTGACCGGTCAGGATGGCTGGTCTGAAGTGATCCAGTACGGAACCGGTGATGATTATCATTTTGATGATATGCCCTTACAGAATCCCATTGCAGGTAAATCGGTTTACCTCACAATTGATGCTCATCTTCAGGCAATTCTTGAAAAAAATCTGATCCACGGAATCGAGGAATATAGTGCGAAAGGTGCGATTGGAGTAATAATTTCTCCACGAAATGGCGAGATATTTGCAATGAGAGGCATCAATCGGGATTATATTGATAGTTCTGTGCGAGCCAGTCATACTCTTCCAATTTATCCAATCAGCTGGCAATACGAGCCGGGATCAACATTGAAACCTGTCACTGCACTCATTGCAATCGAAGATAATATCTATCATGCAAATGACGTGATCGATTGCAGAACCAGAAAGATCGGCGGAAGAACGATCTCCGATGTGAAACCTTTGCAATATTTAACCTTCAAACAGGTGCTCACGAGATCGAGCAATTGCGGAATAACACGTGTGGTGGACAATATCGAACCCTATCAATTATACAAAACACTAACCGAACTTGGATTTGGACATAAAACAGGTATAATTTTGAATGGTGAAAGTGCTGGTGTAGTTCGGCATCCGAGCAAGTGGTCAAAATACTCTAAGCATTCGCTCTCTTTTGGGCAGGAGTTGACTGTGACCGCACTTCAACTTGCTTATGCTTTTACTGCACTCGCAAATGGCGGACGAATGCTTCAGCCGAAGATCATCCGCCAGCTGGCGGACGAAAAACAAAACACGCTCTTTGAGCCGAAAACAACGGTTGTCAGGCAGGTCTCAAATCAATGGGCTTTGGACACTCTGAAAACCTATCTAAAAGCAGTTGTCGATGAAGGGCATGGGATTGGCACCAAGCTCGGCTATATTTCCGTAGCAGGCAAAACAGGAACTGCCGAAAAACTCGATCCCGAAGGGCATGGCTATCTTAAGGGTGCTTATATCACTAGTTTTGTGGGCTTTTTTCCTGTCGAAGATCCCCAAATTGTGATGGTTATTATATATGATGAACCTGATTATGATCATCGCTACGGAAGCATCTCTGCCGTTCCGACCTTCCGAAAAATCGTTGAACAAATGATTGTTCTTCCTCATAATGATATTTTATACATTGCAAATGAAGCAAACAGGGAATATGTGCTCGTTCCTGACTGTATTGGTAAATCCGTAAAAGATGCTTGCCTGCTGTTGGTTGAACACAATATTGACTTCACCAGTTTTGGGGATGGCGATCTCGTGGTTGACCAATTCCCGAAGCCGGGTATTACCATGCTTGAAGGGTCTTCGATAATTCTTCAGGCAGGTTTTCAGATACTCACACAAAATTATCAGAATGCAAACTTGACGCAATAAATGAGAATCAAAGTCTAAGGTTTTCTATGAAAAAGTTGAATATCGAACAGATCATTACAGCGATGAACGCAACTACTACCGCGCTTGAAAATGCAGAAATAGACTGTATTATACATGATTCATGCGAGTGTGAATTGCATCCTGATAGGCAAATTCTCTTCTTTGCGATCCATGGTGAAAAGGTTGACGGACATGACTTTGTCCGGGAAGCACTTTCAAAAGGTGCATCCTTTGCAGTGGTGGATCATAAACCGAAAGGTCGGGTTGATACTCAGAAGCTCATATTTGTCGAGGATACGTTACATGCTTTGGACAAATTGGGAAAATTTTATCTCAACCGGTTTGATATTCCTAAAATAGCGATTACCGGCTCTGTCGGGAAAACAATCACAAAAGAATTCGTTGCAAATGTATTAGCTCAAAAGTACAGGGTTCATCGTAGCAAGGGAAATTTTAACACGATCATTGGACTTCCCATTACAATTTTTGATATTGAAGATGAGCATGAAATTGCTGTGCTTGAGCTTGGAACAAATCATTTCGGAGAAATACAAGTCCTTACAGAAATGGTAGAACCCGATGTCGCAGTCATTACAAATATCGGCGAATCACATTTGGAATTCTTAGAAAGTCTTGAAGGAGTTTTCAAAGAGAAGAATGATATTTTTAAGTTTTCAGCAAAAGATACATTCAAAATATTTAATGGGAATATTGCATTTCTGCAGGATTTTAAAGGGAAAAGGGATTATTATTCCTACGGATTTGACGAGGATAATGATCTTGTTGTGAGGGATATCAGGCACGAAGATCATAAATATTCATTTTATGTGAATGATGAAAGATATTACATTTTCAATGATGTGTATCATAATGTATTGAATGCCATTCCTGCAATTATCATAGGTAAGAGATTTGAACTTTCCCACGAACATATCCAGAATGGTTTAGCGATCACACCTGAAGTTGGTTTGAGAATGGAGATAAGGGAGAACACATTGAAAAAGTGGACTATTATCGCTGACTGCTACAATGCAAATCCTGTTTCTATGATCTCTGCACTGGAATATTTGCAAGCTCTTCCTCATAAAAATAAGATAGTGATCCTCGGCGATATGCTCGAGCTTGGAGTGGATAGTCAAAAATACCACGAAGATATTGGATTATTAGTTCGGGAAATGGATGTGAGGAGAGCGATCTCTATTGGAGATCATTCAAAATATTATAAATTTATCACACATTACTCATCTGCAGAGGATTTTTTATTCCGTTTTTCAGATAAGATGTTTCCCCAAGATGCTGTAATACTGGTCAAAGCATCGCGGGGTATCGCGTTAGAAAAAATCGTAGAAAGGATGGCAAATTAATGTTTTATCATATTTTGTATCCTCTCGTAAAGGTACATATTGTTTTTAATGTTTTTCAATACATCACATTTCGGGCAATCGGTGCATTTGTGACTGCTCTTCTTTTATGTTTTTTCTTTGGTCCGAAGATCATCAAATTTTTGAAAAAACATCAAGTTACAGAGAATATTAGTGATCTACTTCCGGCTACACATCAGGGGAAAAAGGGAACTCCCACGATGGGAGGTATCATAATCGGACTTGGCTTGATCCTCTCCAGTTTGCTGTGGAATAATCTGACAAATCCCTATGTGCTTATTGCTTTGCTTGTTACTTTATGGCTGGGAGGACTTGGTTTTCTGGATGATTATCTGAAAAATGTTCGGCATGTGGAACAGGGTTTGGTCGAGAAATATAAGATCGCAGGACAGCTTGTTCTGGGAATTCTTATAGCAGTTACTCTGTATTTCGGCTATCAGGCAAGTAATTCAATTACATATATAAGCATACCATTTCTCAAAGATACTTCAATATCACTTGGTGTATTTTTCATACCCTTTGTTGCACTCTTTATCACGTTTTATTCAAATGCAGTTAATCTTACCGACGGCTTGGACGGTTTGGCAGCAGGCACAATTGCGTTGGTCGCTTTCGGATTGGGGGTTATGTCATATGTAAAAGGGCATATTGTGATCGCTGATTATCTTAAGCTCGAATTTATCAGCGAGGCAGGGGAATTGACAGTTTTCACGACCGCAATTATTGGTGCGATCCTTGGATTTCTTTGGTTTAATATAAAGCCCGCGCAGGTATTCATGGGGGATACCGGAGCGCTCTCTATGGGTGGAATTCTTGCTGTGACGGCAATCCTTCTTAAAGAAGAGATTTTCTTCGTCATGATAAGTCTTGTGTTCGTGGTGGAAGCAATTTCATCTCTTTTGCAAAAATATTATTTTAGGCATACACGCATAAAATATGGTGAGGGCAAACGGGTTTTTCTCTGTGCGCCACTTCATCATCATTACGAATTAAAGGGTTGGTCAGAAAGCCAGATCGTGATACGTTTTTGGATCATAACAATGCTTTTAACTGCTGTCGGACTTGCTACGCTTAAGTTGAGATAACATGGATTGGAAAGATAAAAGAGTCGCTGTTATCGGACTTGCCAGAAGCGGGTTAGCTGCTGCAAAAAAACTCCGGGAAATTGGTGCAGAACCTTTTTTATCAGAAGCACGATCAAGCGGGGAATTAATAAATACGATTCCGAGCATATCAGACTTCGAATATGAACTCAGCGGTCATACTGATAAAGTTCTTAAAAATGAGCTTATCATTATTAGTCCTGGTGTGCCGCTTGATATTCTGATTCTTAAAAAAGCTCGCGAGAAGGGAATCCCGATCTGGAGCGAACTGGAATTCGGGTTTGAGCTTGCAAAAGACACTTCCTCAAAGATCATTGCAATTACCGGCTCAAATGGAAAAAGCACAACCACTTCATTGGTTCATCATATCCTGAAAGAGAGTGGCAAAAATGCGCTCCTTGCAGGTAATATTGGATTGCCCTTTACCTCGTTTCCGATTGAAAAAGGAGAATATGAGTACATTGTTCTGGAAGTAAGCAGCTTTCAGCTTGATGCAATTGAGCAATTCAGACCCGACATTGCTGTTTTGTTGAACATCACCCCTGATCACTTGAATCGGTATCATACCTTAGATGCATACAGAAGCTCTAAATTACGAATTTTTGAAAATCAGACTGAAAAAGATTTCACAGTATTAAATTATGATGATGATGAATGCAAACAGCTAAACAAAATCGGTTTATCTAAGAAAATATTCTACAGCGTGAATGAAAAAGTGAATGAAAATGTATGGTTTGAAGATAATAAAATTGTGATAAAATCTGGAGAAAAAACTTCATATTTATACTCTAATGAGCTTCCAATAAGTGGATTACATAATGTCAGCAATGCTGTTGCTTCTTCCCTCGTTGGTGTATTATGCAGATTGGAATCTAATCAAATAATCGCAGCTTTGAAAAGTTTCAAGGGTTTAGAACATCGTCTTGAATGGGTGGCTGAGATCAATGAAAGAATTTTTATCAATGATTCAAAAGCAACAAATTGTGTTTCTGTCGAAAAAGCATTGGCATCATTTGATAAGCCGATAAATCTTATTATGGGTGGTTCGGATAAAGCTGAAGATTTCTCATCTTTGATACCGCTCATACAAAAAAATGTGAGAAACCTGATTGTTCTTGGTGAAACCAAAACCAAAATCATTAAAACGTTCGAAAAATTCGTGAACACAATAGAGGTTTCCGATTTACAAGAAGCAGTCTGGACGGCATACAAAATTTCAAATCCCGATGAATATATTCTGCTATCACCCGGATGTGCAAGTTATGATATGTATAATAATTTTGAAGAGCGGGGAAAGCACTTCAATCAGCTTGTAGGTGGGTTGAAAAAATGAAGATCTCAACAAAATTTCTGGAAGATTCGCTGATTTACATCTGTCTTATTCTAATTCTGATCGGATTGCTGCTCATCGGTAGTATTGATTCCTTTCAGTTCAAATCGCGGAATATTGTAATGCAAACCATCTGGATCTTTGTCTCTATTGTTTTCTTTATTATCTTTTTTCAGATACATCTTCAGCGCTTGAGAAGACTGGCTTTTCCGCTTTTATTACTCGGATTGATCGCTCTGGTGGCAGTCTTCGTTCCAGGGATCGGTAAAACTGTGAACAGTTCATCGCGTTGGATAAATCTTGGGAAATTTACCTTTCAGTCGAGTAATCTCGCAAAAGTTATTCTCATATTCTACATTGCTCACTTCTTTGCAAAAAATCAGGATATTCTTGAGAGATCGGAACCGAGATATTTTTTCAAAAATTTTTTCCCAGTCATTTTTGCTCTTGTTTTTTATGTTGGATTGATCTACTTTGAACCGGATCTCAGCACAGCGGGTATTCTCTTTCTTGTTTTTTTGAGCATGCTTTTTATCGCGAAAGTGAAACTATCCACGATCACATTGATATCTGTTAGTGTCCTTGTTTTGCTTGTGATACTTATATCTGTCGGTCCATCCTACCGTAGAGCACGATATGTCTCATTCGTGAAATTCCTCACCGGAGAAGAGGTGAAGATCGAGAATCATGATGATATTTTTTTTCAACCAAGAGAATCACTAATCGCACTATCAAACGGCAAGTTAACCGGCAGGGGTTCCGAAAAAGGGAAAGCAAAATTATACTACCTGCCTTTTGCCCATTCGGATTATATTTTTTCCATACTTGGAGAGGAATATGGATTTGTGGGAGGCGTTGTTCTTCTATTGATCTATCTGCTTTTATTATTAAGCTGTTTCACATTAGCACAACGTGCACACGATCCCTTTTACTCATTTCTTATCGCAGGTTTAGGGTTTTGCATTGCCTATAATATTATTGTAAATGTCGCTGTTGCAGTGAGTTTGATCCCTTCGACAGGAGTAACCTTGCCTTTCATAAGTTACGGCGGTTCAGCGCTTTTGATCGATTCTATAGCGATTGCGGTGATCATCAATGCGAGCAAGCGTGACAGGTATGAACGGCTCGAAAGGGAATTTCAATATGCATAGAATAGCAATCGCAGCAGGTGGAACGGGCGGACACATTTTTCCCGGAATTGCAATTGCACGTGAGCTGCAAAAGCAACTGGGTGAATGCGAAATTATATTTATCGGATCAAAAGATGGCATTGAAAATAAAATAGTGAAAGAAAATGGCTATGATTGCATTCAGACAAATGTGCAGAAATTATACAGATTTTTCACACTGAAAAATATTTTGTTCCCGTATTATATGCTGAAAAGTATTGCCGAGACACAGGATATTTATAAGAAATTCAACATATCAATTTTTATAGGATGTGGTGGATTTGTCAGCGGAACTGCGGGTTACGCAGCAAAACTGCAAAGGATTCCAATATTTTTGCAGGAACAGAATAGCTATCCCGGACTGAGCACACGTTTAATCGCATCCTATGCCAGAAGAATTTACCTTGGAGATCAGAAAGCAACTGAATATTTAAAATGTTGTAACAAACAAATCTGCTACACAGGAAATCCAATTCGCACATTAGAAAAGACTTCACATGAGAAAGCACTGGAAATACTGGGATTGAGAAACAAAAAGACAGTTTTCATTTACGGAGGCAGCTTGGGCTCCACTCCAATAAATAATGCAGTGCTCTCAATTCTTGAGAAATTATTACAAGACGATCTTCAGGTGATCTTTCAGACTGGGAAACGCGATCATACAAAAATTTTTCAACTATATGGAAAAAATGACAATCTTGTGATAAAACAATTTTTTGATGATATCGGCATTGCCTATTCTGCAAGCGATCTGGTTGTGTGCAGAGCTGGAGCGATATCCCTTTCTGAAGTTGCATACTTTGGAATTCCTGCGATCATAATACCCTTTCCATGGGCTGCAGGGGATCATCAGGTTAAAAATGCTGAGAGTTTTGGAGCTAAAAATGCAGCAATTGTTATCGAGGAAAAGAACTTATCGCCAGAAATTTTATTTCATGATATCGTGAATATCTTGAATGATCTGGAGAAGTACGAAAAAATGGCACATGCGATGAAGTCTCTTGCGAAACCGCAGGCAACACAAAATATTGTCAGCGATATTATTAGCACATTCTCTGTGAGATCATAAGTTATTATGAAACAAAGAATCACGCAGAGGACACAGAGAGAAAGAATGCAGAGACGCAAAGGTAAGATGAAAAGTATTATTTTTGGTAAAATATTTTCAGCAACTTCTATAAACACTTTAGTAGTAGGGTTCATACATATAATTTTATGCTTATCTTTTTTATTCGTGTATTTTTGTGTTAATTCGTGGTTAAAATTTTCCTGTTTATCTGAGTTAGGAATAGAATGTTAGGAAAAACGAAGAAATTGCATTTTGTCGGTATTGGCGGCATTGGCATGAGCGGAATTGCCGAACTGCTCATCAATTACGGTTATAAAATATCTGGCTCTGACTTATTAAGATCGCACGTTACCGAGCGTCTTGAAAAAATGGGTGCAGAGATAAATTATTCACATAAAGCATCAAATGTTCATAAGGATGTCGATGTGGTTGTGAAATCCTCTGCTGTAACAAGCTCAAATATTGAGATAAAAACTGCTGTAAAGAAGAATATTCCGGTCATCAGACGTGCCGAAATGCTTTCCGAGCTTATGAGAATGAAAATGGGAATTTGCATTGCAGGCACTCATGGTAAGACCACCACGACTTCGATGACAGGTATGATACTCACAGAAGCTGGACTGCTGCCCACACTCGTGATCGGAGGAGTGGTGAAGAATTTTGATAGTAATGCAGTGCTTGGAAAATCAGAATACATTGTTGTCGAAGCCGACGAATACGACCGCTCTTTTTTATCATTAACTCCCATAATAGCAGGTATATGCAATATTGAAGAGGAGCATGTTGACTGCTATCCAACTGTGGAAGAACTGGAAAATGCATTCCTTCAGTTTGCTAACTCAGTACCTTTCTTCGGTTTGATCGTAGCGTGCATTGATGATTCCGCAATCAAACGACTATTGCCAAGATTTGACAAGCGTTTATGTACTTTTGGTCTTGATAAGAATGCAACAGTTCGCTCAGAAAATATTAAATATTCTAATTTTGAATCCGAGTATGATCTCATATATGCGAACAAAAAACTAGGAACCATAAACCTTGCATTACCAGGCGAATATAACGTTCAAAACTCGCTCCTTGCTGCTTCCATAGCTCTTGAGCTTGAGATTCCTTTCATAGATATTAGGAATGGCTTACAAAAATTCAACGGCGTATATCGCAGGTTTGAACGCAAAGGTTTTGTGAATGACATTCTCGTTTATGATGATTATGCTCATCATCCAACTGAGGTTAGAAAAACACTTCAGGGCATTAAGGAAGGTTCTGTTCGAAGAATAGTCGCAGTGTTTCAACCTCATTTATTTACTCGAACAAATATGTTTTATAAAAAATTTGCAGAAGCTCTTATGATGTCTGATGTGCTCATTGTCAATGATATTTATCCAGCTCGTGAAGAACCGATCAAAGGCGTGACCGGCAAACTTATTTCCGATGTAGCTCGTGAGCTTGGGCATAAAAAAGTATATTTCATCAAAAACAGAGAAGATATCCCTGCGGAACTTATGAAGATGACTAAAAGTGGAGATTTTGTAATAACTATGGGAGCTGGAAATATCTTTGAAGTATCTGAAAAATTTGTTCAACTATTAGAAAAGCAAAACGCAGCTCAATCCAAGAAAAAATAATGAAAGAAAAAAAAGTTTAAAGATGCCACAAAAACTCGAAGACACAAAGTTGCTTGATGTAGTAGTTGAAGTTGCATTCTTTGTGACTTTGTGACTTTGTGCCTTGGTGGCAAATAAAAATAATGATAGAAAAATTTGAAATATTTATTGAAAAACACCACATGTCATGTGTGGCGAAAGAGGTTTCTTTAAAATTATTCACAACCATAAAATGCGGCGGAGAAGCTGATTATCTTGCAGAACCTGATAGTTATGATGAGCTTTCAAAAATATTCAAATTCATCTGCGAAAACAATATTCCTTATAAAATACTTGGGAACGGCTCAAATATTTTAGTGTCTGATAATGGATTC
This sequence comes from Candidatus Cloacimonadota bacterium, assembly GCA_030611765.1. Classification (GTDB taxonomy): domain Bacteria; phylum Cloacimonadota; class Cloacimonadia; order JGIOTU-2; family JGIOTU-2; genus Celaenobacter. The sequence continues at coordinate 4,933 of JAUWPE010000031.1, read as the reverse complement.
CATGGGATCGTAATCTCTCTGAAAAATCTTCCTTACTTTATTGAACTCCATCAAGGAAAACTTTCTGTTGCAACACACATAGAACTGGATCATCTTCAAAAAAAGTGTATCCTTGAAGGTCTGAGCGGACTGGAATTCTTGAGTGGCATTCCAGGAACTGTGGGTGGAATTATTGCAATGAACGCAGGGGCTTTTGGTCATGAAGTGGATGGTGTCCTGGATTCTATAAAAGCAGTTACCCATGAAGGAAAAATTGTAAGCATTAAAGCTGAGAATATAGATTTTTCATATAGAAAAACAAAACTACCTTTTGAGAATTATATTATCACAGAAGGAACTTTTAATGTTCATAAAAAGAACATGCTGGAAGTGAAAGAAATCTGTGATTCCTATATTTCACAAAGGAAATCGACTAATCTCCGACATGCCCCGACCTTTGGTTCGACATTCAAGAATGGCACAGATTATTATGCTGGTGAGCTTATTGAGAAATGCGGATTAAAGGGATATGCTATCGGTGATGCTCAAATTTCTAAAACTCATGCAAATTTCATCATAAATAATAGAAATGCTTCATCAAAAGACGTGTATCTTCTCATAAAAAAGATGAAAGATGAAGTGATGAAAAAATTTGGAACAAACCTCGAATTAGAAGTTAAACTGTGGGGAGATTTTTCTTATGCGAGAAAATAGAACGAGAATAAAAGAACCGGTTTTTAAGAAGGCACTCATCATGCTTGTGCTGTGTGTGTGTATTACCGGTGCAAGTGCATGCTTGCTGAGATTCGGCGTGACAAGATGGAAATATCTCGAAATGAAGGATAGTGAAGTGGCTGGTACGATTCATATAAATCCTAATATTATTCATATAGCTCTTTCGGAATTCAAGGGAGAAAATATTTATCTTCTTGAAGATGAAATAGTTCAACAAAGATTACTGCAAGATCCGCGGGTAAAGCATGTGCGGATACTAAGAATTTTCCCGAGCACACTGAAGGTTGTTATTGAAGAACGGCTTCCTGTCGCGTTTCTTCAAACCACTCAAAACGAGCATTTTCTTATCGATGATCAGGGAGTTATGCTGGAAAAAATTGCTAATACAAATGAGTTAGATTTACCTGTCTTTTGTGAAATTGAAATAAATAATTTGACACTGGGACAGGAAGTATCAGATACAAACTTTCAGATACTCCTCGATGTGTATAGAATCTTGAAAATGAAATATCCTGATTTTCTCGCATGTGTGAAGGAGTTATATATTGATGATGGAGATGTTATCCTCTTAGAACATGAGAGAGGTGTGAGATTCATTATCGGTGATCGTGACTTTGATGATCGATTGGAAAAGCTTGTCTTTGCATACAGGAATTTCGGTGTGGCAAGTTATTCAGAGATCGATGTACGATTTTCCGATCCAATACATGAATTGGTGATATTAAGATAATGGCAAAACAACAGATAGTAACGGCTTTGGATATCGGCACAACGAAGATATGTTGTATCATTGCAGTTATTGATAAAAACAATCAGTTGAAGATTTCAGGCATTGGAGAAACAAAGTCACAGGGACTTACACGTGGAATAATCAGAAACATTCGGGCTGCATCAGAATCCATTGACGGCGCAGTGCGTGCTGCTGAAAAAATGGCAGGACTTGATGCAGAGAATATCATTGTCGGTGTGGCGGGAGAAATGATCCGCAGTTTTGTTCGTCATGGCATCGCAAATATTATCAGCAAAAGCAAATATACTGAAGAAATAAACGAATATGAGGTAACAGAAACCGAGATCGAAAATGTGAAGAAGGATGCAATCAAAAATACACCTTTGACGAGCGACCACAAACTCATTCATGTTGAACCTCAGTATTTTATGATTGACAGCATCACAGGAATTATTGATCCAATCGGAATGACCGGGCATCGTCTTGAAGCAGATGTGCATTTTGTGACCGCAGACATGAGCTATTTAAATAGTATTTACCGCAGCGTGCAGCTTTTGGGTTTGAATGTGAAAGATGTGGTGCTTCAGCCAATCGCTTCTGCAATGGCAGTTCTAAATGATGATGAAGTAGAGCTCGGCGCTGTGCTTGTGGACATAGGCGGCGGGACGACCGATGTATCCATTTATTATAAAAATAGTCTCCGTTTTACTTGTATTATTCCGTTTGGAGGAGAGAACATCACCTCTGATCTTTCTGTGGGATTACGTACTCCAAATGCAGAAGCAGAAAAGATAAAGATAGATTTTGGATATGCTATTGCAGAAAATGTTGATGATGACTCAAAGATCGAGGTACCTGGAATTGGGGGCTATCCTTCGACCTTCCGCACAAAAAAGCTTATTGCGGAGATTATCAATCCAAGAATGCAGGAAATTGCCAAATTAGTTTATAATAATGTGGTAAAAAGCAAATATCTTGAGATGATCACTGCGGGGATCTCTATTTGTGGAGGAACTGCAAATCTGAAAAGTACGAACCAGCTTTTCTCGCAGGTATTTAATGAAGTTCCCACAAAAACCGGTTATCCTTCATTCAAGGGAATCTATGGCGATACAGAAACTCTTTCAAATCCCAAATATGCAACTGCAGTTGGCTTGCTGTACTGGGGTGTGAAAAATTATAAGAACGAACCCCTTGCCCCGGGCAAAGGTTCGATCATAGACCGTCTTTTCAAACGAATAAAAAAATGGTTTGAAATACAAAGCTTTACGTAAATCTTAATCCCTGACTAAGGTCAAATAGGGAGCATATATGCTAAAATTTAATCATTCAGCGAACAAAATTTCTAAGATCAAAATCATAGGCATCGGCGGAGCAGGAAACAATGCGGTCAATACTATGATCACAAATAATCTTGGCGGTGTCGATTATGTAGCTGTGAACACCGATCTGCAGGTTCTCAACGTTTCTGCTGCGGAAGTTAAATTGCAGATTGGCAAGAATCTGGTGAAGGGATTCGGGGCAGGTGGAAAACCCGAAGTCGGGAAAATGTGTGCAGAAGAAAGTAAGGATGAAATAAAAAAGGCACTGGCTCATACTGATGTTGTATTTCTTACTGCCGGAATGGGCGGTGGAACAGGAACCGGCGCAGCTCCGATTTTTGCGAAGATCGCAAAGGAAATGGATATCCTCACTATCGCAATCGTAACTTATCCTTTCAGCTTTGAAGGGAAATACCGCAAAGAAAATGCAGAAAAAGGTATCGCAGAACTAAAGCAATGTGTGAATTCTCTTATTATTATCGATAATGATAAAGTCCTTCAAACATTTGATGATATTGAATTGTACCAGGCATTTGAAAAGTCCAATTTTGTTCTCTACAATGCCGCAAAGACATTCACCGAGATCATCAATAAAGAAGGATATATGAATGTTGATCTTGCAGATGTGAAGACCGTACTTTCAGAAATGGGATATGCACTTATCGGATTTGGTTCTGCCAGCGGAGAAGATAGAGCTTCTAATGCGACCCATCAGGCGCTTGAAAATCCTCTCATACAGGATATTTCACTGGAGGAAACAAAAGCAATTCTTGTAAATATCACAGTCGGTTTTGATTTTGTAACAAAAGAGTATGAGGAAGTGACGAAGATCATCTATGAAAAAACGCACGAGAACACAAATATCATCCATGGACTGGTTTTTGATAAAGATCTGAAGGATGTCATTTCGATCGCGATAATTGCCACAGGAATGCTTACAACAGACAGAAAAGAAATAGATATTTCTCTACCCGAATTGGAAAAGCAAACAGCTGAAGATAGGCAGAAAGAACTTGAAGTAATAATGGCAAGGATAAAGCAATCTGAGCTCCTTGCACCGAAAAATAACGAATACTCGATGGATGAAATACGAAAACAATATATAAAGGATACATCGGAATAGAATGGATTATATAATAAGATTAATAATTTATTCGCTTGCAATACTCATTGTGAGCCGGCTCACAAAATTGATCGAGATCAAGAATTTTGGTACTGCACTTTTGTTTGCTTTTGTGCTTGGCATTGTCAATGTGCTTATAAGACCGATCTTTCTATTCATATCACTTCCTCTAATTGCACTGACCTTCGGGATATTCTTGATTTTTATCAATGGTTTGATGATCATGATCGCAGCAGCATTCTTCAAGAATGTTCAAACAAAGGGCTGCTTATCATCCGCAATAGCGAGCGTACTTATTTCGCTTGTTGTATTTCTTTTTGAAATGATACTCTTTCCATGTCAAATGTAGATACCCTTTTAGGAGCGCTTCTTTACAGAAGAAAATACAAATTTTTTCCCTCTCTCTTTACCAGGCCCTCTGCTTGATAAAGTCAACCTTTTCAGAAGCGGGGGATTCTTGCTCTATTCCTTTACCAATTTAGGGACAGTGAAATGAACTGATTTCACGTCCTAAAGAATTGGTAAAGAGGAGGGGAATAAAGTAACGCAAGATTCCAATCTTGCGTATCCTGCACATACTCAACATTGGAATGTTGAGTTACAATTATTTATTTAATTTCATTAGTGTTCTAACAAAAAAGCGATGTCATTCCCTCACAAGAGGGAATCCAGTATTAGTATGAAGAATAACACACCTCCTCCACAATCTGATTGAAAATTTATTATTTCTGGATTATCTAAGTCTGTAGCATTTTTTTTACAGAAAAACATACAATTCACCTTCTGATGAATTTAAAGTTATCTATGATGCGCCACATTTTATCATCTCATTTGAGATTTATGTTGCTGGAGAGAAAGGCAATAAACATATCTATAAATGTAAGCATTACAAAATATTATCTATAGAATCTTTGTCACTGGATGTAAAGTATGAATTTAACTCTGATAATAAGAGGATGTATTCAGGTAAAAATGGAACAATTATCTTAGATGAAGGAAGAATTGAATAAAAAATGGCGACACTTCATATAACACGGTGTAAAA
>JAUWPE010000143.1 GCA_030611765.1 Candidatus Cloacimonadota bacterium | reverse complement strand
TATGCTCGCAATTCAAAAGAAGCAGCCTGTCTGGTCATGCCGATATATATGATCGTTTTGATTGTAAGTATCGGCACAAGCACTATGGGAGAGACAGTTCCCTCATGGATGTATTTCACTCCATTCATTAATACGGTAGTTGGCATTAAATCAATATTCATCAAAGCATCCACATGGGGAAATGTTTTGATCGCGGCTTCGAGCAGTCTGATCTTTGCAGCAATACTCATCTATTTCATGATCAAGATGTTCAAAAGCGAAAAGATTTTATTTAGAATATAAAAAAGGAGTTTTCATGATCGAGAAAGATATCTCAAAATATAATAACCTGTTTTCCGAATATACTGAATTGCGGATACAGGAAAATAGAAGTTGTGCTATTTCAATAGTTAATGGCGATATAATGGGAAATAACAGAAGTTCCGAAAGTGGCGTGTCCGCACGCGTCTATAAAAAAGGTGTGTGGGGATTCTCATCAAATCCTACAATAGCTGATGAAACGGTCAAAACGGTTATCAAAGCTGCGACAGAAAATGCGCTGTACCTCAATGATAGAGAACGAAAAAGCAAAGAGACACTTCCTGTTTCTGTTGGCATCTCTGAAAAAGATTTCATGACCAAAAGAAAAAGAAAAACCCAAAAGGAAATGATCGATTTCCTCAAAATAGTTGATAGTTATATTGGAAAAACATACAGTGATCTTACCGCACGAACCACAATATATCGCTGTCTTGAAATGGAAAAAGCTCTTCTTACTTCAGAAGGTTCTCAGGCATATTCGATGGTTCCAAGAACGCTCATCTATACGTCATTGAATATTGCAAAGGATGGGCAACCTTTTGAACTGTATGAGATATTCGGGGGATTCGGTCAATTTGAAGATCTTTTCAGCAAGCCCGAAGACCTGTATGAAAAGATCGATAAACAGTATGAACATCTGAAGAAAAAATCCGAAGGTGTATATGCAAAAGCGGGTATCGCAGATTGTATTTTCGGACCTGATCTTGCAGGCATTCTTGCTCACGAAGCTATCGGGCATACAGTCGAAGCTGATATTGTGCTTGGCGGCTCCGTAGCTGCGGATTATCTGAATAAAGAAGTTGCAAGTCCGATCATTAATATGGTTGATTTTGCACACACTGCAATGAGTAAGCTTTGCCCTGTTCCCTTATTCGTAGATGATGAAGGAACTCAAGCAGAAGATGCAATCCTTATAGAAAATGGAATTTTGAAAACCTTCATGCAAAACAAGGAATCTGCCCAACATTTTGGAGTAAAACCGACCGGTAATGCTCGTGCTTATGCCTATTCCGACGAGCCGATCATCCGCATGAGAAATACAGCGATCGTACCCGGAAAAGACAAGCTGGAAGATATGATCGCATCGATTGATGACGGATACTACCTTATGCAATCATCCGACGGGGAGGCAGATTCCACAAGCGAATTCATGTTCGGTGTTGTAAAGGGCTATGAGATCAAGAATGGCAAGCTCGGAAAAGCGATCAAAGATACTACAATCTCCGGTGTTGCATTTAATATGTTGAAAACTATCACAATGGTTTCTGATGATATGGCATGGTCTTGCGGCGGTATGTGCGGTAAAAAGCAGTATATCCCGGTCGGAATGGGCGGTCCCGCATTGAAATGTAAAGTGAATATCGGAGGTAAATAATGAAATCAGATAGAGAATTAGTAAAATATTGTATTGATAGAATGCTCACAAAGGGTGCTGAGAAAGCTCAATGTTATCTGAAATTCAACAAGAAACATGAACTCAATGTGGATGCAGGTGAAATGAAACTCCTGCGCACTACCTATGATACAAGCATTCTGCTTAAAGCTATTATTAATGATCAAAAAGGTGATCTGAAGATCAATAAAAAGGATAAAGATTCTATTGATAAAGCAGTTGATCAGGTCATTGAACTTGCCCAGTCCTCCTTGCCAGATAAAGCAAATGATATTGCGGATAAGCAGCCACCAAAGGAATTTACCTCAGGCAGGGAAAAAGCTGACCTTGATCTAATGTATGATAGATTGCATGATTTTGTTCTGTATGAAAAAGAATACTGTCCCAAAACAATGATCGATCAGGCGATCGTTGACTTCACACAATCCAACATACTTATTCAGAATTCAAATGGTGTTGATTTTGCTGGAAACCGAGGTTTATATTCCTTCTCTGTGGCGTTCACTTCCAAGGAAGGAGAAAAAGTATCTTCCTTCAATTATTCTGGATTTTCATCAAAAGAGTTGGATAAGCCCCTTCACGAATATGCTTCTGTTGATATGCTTCTCAAACAATCCGGAGAGCAGATACATACTTCTGCCTTCCCCGGAAAAATGGTTGGAGATGTGATAATCACACCCGACTGCCTTTCATCATTTATAGAATATATCACGATGTATCTATACGATTATTCACTTATTTCCGGTAGTTCGATCTACAAAGATAAACTGAATGAAAAAATTGCAAATGGTTCCTTGACTCTGCATTCCTATCCGCGCTCGCCGGAGATCGCAATGAACTACTTCTTCACCTATGATGGCTATGAAGCTCAAAATATGACCCTTATTAATAAGGGTGTGCTTAAATCCTTCCTGCTGTCTCAGTATGGAGCAAACAAAACAGGGAAACCCAGAGCGGTAAACAGCGGTGGATGTTATATTGTGGAACCAGGCACTGCTGGTTTTGAAGACATGGTTTCATCTATTGATAAAGGACTATTACTTTGCAGATTTTCCGGCGGAAATCCCAGTGATAATGGAGATTTTTCGGGCGTTGCAAAGAACAGCTATCTTATTGAAAACGGGAAAATTACTAAACCTGTTAATGAGACAATGATAGCCGGCAATCTTGCGGAAATGATAAAGAACATTGCCAATATCTCAAAAGAGAGAATTGATTACGGCAGTGAAATTTATCCATGGATACAGGTGAAAGGGATAACAATTTCAGGAAAATAAATAAGGAGAATTTTTTATTTACCCAAACACCAAACAACTATCCCGGCGAAGCAAATCAATCGATTCGACCCTATAAGTGAAATTTACAGGACATATTGTTGAATTCTCTTTCAAGAATATTGACAACAATCATTACACATAATATTTTACTTCGGATTTTAAGGTAGAACTGTGGTAATCAAATAATATGGAAAAAAATATCTTGCTCGGAACGATAATTGCAAAACTTTTTGTAATTCTTACTATAGCTGGTATAATTAAATATAACATTCCGGCTTTTCAATCGGAAATTGCACCGGGAAAAATGAAGAAAATACATATCACAGCATACAAAAATTTTCGTTAGGATGTTTTATGGGAACATTAGATATTACGATTTTATATGTAGAAGATGAAGTGCTCATCCTCGATTCGGTTAGTATGATCTTGGAAAAGAGAGTAAAGAAAGTGTATAAAGCTCAGGATGGTGAGGAGGGTCTGCAGCTCTTTGAAAAATTTCGTCCAGATGTGGTCATTGTAGATATCATCATGCCCAAGATGGATGGATTGATGATGGCTCGAAAGATCAAGGCAATTGATCCTTCTACAATCATTATAGTTCTCTCTGCATTTGATAAGAAAGAAAACCTTCTCAAAGCAATAAATATTGGTGTTGACCGCTTTTTACCAAAACCACTGAACTATGATCAGTTGCTCGGAATTATAAATGAACTGAATTCCACAAAGATACTTGAGAGAAGAGTGGAAAAAGAGAAGACATCTCGTCAAGTGGTAGAACTGGAGCTTGCCAAGAGTGAACAGAAATATCAGGACCTATATGATAATGCACCGGATATGTATTTTTCAGTTTCACCTGACGGTACTGTCACAGATGTAAATCAATTTGGGGCTGTTTATCTTGGATATACCAAAGAGGAAATTATTGGGAAATCAGTTTGGAAGGTTGTTCATGAGGATGATCTTCAAGAAGTGAAAAAGCTGTTTTCAGAGATATTCAAGAAGAAAGAAGAATTCAGTGAACTCGAATTTCAAAAAGTAAGAAAAGATGGCTCAATTCTGCAGGTGCACGAGCGCACACAGCTTATTTTTGATGACAAGGGGATACCCTCTGAGATAAGAATTATTTGTCGCGATATCACAGACAGGCAACGTGTTCAGCATGCTCTTGAAGAAAGTGAAGAGCGTTACAGACTGGTTGTAGAACAGACCGGTCACGTTGTCTTTGATGCTGATTATTCGAATCAAACCATTGAAGTAGTTGGTGCAGTTAAGGAGTTGTTTGGATATACCTCAGAAGATGTTTCAGAATTTCTTTCCTTTAACAATGCAATCATGCTCATTCATCCCGATGATAAGGATGATACACTGAGTGCAGTAAGAAGAACTGCGAAAACCAGCAGGCGTTTTCAGGTTGAATGCAGACTCCTAAAAAAGGACAGGGGCTATTTATATGCAGCTGTGAACGGCGTATGCCTTGTTGATGACAAAGGACAATCGGTCAGAATTCTCGGTTCGATCGCAGATATCACTCTCAGAAAACAGAATGAGGCAAAGCTGCAGGAAATGCACGAATATGTACGTAATCTCATAGAAAGTTCTCTCACTATGTTCATCTCAGTAGATAATGACCGAAAGATCATTGAGTTCAACAGTGCTGCCGAGAAAAATTTTGGATATAAGAAGAAAGAGGTTATCGGAGAGCATGTAAAATTGCTCTATGCAGATGCTGACGAATGTGTTCGAATCGGAAAATTAATTCAGAAAAATGGATCATTTTACGGTATTGTAAGAAATAAAAGGAAGAATGGTGAGAAGTTTGTCAGTTATCTCTCTTCAGCGTTGATGCAGGATGCGCAGGGCAATCAGATTGGAAGTGTAGGTAATTCAATTGATATTACCGAATCACAGGAAAGAGAAAAGGAACTGAAACTCAAAGAAGAGCTTTACAGAACTCTTATAGAAACTGCTCAAAGTGGATTTTCAATTCTTGATCT
>JAUWPE010000139.1 GCA_030611765.1 Candidatus Cloacimonadota bacterium | reverse complement strand
ATCATCACTGAATCCGCACCAACAGCGAGTGCCTTGGCAACATCTCCGGAATTCTGTATTCCGCCGTCTGCAATGACTGGTATGTCATACTCCTTTGCAACACTGCATGCATCTTCGATAGCAGTTACCTGTGGCACACCGAATCCTGTATTTATACGCGTGGTACACATCGAGCCGGGTCCGATACCGACTTTTATTGCATCTGCTCCGTTTTCGCACAGAAATTTTGCAGCTTCCATAGTGGCGATATTCCCTGCAATTACATCCACATTGAATTTCTTGCACATATTAATAGTGTCAGCCATTAGTTTATGATGACCATGAGCAATATCGATACAGATGATTTGAGCTCCTGCATCGATCAGAGCTTTCAGGCGGTTCTTGTTTTCTCCTGATACACCGATAGATGCTGCTCTTATTGGATTTTCTGCAAGCCGAAGCCGCTCGACGATACTTGCTTCTTCATCAACAGAGCAGAATCTGTGAACGATACCGAGCGCTCCGAATCCGCTGAGCACATTTGCCATATCGTATTCTGTGATCGTATCCATATTTGCAGAAAGAATAGGAAGCTGGATTTTGAAATTTTTAGAAATTCTTGTGGAAAGATCTACATCCTGCCTGGAAAGTACTTCAGAGTAGTTTGGAATTAATAAAATATCATCGTAAGTTATTCCGATTCGTGCCATTGTAACTCCTTTTAGGCGCAGATAATTCCCAATGCAACCGAATGTAGCTTTGTCAACGCATCATCAGCACGTGAGGTGATGAGGATCGGGACTTTGGCGCCCATTATCACATGAGCAACACGCAGATGGGCGTAATAGGTCATTGCCTTTCCAAAAATATTTCCTGCTTCGATATTTGGCATAATGAGAATATCAGCTTTTCCTGCCACAGGTGAAACTATCTCTTTTATATTTGCTGCATGTTCTGAAACAGCAACATCGAGAGCAAGGGGACCTTCAACCACACAACCGGTGATCTTACCCTCTTTATACATTTTTGTTATCTCCGCTGCTTCTATTGTGGGGGGCATTGTGGGATTGACAACCTCGAGAGCGCAGAGTAATGCAACATTTGGACAGGGATTCTCCAATCTATGGGCTACATATACAGCATTGTTTATCAGAGTAACTTTTTCATTTACATCCGGGTAGCGCACTATACCACCATCAGTCATGAGTGTCAGCCGGTCTTTTGTTTCAATAACAAGTACATCGCTGATAATGTTTCCCGTAAAAAGCCCTTTCTCTTTATTGAGAGCACCCTTTATTAACTGCCCGGTTGTTGTTGCACCCTTCAGAATTAGATCAGCTTCGTTGTTCAGCACTGCATCGACAGCGAGTTCCACGCACTTTTCAGGATCGGATTCATCAATGATCTCGAAAGCATCGACAAAACTTTCTTCAGACGTGGAAATATAGTCTATGATTTGTTTTTTGTCGCCAATGAGAAGAAAATTTCCAATCTGCTTCTCCGTTGCCAGTGTGGCACAATAAACTGCGGACATTGTGTGAGCAGCAGGTATTACTACTCTTTTCGGAGGGAGTTCTTTCACTCTATCAAGTAGTTCATCAAAATTTTTTATCATACATTCTCCTAAACTATTTTAGCTGTCCCGCAATAAATTTCATCGATTTTGTGAAGCATTTATCAATTTCTTTTTCATTTTTTTCTGTGATAGGGAAAGGGGTCACATGATCATATGGATAGGGAAAATCAAAGGATTTCACTTTGATAGGGATTTTGTTGTCATGACCGTGAAGGGACAGTTCGACTTCGATCGGAGGCACAACTTCATCCTTTTGAAGCGCAAGCGCAGAGACCCTTTTTGAAATTTCCTTCAATCGATTCTCGCGGAAGGTTATCATCTTATTATAATCAAGCATGCTCTTAAAATATCGTCCTACGTGATGAAGATCACTGAAATAATGTGCCAGCCGTTTGTCACGCTTTAGCTCGACTTCAAGATGCTCGATGAAGAAGGAATAGATCGCCACATTTGCTTCACTGTCCAGAATATATTTAGAAGCAGGTGACATTCGGTTGAGGAGCGGTCCGCCGCAGAACATGCACAGTTTTGAATTATCAAAATAATTGTTTTCGTTCGCCATAATTATTAATTCTGCCAGAAATGAACCAATCGAATATGCGATGAAATCTATATGGGCATCTTTGTGAATGTGCGGATGTTCGTCATTGCGGATTTGATTTATCATTTGGAGAATGTCATAGTAGGTTTGCAGTCCTGACCAGAAAAACCGCTGTGGAAGAAATTGCAGACGCGTGCTGATCGCAGCATTTGCAAGAGAGGAATTTGTCACTTTAGGGTAGAATTGCTTCCGTTCCCTGCACACCTTGTTCATGAATCTTGGATCTGCCCATCTTTCCGGAGCTCTGTTCATATGAAATGCAGTGGGGAAAAGGATTAATGTTTTACCGGTATATTCGACCAATTTATGCGCCCATGGCAGGTATTTTTCCCAGCTCTTTTCATTCAAACCATGCAGCAGGATAATAACTTCCTTTGATTTCTTCAAAGTAAAAGGTTTGAAGATCGGGTAGGTGAAGAATATATTTTCTTCAATGCGTGAATCATCAATACGCAGGAGTTCATCGAGATGAGGTGCAGAAATTTTGCTGTCCAATGAATAGGATTCTTCAAAACTTACATCATGGGTCTGGCAATGATAGTGCTCTTCACCGGGGAGAATGTCATAATTAAAGGATTCAAAAGGAGTATTCAAAATATTCATGCGGAATTTTTTAAGTGTAATAAATTCTGCTTTCTGATCGAACTTGTCTCTTAAAAAGAGATAGTCATCACGGTAACTCATTTCTGTGCAAGGCTCCTTTGAATTTTATAGGGCAGTTTATACAATATTTATGATTGCTAACAAATGAGCGGATGGTCTATTCTCAGTCAAGAGTTTCATTTCAATTTAATAAATGAAACTTATTCTGAGCTTATGTTATTCAAAATTCAGCAAGACTTGGCAGAGCCAATTATTACAGATTGTATAGTCTGATAAAGATAAACTGTTACTGTTATAGATTTTCTGAGAAATTTCAGATTGGTTTAAAAAGCCCACCCAAATTTCAGAAACTCGAAAATGAAAATTATCTCATTGTCGTTATCATAAAAATTCTGATCACCAAACTTATTATTTTCCCCAATGAAATAATTACCAAGACTCAGACTTGCTCCCCAATAAAATCCTGCATATGAAAATATTCTATATCCGACACCTATTCCGATTCCAATTTTATTTTCAGTTTTCATTTCAGATTCATCACGTGAACCTTTTATACAACCTTCATCTTCATATCCTTTAAGGTTCGCGTATCGTATAAAGCCCGAGATATAGAATTTGTTCAGCGAATTTCCGAGGAATTTTCGATAATGGCAATCAAGTATGATTTGGCGAAGAGAATAATCTTGTGAAAACTCATCATGCAAGTTTACCGTTGGATATGAATAGAAAAACGGGAAGGCGATTTCCACTTTCTTTTTTGGATAAAACAGGGAAAAAGTACCGCTCAGTGAGTGATTTAAGAAATCACTATCACTTCCAAAAGTGATCAATCTGAGAAAATTAAACTCGACCCCATATTTTTTGTCTTGAAGGGGTTGATCTTTCACGGTACGGTAAATTTTCTTCTGAAGCACATAGATAGAATCGATCTTCTCCTCAGTTTTCAAGTTTGCGTTTTCCTCTGCGTATAAGGAAGAGAAAAATAACATCACAACAATTACTATTAACATTTTTTTCATTATAAACTCCTGTTGAAATATGATATTTATTCCTTCAAATAATCAGTATATTGCTCCTGTACATTCTGAGCAATTTCATTCAGTCGCACATCGATAGTAATGCCATTATGCTGAAGGGTTTTCCACACAACATCCATTGCATCTTCCTTAGAAAGTCCGATGGATTCTGCAATATTCATGAGCACTTCCTTCTCGGTTTTTGTGAACTTCCCATCAGAGAGGGAGATGAGTGTTAGAAAGTGCAGAGTGTAGTATCGGTCTAAATCGGTACTGTGATGTTTGAGATATTTTGCAGACGTTTCCAGTTGTTTCAGTGCTTTATCTTTGTCATAGATGATTTCTTTTTCCGGGTCATCAGTGAAGGCATCAGCAAGGATCTTTACCAGACTTTTTATCTCTTCCAGATTTATCTCCTTATCAGAAGCGATCATAGAGATACCCCCGGCAGCAACGAGCTTCATCATCATCTCTCTGATCTTTGTGCGAGGATAGAATTTGGTCAGTGCGAGCAGTTCGTCTGTTTTTGTGTGTAGTTCTTCATCGGTCAGCTTTCCACTCTTTTTGAAAAGTGTGGAATTGGAGAAGAGCTCGATTGCTTTCAGGCGAACTGGAAGGAGCGGGTGGGTTGAAGTGCTTAGCTCCGACATATATTCGGATTTTGCAAGGTCATCAAGCTGTTTCATGAGTTCCGGAAGGTTGAAGTTAAGATTCTTCTCGGTCAGTCCGTAAGATATTTTCAACAAACTCTGTACTGCAACCTGATATTTCTTGCACGCCATCAGCCCGACTCGATCGCAGCTAATCTCTGCCTTTTTTTGCCATGTAAGGAATTTTTTCTCTGCAAGGATCGGCAGAAAGGTAGTGCTTTTTTTATCAGGATTATAGAGTAGGAGCAATTTATTGTGATCATAAACAATATGTCCGAGTTCGTGTCCCAGTACAAATTTGATCTCTGCATCATCAAAATTTTCCAGCAAAGCAGAAGTGAAAACCACACTAATGATATTTTTCTGTTTGAAGGCAAAGGCATTGTAAGAATTTTCCATCAGTGAGAAAAATTCTATCTTTTGTTTTAGTCCGAAATCTTTTTTAACCGTTTCAATTATCTTGTAAATACGAGGTGAAATTATTGGGGTGAGACGTACAGAATCAGCAAGAAGTTTCTCCCTAAAGGTGATATGCTCTTTGAGTATCTCCTCGTGAGATTTGATGATCTGCTGTACTTTGTAAACATTAAAAAGTATTTTTGTTTCTTCAAGATCGCCTTTATATCGAATTTTTTTTAAATCCATGAACCCTCCGCAAGGGTAGTAGTACTCAATAAAATATTTATTCTATTTATTTCGACGATAACTAATTTTGCTCAGAATTATATTTTTTAATTACATCGGAATGCACAGCTTCAG
>JAUWPE010000181.1 GCA_030611765.1 Candidatus Cloacimonadota bacterium | reverse complement strand
TGCAAAGTGAATGACTGCATCAAAGCTGTGTTGGAAAAAAACTTCTCTCAATCCCTCTTTATCAAGAATATCAACTTTATAAAATATTAAATCCTTACCCGTGATCTCCTTGACCCGTTCCAACGCTTCCAGTTTGCTGTTTGATAGGTTGTCTATAACAACGATCTCATGCCCTGCTTCGAGAAGTTCCACGCAGGTATGACTTCCAATATAACCTGCTCCTCCTGTGACTAATATTTTCATGGCTTCCACCTTTTCAAAAAAATGAATAGTTAAACTTATCCATCACTTGCACGACACGCTCCGCAGTATGACCGTCCCATAATGGAGGATTGCTTCCCATTTTGCAATTCCCTTCCAGTATCTCATTTACTTTCTGAACGATAGCATCTTTATTCAGCTCAACTAATTGATTTGTCCCAAGCTCAATAGTGATGGGACGTTCAGTGTTTTCCCGCAATGTCAAACACGGTACTTTGAAAACTGTAGTTTCTTCCTGGATTCCTCCTGAATCAGTAAGCACGAACTTTGCATACTTTTCGAGTTTGAGAAAATCCAGATATCCAATTGGTTCGATGAGTTTCAGATTGGCAATGGCATTGGCTTTTTCTTCCAATCCGAACACTGCAAGCTGCTTTCTGGTTCGAGGATGTATTGGAAATACAAGTGGAATCTTCTCAGCTATCTCAGAAAAGGCATCGAGAATTATTTCAAGATTTTCTTTGTCGTCAACATTGCTTGGTCTATGCAGGGTAATCAAAGCATAAGAATGTTTTTTAATCCCAATATCATTTATTATAGAAGTTCGCTCGGCTTTTTTTTCATACTGCATCAGAGAATCGATCATTGCATTGCCGACGAGAAAGATCTTATCTTTTGAGATCCCTTCACGAATAAGATTTTCATCAGCATCTTCTGATGGAGTGAGTAACATGCTTGAAATGCAATCCGTTTCAATTCGATTGATCTCTTCAGGCATTCGTCTGTCATAAGAGCGTAATCCAGCTTCCAGATGTGCCACAGGAATGTGAAGTTTGACCGCATCAATGGCGCAGGCAACTGTTGAATTCACATCACCTGCAACGAGTACGAGATCCGGCTTCTCTTGCAAGAGGAATTGCTCGAAGGCGATCATTATTTTTGCAGTTTGTACGCCGTGAGTTCCTGACCCCACTCCAAGATATACATCGGGTTTGGGAAATCCGAGCTGTTCGAAAAATATTTCTGAAAGATTCTTGTCGTAGTGCTGCCCGGTATGAATGAGCAGCGGTGTGTATCTTGAATGTTTTTTTAGTTCAAAGTATACGGGACCCACCTTCATAAAGTTAGGACGAGCCCCTACGACTAAGGCAATTTTCACTTTAACCTACTTCGGAAATTTTAACCACCCGTCTCCGTTACACTACGCCGAGGCAGGCGAATTAATACCCCAGTTGAATAAAAAAATAAATTCAACGGGGCAGGCGAAAATACACGAATTAAAATGAAGGGCATAAAAATTATCTTTCTGAATTATTTCTGAGTCCACTCTAAAAAGTTCAATTTAAGAAATCGAGAAACCGTTGAAACGGTTAATGCATTTTTTTGTTTCATTAACCACCAACTTAAGTTGGTGGTTAATAGGAAGATAGCTAATTGTAACCGATTTATCGGTTTCCAAATATTTGATGCATTTTCTAACATATTTCTAATTGCACACTTTTTTAGAGTAAACTCATATCTAATAAGGAGGTTGCAGAAACTGATGGATATCTTTTCTCAAAGAAATCATTCTTCATCTTACCTTTGCGTCTCTGCGTTCTTCTCTCTGCGTCATCTGCGTGATTCTTCGTTTTCATGATAACTTAGTAAGTTTCAAATTTTGGGGACTAATAACGTTTTTTATTTGGGTGTGAGCTTTGATGTCTTGGACGATCTTTATGTTCAACAATAGCCCCTTCGACATCCTTCATACTCAACTGGACTTTTCCATCACGATCGATGCCAATGACTTTTACCTTTACTTTATCACCAAATCCTACCACATCAGCAACGTTTTCAGTTCGCTTATTTTCCAGATTAGAGACATGAACAAGACCTTCCTTACGAGGAAGAAATTCTACAAAACAACCAAAATCGCGCACGTTTTTGACAACACCATTATATATTTTCCCGATTTCAGGTTCTTCCACGATACTGGCAATTTTCTCCCGGGCTTTTTGGATCGAATCTCTATCAGGGGAAGCAATCCGAACGGTGCCGTCATCATCAATATCAATAGCTACACCTGTTTCTTCAATAATGGATTTGATCATTTTGCCCTGAGGTCCGATAATATCGCCAATTCTGTCCGTTTTCACCTTCATAATCTCAATATGAGGAGCTATAGGCGAAATATCAGGACGTGGTTCAGGTATAGTTTCCTTTATTTTATCAAGAATAAAGAAACGAGCTTTATGAGCTTTTTCCAGGGCAACGGACATGATCTCGTGAGTAATTCCTTCCACTTTGATATCCATCTGCAGCGCAGTAATACCTTTATCGGTTCCTGCAACCTTGAAATCCATATCGCCGTAATGATCTTCCATACCCATAATATCTGTGAGCACGGTAAATTTATCACCCTCAAGAATAAGTCCATTTGCCACACCCGCAACAGGTCCTGAAATTGGCACACCGGCAGCCATCAAAGATAATGTTCCACTACAAACAGTTGCCATCGAGGAAGAACCATTTGATTCCAAAATTTCTGATACGATTCTGATAGTGTATGGAAATTTCTCTTCATCTTCAGGAATTACCGGGAATAATGATCGTTCTGCAAGATTTCCGGGTCCGAGTTCTCTTCTGCCTGGACCTCTCATGAAGCCAGCTTCTCCCACACTGAAAGGTGGGAAATTGTAATGTAGATAGAATTTCTTTTTAAATTCTTCACCAAGTTCATCGATCACTTTTTCATCAGAACTTGTGCCGA
>JAUWPE010000078.1 GCA_030611765.1 Candidatus Cloacimonadota bacterium | reverse complement strand
GTTGTGATAGTTGCCTGCGCCAATCCCAATGACAGCGGCCACCTCAACGGGCAGGATTATTACCTTGTCGATGTGGCGATCTCCTTTCAGCAGATGATGCTTGCAGCGTGGGAAATGGGTATTGGTTCCTGCTGGCTCGGGGCTTTTAATGAGAAGAAGGTGCAGGAAATACTGGGCATTCCTGAGAAAATAAAAGTGATTGCACTCAGTCCTTTTGGCTATCCAAAAGACAAACAAAGCTTATATGCCAAAGCCATAAAAACATTTGCGGGCAGCAAGAAAAGGAAGGATTTGGAAAAGATCGTTCATTGGGAAAAATGGTAATATCGTGAATGCGAAGAGCGAAAAGCGATCCGTCTTCATTCCATTTCAGTCTTTTTCCCGACTAGTCGGGACGGATACGCCCAGACAGGTATGAGCCACGAAAACACACGAAAAAATATTACCTATTAATATGAAAAGTAACAAAAATAACTTTTGTGTAATTTTGTGTGATTTTGTGGCTTATCAGGCTTCACTCCGTTTCAGGTTTCACTTCGCTACGCCCAGACAGGACGTCGCGACAGGCAAGTTCAGGATGACAATGTTTTTTGTTGTTCTCAAGCATCAGTCGGCTGAGTGGAACGACTCGGGATGCTAATTGCTTTTTTATTACTCTAACCCGAGTTGGGGTTCGGTATAAAAAACTTTGATGACATACCACATCGAATATCATATTTTATGGATTTTATCCCGAATTTTTCTCCGATTTGCGTCTCATACATGCACAGAACCCATGATAGATCATGCAGATGCCCCCGAAGATGGAGATCAATCCCCAGAACAGAGGTCGAACAAAAACATACAGAATCGACGCACCTGTATAGGGTAGCAGATAGACACCCCACGTCACAAGCACACATCCTATCACAATAAGCATATGTCCCAGAATAACGGTCACTTTCCTACCTTTATAGAAAGACGCAAATATAAGCGAAATACTTATGAACAAGGGAAAAAATCCCGCCCATTTCCCAAGAAAGATCAGCATATATAATGCTAAAAGAAAAATAAGAATGCCGATCGTAAAGCTGATAGGTTGTTTAATTTTCATGGTAACTCCTTATTTATTGAATGCCAAGTAATTTAAAAATTCCGAATAATTTCAAACAGGCAACGAGCACAGCAATGGTTATCACAATTTTAACGAAACACACACCCTTTTTCACTGCGGCTTGAACTCCGATAAACGCTCCGATCATGTTTCCAGCAGCAAGCAGCAAACCATAGTGCCACATGATCTTATCTGAAATTGCGAATACGATCACAGCAAAAAAAGTATAACACATTATAATAAATACTTTTACTGCATTTGCTCTAATAAAATTAAAATCTTCCACAAGGTTAAGTGTGGCAAGAAAAATAAATCCTACTCCTGTCTGAATGAACCCACCGTATAACCCAACACAGAAAAACATGATCACCTCAAGCCATTTTGGAATGCTTTTCCTTTCTGCCAATGCTTTTTTCTTTGGTTTGAAGATGAGTACCAAAATAAGTATAAGCACTACTCCGAGCACTTTGTCATATATCCCCGAGCTGATCTCCACTGCGAACAAAGACCCGATTATTGCTCCAATAATCGCTGCGATAGTTATATGAATAACCGGCTTGACTTCGAGCTCTTTATACTTGTGGAACCTTGCTGTTGCAATGGCATTCTGAAGCAGGATCGCAACCCGATTAGTTGCATTGGCAACCGGAGAAGGGAGTCCCAGCAAAATGAGAACGGGAAGTGTTAATGTTGAGCCACCGCCTGCAAGGGTGTTCATAAAACCAGCTGCCACACCAGCAAGAAAAAGTATTATATAAAGTAGCATAATTTTTTTACTCTACTATTTACCACAGAGATCACAGAGGACACAATGTGTTAATATTTTTTCCATATAAACCACATAAGTTTTATTATTTCTTAAAAAATACTGTTTTTTTCTCATGAACTCATGGGGCTGCCATTAGCGTACGCGACTGTCATGATATCCTGCAGTGAGCATCATATTGGGATATGCCTGCCCTCTGATGTTCCGATAGGTATCCTACGAAAGCAGGTAATCGAAGTATTCTCTTTTATAGGGTTTTCCCTGTTCTCGTCTGGAGTAGTAATAGTAATCTCCCCAGCGAGTTGGTGCATTCACATCCTCTTCACTAATTCTGCTAATGATTTCATTAAAGATCGTATCTTTGAGCGCTGTTATTTCTGAAAGGATTGATTCTGCATAGCAATTTTCTGCTTCGATATATTCTATTACAGTAGAATCGCTACGCGTGTCATCGATCATCCAGGCATAATTATCTTTCAGTTCGATATTGTGTAGTGTTGCAGATGTATGGATTTTTCTTGCAACTGGTGGTGCAATTTGGGAAGATACTGAATACTCTTTCTGACCTGTCACGTCGTAATGAGATGAAGACGGAATTTTTTGTGACGCACAATACCCAAAAAGCAGGACTGCAAAAATAATAAAAATTACTCTTTTCATCTAAAATTCAATGCCAAGAATATCGAACACGAACGCATATTTCAATGCTACTTCTCGATAATAACTGAATCTGCCGGAAGCACCACCATGTCCAGAAAGTTGTATTTTGAGAAGTGCAGGATTAGTATCCAATTTCTTATCATGAAGTTTTGCGATCCATTTTGCCGGCTCCCAGTAATTAACCCGGGTATCATAAAATCCCCCGAAAGCAAGTATATAAGGATAATATTGTGCTTTTACATTTTGATAGGGACAGTAAGAAAAGATATAATCAAAATATTCTTTATCCAGTGGATCTCCCCACTCCTCATATTCTGAAACAGTTGCAGAAAGTGTTGGGTCCAGCATGGTATTGATCACATCGACAAAAGGGACATCGGCAATGGCAATCTCACACAATTCGGGACGCATATTTAAAACTGCTCCGATCAGCAATCCCCCGGCACTTCCACCTTCTATGACCAGCTTATCCCGACTCGTATAATGTTCCTTAATGAGAAATTCTTCGCATGCAATGAAATCAGTGAATGTATTTTTCTTATTGAGCATTCGCCCCCGTTCGTGCCACTGCTTTCCATATTCACCACCACCCCGCACGTGAGCGATCGCATAAACAAACCCTCTATTCAGCAAACTTAAATGTGTTGTAGAAAAATATAGTTCATAGGTATCTCCATAAGATCCGTAACCGGTAAGAAATAAAGGATTGGATCCATCTTTTGTGAATAGATCTTTTTTATATACAAGAGATATCGGAATCTTGGTTCCATCTTTTGCTTGTGCAAAAATCCTTTCCGATCTATAATTGGAAGCATCATATCCACCTGGAATTTCCTGATGTTTTTTCACTTCCCTTTCTCTGGTTTCCATATTATAGTCATAGACAGAATAAGGTGTAACCATAGACTCGTATGTAAATCTAAAGATCCGGGTATCAAAATTAGGATTTCTTCCAGGAAAAATAGTATAAATTGGTTCAGGAAAATCTATATAATGCTCCTCTTTTTTATTCAAATCTAATATTCTAATTTTTTCCAAAGTATTTTCCCGTTCATAAATAACCATATAATCTTTGAATACGTCAATGTCAATAGAAACAGAATCTCTATGTGGAATAAACTCCTTCCAATTTTCTTTCCCGGGATGTTGGATTGATGTTACCATTACCTTATAATTTTTTGCATCATCATTAGATACAATAAAAAAATCGTTAATATGAGGACAGATATAATATCTATGACCTTGCTCACGTGGTTGAACGATCTTAAATTCTTCAAAGGGGTCATCAGCTTTTAAATATCGAATTTCAGAAGTAATTTTACTACCGGTTGTTAATATTAAATATTCTCTACTTCTCGATTTATATATCCACACATAAAAAGCTCCGTCATTTTCTTGATAGATCAACTTATCGTTTTTTTTATCAGTTCCCAGAATATGACGATATAATTTATCACTTCTTCCCGATTCATTTTCCGTTATATAAAATAAAGTACTATTGTCATTTGCCCATACAACATCATCGACGGGATAGGCAGTATCAGACAAAAAAGTATTTTCTTGAATATTCTTCACTGCAAGTGTATAATGTTCTGCACCCGTTGTATCAAAGGTAAAAGCAATATACTGATGATCGGGACTTACTTGCAAATTCGACACATCGTAGAACTCATATCCAGAAGCAAGTTCATTGATATCCAGCACGATTTCCTCGTCTGAGTTCACACTGCATTTTTTTCTACAATAGAGCGAGTATTCTTCCCCTTCAATATCTTTCCAGTAATAGTAAAAACTATCGATCCGAACCGGCACGGTCATGTCGGTTTCCTGAATTCTGCCAACGATTTCCTGGAATAGCTGTTCCTGAAGTTCTGTGGTATGGAATAAAACACTATCTGTATAGGCATTTTCCTTTTCAATGTGTGCGATCACTTCCGGATCAGTTCGGGATTTGTCTTTCATCCAATGATAGTTATCGACCAAAATTGTATCATGGATCGAAGTATTATAAGGTACTTTCTTAGCGTATGGTGGTTCCGGTTCTTTTATCTCTCCTCGTTTCTGAATACTCTGAGTGGAAACGCAAGCAATAATTGAGAGAGCTATCCCGATAAGGAATAATTTTTTCATGTGTGTAGTTCCAAATATCTTTTAATTAAATGCAGTATATTTTATGGGTGCCATTCATAGGCGCCGAGATCGACCTCGCTGTTATGAATACGAGGTTCTCCATCAAGGTCTTTTTCCCAAGACACAACACCAGGATTTCCAGCATCCAGGCATGTACTGCCAGATTTGAGATGATAATCATTGCTGCTTCTGAATTGGGGATCATCATAGATATTTTCGAGACTATCGGGATTCACATCAGGATATTCAATTGGAGAACAGGTGTATGATGCGACAAGACTGCTATCACTGAGCACATCAAGGTCGGTTTCATTATCCCAAACAATACAATTTATCATCTGTGAGAGGAGATCACTGTCCACACGTACTCCCCATTCAGTATTTGATGCAATAGTATTATTGACCATAAGAGATTTTGCATTATGGATGTACACACCACGTTTATTGTCTGCGATCAGGTTATTGAAGAGCGATGGATTTGAATCGTCCAATGCATATACTCCATCTAAACCGCTGTTCTCGATATAATTAAGTAAAAGAACCGGATTCGACTCATTATCGATAATGAAACCTACATAGCTATCGTAGAACCAGGAATTCTCAATTCGAGGGTTGGCATGAGAGCAGTACACAGCGCACCAATGGCAATCATAGACATAGCAGTATTGAATTGTGGGTTCTGCATTTTCACAGTAAAATGCAGCATTGTAGTATTCAGCTTCAGAACCCATATTTCTGATCGTAATGCCGTAAATAAGGTCTGTATTGCTTTGAAAGGAATTACAGAAATAGAATCCAGCGCCCTTTCCGTTTCCTTCGATGATCGCATAATCCGGCTCATGTCCACGCAGATCGGTCATTATGGTAAGATGTTTTTCTTCGCCCTCCCACATCAAATTTGTGTTATTAGTTCCCGCATAGATGCCTTCCGTGAGACGAAGCGTATCTCCATCTACTGCTGCATCGATAGCATCCTGGATCGTGTCATAAACATTACTTCCAATAAGCACTCCTGAGTTGTTTGAGTGGATGTCCGTTGTTGTTTTTTCACATGATATCATGCCCATAGATAGAGCACAGATTCCTATGAATAATAAAATCTTTTTCATGATAACTCCTGTTATATCACTGATTCGATTACGATTGAGTAACTTTCATAATATTGGATCACACCTGTATTGATATTCCAGCCAACATCGGTTGTATCAATAAAAATAAATCCTTTCACTTCATGAGCTTTGGGGAAATGTGATTCGATCGTGTTCTGAAGGACGTTTGTTCTGCTTTTCGAAATCTTTAGCAGATCATCGGAAAATTGGATTCTCATTTCATTATGCAGGACTCCGTCGCCCATTGGTTCTTTTATTATTTTTTCCGACTTCAGCACAGATATGAGAACGCCTGTCTTGTCTAATCTGATAGTTTTATCCGGCTTTACATTAGCAAGTTTGGCGTTCCGGATGCTGAGCTTCATTTCCCTTTGCCCATTCATGTTCGTATAGACAAATTGCATACCTGCAAGCTGTTCTGCGATGTTTTTCCGTGCAGTTGCTTCAGCCATTTTCTTTGCCATAACTTCATTCATTGATTTTGAAAAACCGTATCCGAGCACCTGTTTATGTATTTCTATATAGGACACATTTTTATAATCGAGATGACCAACAGAAACGCATCCTGTAAGCAATATAACTGCAATAAAACCTGTAATGAAAGCTTTCATCGTTTCTCCTATTAAAATTCTTTCTTTACCAATTCATCAATAAGTTCATCTTTTGGTATGAATGGCAGTGTTATATGTCCATTATTTTTATTTCTTTCATTCCATTCAATCGATGTTTTTATAGCATGAGGATTTCGCGCCCAAGCTCTGCGGGCAACTCCACCCATAACATCCCAATCCAAAGCCGATTTTATAACATTATCTACTTTTTCGCTTCCATCGAGCACTAGTCCGAATCCGCCATTAAATGCTTTCCCGATGCCGACTCCGCCGCCATTGCTTTCTACCACAAGTGTCATGCCGCGTGCAACATTTCCAGCAAAACAGTGTATCGACATATCTGCGCACACATTGCTTCCGTCTTTGATATTCGCAGTTTCTCTGTAAGGCGAGTCTGTTCCGCCCGTGTCATGATGATCTCTTCCTATCATGATGGGACCGACTTCTCTATTGCGAACCATTTCATTAAATTTGAGAGCGATTTTGACCCGCCCCTGTGCATCAGCATAGAGAATCCGCGCCTGCGAGCCGACAACCAGTTTGTTTTCTTCAGCATTCTTTATCCAATAATAATTATCCCTATCCTGTGCCCGTCTGGTCGGGTCGATGCACTTCATTGCGGCGATGTCTGTTTTATGCAGATCTTCCGGTTTTCCGCTCAGACACACCCAGCGGTATGGTCCGTAACCATAATCAAAACAGATGGGTCCCATAATATTTTCCACATAGGATGGGAAGATAAATCCTTCTTTTGTGTTCACGCCATTTTTTGCAATATCATGAGCTCCCGCATCATATACCGCTTTCATGAAGCTGTTGCCATAATCCCAGAAAAAGGTGCCGCACTCTGCCATTTTTTTGATCAGTTTATAATGAGTAATGAGTGATTCATCGACCTTCTTTTTAAAGGCATTCAAATCATTTTTGATGAGCGCACGTCCTTCTTCGAAACTCAAACCCTGAGGAGTATAGCCGCCTTCATATACTGCATGACATGAAGTTTGGTCGGACAGGAGTTCGATCTCAATATTATTATCAACAAGGTATTGAAGCAGATCGACAACATTACCATAATATCCGATTGAGACCGCTTCGCCTTTTGCTTTGCTTTCCTGCATCCAATTTATAACTTCTTCCAGACTATCGGAATATTTGGAAAGCCAGCCCTGCTCATGACGCGTTTTGATGCGTGAAAGATCCACTTCTGCGATAACACCAACTCCACCGGTAATCTCAACTGCTTTTGCCTGTGCTCCGCTCATGCCGCCAAGTCCGGAAGTTACGAACACTTTTCCTTTCAAGTTTTCATCTTCAGGTATATCGAGATACATTCTTCCTGCATTCAGCAGTGTTATATAAGTGCCATGTACAATTCCTTGAGGACCGATATACATCCATCCGCCTGCGGTCATCTGTCCATAATTCGTCACGCCCATTGCTGCTGCTGCTTTGAAGTCATCTGAATTATCGAACATACCGACCATCAATCCATTAGTGCTTATAACTCGTGGACTTTCAGGACGTGATGGGAACAATCCGAGCGGGTGACCCGACGCGACAACCAGCGTCTGATGATCGTTCATAACCTCGAGATATTTCTTGATGAGCTGATACTGCATCCAATTCTGGCAAACCTGCCCGCTCTCGCCGTAGGTAACCAGTTCATAAGGATAAAGTGCCACGTCAAGATCAAGATTATTATCGATCATAACCTGCAGCGCTTTTCCTTCAAGTGTGTTGCCTTTATATTCGTAAATGGGCTTTGCTTTTATTTCTTCTTTAGGACGATACCGATACCCATAAATGCGTCCACGAGTTTTTAATTCTTCCAGAAATTCCGGTGCGAGCTTTTCATGCAATTCTGCTGGGATATATCTCAATGCATTTTTCAGGGCAGTTTTTATCTCATTTTTAGAGAGATTTAATCCCCTATCCGGCGCTCTTCGAATCCCTTCCTTGAAAACTGGGTCAGGAGGTAATTCCTTAGAAAGAGCAATTTGCATTGCCTTTAAAACATCAAAATTATAATCCATAAAAACTCCTAAATCGATCAATTGATAATTTCAGTAATGAGGGAAGTATCTATTCTTTCAAAATATCGTTCAAGTTTTTCTGCTAAATAATGCTGTTTTTCTATTCTTTTTAAGACAGATACGACCACATAGACAGGTTTGTTCATGTATCTGGCAGTTACCGTAAGCTGAAGAGTACCGACCTTGTTTACAAAAAATTCTTTAGTAACTGCATCAGCTCCAATGAGGACGAAATCACATCTGGACAGGTAGCAAGCGGCTTCCGAATCTTCTATCAATGTTGTGAAAATGCCTTCTTCCGCAAGTTTATCATTTAAAAATTCTCCTTCACCAAGTGGCAGGGAGCGGCAGCAAATTACCTCTGACAAAGCGTCTTTATAATGTATCAAGGTATTGCGAACAGACGAACTATTACTGAAAGTGAGCACTTTCTTTTTTGAATCAAAGAGAACCGATGCCTTTTTTAAATAAGATTCATCAGAGAGTAATTTCTGGAATACATTTATTGAATTCTCACTCACTCCATTTTTCTGAAAATGCTCATTGAGTTTGATGATCGGGACCATTTGACAGAACTGTTCTGTACCCTTTTCTAAAAAATTGATTATTTCTAAAGATGGTGTTCCTGAATTTAAAAGCTCTTTTACTATGTCAAATGCTTGCTGTGTGAGTTCCTGCGCTCCGGAAGAACGGTTATGAAGAAATTCCTTTATGCGTTCATGAACATTTTTCATAAGTGGGTTTAAACGTTAAAATTATCCATAACCCAAGCATCGGTGAAGAAGACCTTTTTCACCTTTTTAGGATCTTCACCCAATATTTGTGTGCCCAATATTTTGAACTTTTCGGGATTATCACTCACAAAAAAAGTATAGTTCCCGATTGCTTTTTGAACCGGCTCTGAGGAATACAATTTTTTTAGTTCGAGGGCAATTGATTCTGCTGAATCTACAAGAGTGATGTCATCTCCAACAACTTCCTGAATAACTTCCTTCAATACGGGATAATGCGTACATCCCATAATTATTGTATCGATATCTTGCTCCAGAAATTCCTGCAGATATTCTTCTATGATCTCTTTTGTTACCTTGTGTGAAATCCAATTCTCTTCTACCAGCGGA
>JAUWPE010000017.1 GCA_030611765.1 Candidatus Cloacimonadota bacterium | reverse complement strand
AACATATCAAAATCTCCGTCATTATCTATATCAACAAAAGTGGGTGCAACTTCTCCTCCATAACCACTCAGACCATTATAATTATCGGTAACCAAGACAAATGAAGCACTTTCTGGTGTTCCTTCGTTACAATAAAAATATAAGTTATGACCCCTTCCAGTAAATAAATCGAAGTCACTATCATTGTCTATGTCTACAAAAACTATATTCACTGAGTTAATAATTGAGTTATAATTAGTAGTAACAAAAGTCCAGGATGGGCTCTCTGGTGTTCCATCATTACGATAAAAAAACAGGCGGTCATAATCACCGATGAACATATCAAAATCTCCATCATTATCTATGTCTACAAAAGCAGGTGAAATTGCTTCTCCTCCAGAACTAAGATTAATTGAATTATAAGTCATAGTGACAAGAGTCCAAGAGGGATTAAATGATGTTCCATCATTACGATAAAAAACTATACTTGTTCTGGTTCCAATAAACATATCAAAATCAGCGTCGTTATCTATATCCACGAATGTCGGACTTGAGTTGGCAATTCCACCATGGTATATACCGGTGAAAGTATCGCCAGCAACCACAGCAGTACCTGAATATATTTCTTGTTGCCAGGTTACTTCATGAGCAGCAAGTTCGCTTACAAAAATACCAGCGAAGGTTGTGGTAAATATGCTTGTAATAAACAAACAGGAAATAAATAATAAAGCGATTGTTTTTTTCATGAGTTTTCTCCTTAAGTTTTTTTAATTTTTCTAGCTTGCTGAGCTATTTCTTTTATTACATTCAACTTTATCTTCCAAACTAAATAAATCTTCATACATAATGTAAATCTACATCGTTCTAATCCCGAAAGTGCGTCATAAGATTCTTTGTAATATTTCTTACTTTTTGAATAATTTTTTCCATATTTTTCATATAAAATTCCTAATTGTAACGCAAGTTTCACTTTATCCCAAGGTGAGCAAATATTACCAGCGATAATTTTTGCCTCTATTAATTGCGTTTCAGCCTCCGATATTGCTCCGTTTGCCAATAGGATGTGAGATGTATCTGCTAATCCAGCAATCCGTCCTACTAAGTTTTCAATCTCAGTGTATCTTTCAGTCGGCTCTATATCAGTTTTCTCATCATATAAGAATTGCCTTATTGTTTTAATGTGTCTTCGATGAAGTTCTTCACCATCGAAATGACGACTTTTTACCCCTATATTTGCTAATTCCTCTTCAATTTTTTTTCTCACTTGATAAATTTTCTCTGCTTTTCTAAAATAATATATTACAAGACTCTTTAAGTTTAACTGTGCAAATATTTGTTCACCAATCGTTTTGGATACATCACCCATATAATCATACGCTAAAAGCTGTAGCTTTAAGACCTCTGCATTTTTACTTTTGTCCAATCTAAAGGTTAAATGTGAAAGCATCTTAATGACATTTTGATAATAAGTCGTCGCTTTTCCAAATTCCCATCTTCTTCTACGATCCCGTCCAATATTTACTAAAGTCATGCAATAAGATAAGTAGCAGTCATATGATTTTTTCTTGCATTCATCTAAAATTTTTAAAGATTTGCTTAGAAATTTTAAAGACTTTGTCGTTTTCCCACATGCTGAGTAAGCACTTGCACAATCAACAAATAAAAATGATTGTTTGAGAGGATCATTATCATAAGAAATGTTATCCAAAATTTTAACAGCCTTTTTACAAAGTCCCAAATTTGTAAATACTTGAGCAATAATATGTGCTTTATCAGCAGTTTGTAGTGAAAAAATTAAAGATTTGATTTTGTTAAGGTAAGAATTTTTTGAAATATTTGTCAATCCACGATGATCTTTAAAATAAGAACTCCAAGACAGGTATTTAATTATTTTGTCTCTTAAAATTGATGTCGTTCCACGAATTCTAAGAAACTGTCTATAATTAAAATAATAATTTTCGGAATCACCAACAGGAACAAGATTACATTCTAAATTTGTCATTTCCGGTTTATAATCAGCATAATAAATCATTTCTTTACCAATTGACTCTTTCAAAACAGGAGAAATATCGAAATAATCCGAAAAACTGTAACCCATAAAAATAACGATTTTTTTATCCAGAAGTCCTAAAAGCACTTTTCTTTTATTCTCTGACAACCCACTTGAAATTTCGCTGAGTGTTGCAATAACTGATTCGCCTTTGTCATTCTTATCTAAATCTTGTAATGTTCCATGGATTTTAAACAAACATCCTGATTTTTTATCCTTGAGCCATTCTCCAAACGTTTCTTCAGAATAATAAAAACCTTTTGGAATTACATTCATCTCTTGACAGGCGTTTTCTATTAATCCATCGTAATTAGTAGTTATGATATCGTTACCGCATTCTAAGGCTTTTGCTAAGAAATAATGGTATTTATTCGGAACACTTTCATTAAATGGCTCAAGGATTCTTAATACTTCTTTTTTTACAACATTCCATACAAATTGTAGTAAAACTTCCATACGTATTGATTCTTTTTTTTCCCATTTGTCATAACCGTATTTTTTATAGTAACCATCTCCCAATTCTCCTTTTATATTTTTTCTTATGTCTTGGAAGATTTTAATAATACCGTCAGGAATATCTTTTTCAGTTGGATTCTCATTTTTGAAAACTAATTTTTGCAGACTGGCATTTTCATAACATAGAAGATAAAGCACATTATTAGTTACATCATCAGCCAAAGGAATATTCGAGGGATAATCATTAGAAATTCCTGTTCCAACAAAGAAAACCACTTTCCCACATTTTAGTGAATTCCCTATATGTTCGACGCATCTAGAAATATTGCACATAAATGTATAGTTTTACCTCTCATAAAATTATTTTATTTAAAATAAGATTTATCTTAAAATCGGTGTCAATATTTTTTTCTCGCTTAAAATATTATCTTTGCGAAAGTTATATCTGACCGCCCATTTGTAGAAACTTTCGCAAAGTTTATGAAAACAAAAAAGGACGCAACTTCCAATTACGCCCTGCTCTAAGGTATCGCCATACCCGCACTACAAGACATAAGAAAGTGCGTCCACGAGGGACGCATCATTCTTATTTATTCTGTAGTGCTTAAAATTGGCGATTTTATAGAGCAGAACAAATAATAAGATGCAAAATAAAATTTTAAAATAGCTATGTCATGAGCTGTCCTTCCTGAGACAATTGAGAATTAGTTTCCATATTTCATACTTTTCCTGTTTCATTAACCCTTTTCATGATTTTAGAATATTTTTTGTCAAATTTTTTTCATCTTCCATACTTTTCATATTGAATTCGTATTCTCTCATTTGTCAATCTGCGTGAGTCTGCAGCCATCAAATAGAACACAGATAAACGCTGATGAAGCTGATTTACCCCGTGAAATCCTGCAAAGCAGGAATCCCGATTATCTGGATTATTTCACAGGGTGAACACTAATGAGGTAATTCAATTGTAACTCAACATTCCGATGTTGAGATGCGCAAGATTGGAATCTTGCTTTACTTATTTATTTTAATTTTAATATAACAATTCTTAAAATTATTTCATGATATTTTCTCTGCCTGCCACGGCGTCCTTTCGGGGCGTAGCGTAGCGAAAACTGAAATGAAATGAAGACGGAACCCTCCACGTTTACGATCTCTATCATCTCTATTCACTCTTCTCTCATCCCTCCTCTCTCCTCCGTCTTCCTTATTTAACCACGAATTTTCCCTCAATAAAAAAAATCACTCTTTACTTGACAATCCTATTTGCCGTCTTAAGGTTTGAACATAAGTTCATAACAAGGAAATAAAATGCCAAGACCAAGAAAGATTAGACGCGTAAGCAAACCTCCAATTTGCAGCAGGTTCAAGCCGGTTGGAATACCAGCACGCCTGCTGGAAAGAGTCGATCTTTCTGTTGATGAATACGAGGCGCTCCGTCTCGCTGATTATGAAGGTTTCGAGCACAAAAAATCTGCTGAGAAAATGGGAATATCACGTCCAACCTTCACCCGCCTTATTGATCAAGCACGAAAAAAGATCGCATCAGGCATCATAGAAGGTAAAGAAATTTCTATTGAAGGTGGTGATTTTCAATTCATACAGCACATTGTACGCTGCAGAAGCTGCGGCTCGCTTTCCAATTACTCACAGCACGCTCCGGAAAAATGCCCTGAATGCAATGAAGAAAACCTCGAAAATCTTAATCAGTATTATCAGAGAGGACGTGGTCGCGGTCGCGGAGGATGGGGTCATGGCAGATGAAAAATATTTTAAACAGAACATATCGAAAGGAGGCATACAATGCCACGCGGAGACAGAACTGGTCCTAATGGAATGGGACCAATGACCGGACGAGCAGCTGGCTTTTGCTCCGGATACGACAGACCCGGCTACATGAATCCTGCCGGCGGAAGAGGTTACTATGGACGCGGATACGGAAGAGGATCCGGCTATGGACAGGGTTTTAGTTATGGTCGCGGCTATGGACGCGGAAGAGGATTCGGCATAGGTTTCGCACTTGCCTATCCTATTGCTCCAGCACCTTATCCAACCTCTGCTAATGCAGAAAATGAGAGTGATTATCTTGAGAACGAACTGAATATGCTAAAGGAAGACATGAAGCGCATTGACGCTCGACTCAAAGAGATCAAAGCTGCAGAGAAATAGTGATCTTATTTAGGAACATCTTACCACAGAGGACACAGAGAAAAATAATCTATAACTCTGTGCTCTCTGTGGTGAAATCAGATTTATTCAAGAATTAAATAGGAGTTTTTATGCCAAGAAGAAACGGCACAGGTCCCGAAGGACGCGGTCCGGGAACAGGACGAAGACGTGGAAGCTGCTTTGGTGCATTCACAAAGAAAGATGGAAGCATCTCAGTATGGCGAACCCTTGTCATACCTGCGATCGGAGCGATCGTGAATGACCTTCGCAAACCAGACAGCATTTCACGAAGAACAGTGAACACAATCGTAAATCGATTCAAAACAAAACAGATAAAAGATGACAGAAAAAAATCTCAGGAAATTGAAGGTTCCTATTCTGTGATCGATACTGAAAAAGGAGAATAATATGCCAAGAGGAAACGGACAAGGCAGAGGTATGGGCAGAGGACAGGGACAGGGTCGCGGACAAGGCGGCAACTTCGCAGGTCCAGGCGGTTATTGTGTATGCCCTTCATGTGGGTATAAAGAAGTCCACGTGCAAGGCGTTACATGCACCAGTAAAACCTGCCCACAATGCGGCGCAAAAATGATAAGAGAATAAAAATATATCCAAGGAGAATCAATGCGAATAGTAATTTCTACAGAAAATGGAAATGTTGCTCAGCATTTCGGACGATGTCCGGAATTTACACTCGTAGATATCGAAAACGGTGTCGTTGAAAAAAAAGAAATAGTCCCGAATCCCGGACATGCACCTAATGTGCTTCCTAATTATTTTCATGACCTGGGATGCAAAATCATTATAGCCGGCGGTATGGGAAACAGAGCACAGCAGCTATTCAGAACCTATGACATGGACTGGATCATCGGTGTACAGGGAGATGTTGACTCTATTATAGATGACTATATTGAAGGTACAATCACAGCTGGCGAAAGCATGTGCGAACATGGCGAAGGCAAGGGGCCAGGAACCAAAAAGTGGGATTAACATTACTTTTTATAATTATGAAAATAACCATAATTTTCGATAACACAACTATAGATACTACTCTTCAACCATCCTGGGGATTTGCAGCACTTATCGAAGTCGATGACAGAAAAATCCTCTTTGATACCGGTGATAACGGTGATATTCTGATGTCAAATATGAAAAAATTGCACATCGATCCTGCTGAAATTGATGAAGTATTTATCTCCCATAATCATTATGATCACATCGGAGGATTGTCCTCATTTCTCTCTTATAACAATGATGTAACACTTTATGTGCCTCCTTCAGTACGAGGAATACACAATGTGAAAGAACTCATCCGGGTAGATGAGCCCCTTGAACTGCATAAGAACATCTATTCAACAGGAGAGCTTGCTAATATCGAGCAGTCATTGATCGTGAAAACGGATAAAGGGTTGGTCATTATTGTTGGCTGTTCCCATCCTGGTATTGAATTAATTTTAAAAACTGCAAAGCAATTTGGTGAACCTTATGCCTTGATTGGGGGATTTCACGGTTTCAAGAAATATGAATTGCTTGAGCCACTTACAATTGTGTGTCCTACACACTGCACCCAGCATATCAAGGAAATCAAGGAACGCTATCCCGAAAAATATGTTGAAGGCGGAGCAGGAAGAGTGATTGAAATTAAGTGATCATTAGAGAAATTATA
The DNA here is from genome assembly GCA_030611765.1 of Candidatus Cloacimonadota bacterium. GTDB lineage: Bacteria > Cloacimonadota > Cloacimonadia > JGIOTU-2 > JGIOTU-2 > Celaenobacter. The sequence goes on along the minus strand of JAUWPE010000017.1, from coordinate 21,661 downwards.
TAGAAGAGGAGTGTGTGTGAACACCAAAAATCTTATATCGAAACGCGTGAGTTCTATCAGCAAATCTGCCATTCACGAGATGACACGGTTATCAAAACAGATCGATGATGTGGCATTTCTTTCATGGGCAAAACCAACTTCCGGAACTCCAGAACATATTAATAAAGCTGCAATTGAGGCAATAAAAAAGGGATTGGTCGGAGGATATTCTCCCAGTGACGGATTGCTTGAACTGAGAAAAGAAATAGTAAAAAAATTGGCTCGTGATAACAATATTCTGGCAAATACAGATCAGATAATTGTAACTGTCGGCGCTATCGAAGGCATCGCTTCAGCAGTAATGGCAACGGTCGATCCCGGTGATGAAGTTATTGTTCCTTCCCCCACCTATTCCACTCATATACGCCATGTGATGCTTGCATCTGCGAAACCTGTTTTTGTGCCTCTTCATGAAAAAGATGGATTTTCGCTTCATATCGAAGATATGAAAAGAGCAATCACTCCGAGAACAAAAGCGATGTTATTCTGCAGTCCAAACAATCCAACAGGAACAATATTTCCAGAAAAAACACTGAGACAAATTGCTGATATAGCGATCGAGAATAATCTTGTGATAATTACCGATGAAGCATATGAATATTTTGTGTATGACGGCAATAAACATTTCAGCATTGCTTCAATACCTGAAGTGCAGAATAATGTGATATCCTGCTATACTTTTACAAAAACCTATGCAATGACGGGCTGGCGGATCGGCTACTTACATGCAAGTGAAAATTTAATTCCTCACATAAAAAAGGCACACATTCCCTTTGCTATCTGCGCACCAGTTATTTCACAATATGCTGCTATTGAAGCGCTGAAGGGTTCGCAGAATTGCGTTGCGGAATTCCATTATCACTATAAATCTGCACGTGACCTTATGTGTGATCGTCTTGATCAACTGGATGATATTTTTTCCTATGTAAAACCAACCGGATCATACCTGATGTTCCCGAAAATTCTCGTTTATGAAGGTAAAGATTCAATGAATTTCTGCGTAAATCTATTGCATGAAGCGAAAGTGTCCACTACTCCGGGAATTGCCTTTGGACCAACTGGAGAAAGCCATTTGCGCCTGTCCTTCTGCGTTGACGAAGACATTATCAATACTGCTTTTGACCGCATGAAAAAATATTTTCATAATCGAGGTAAAAAATGATAAAACATGTTGGACTAACCATTACTGATCCTGATGAGATCAAAAATTTTTATCAAAATGTACTGGATCTAAATCTTAAAAAGGAATTCACTCTATCAAAAGAACTCAACCAACAGATCTTCGGATTTTATGAAGAAGTGCCGGTTTCAATTTTATCTGATGGAGAATCAGAGATAGAGATATTTGTAACCCATCTTCCGGCGAGAAACAATTATTCCCATCTTTGTATTGAAGTCGATGACAGAGATGCGCTTATCAAAAAGACGAAAGCTCATAAATATCCATGTATCGTGATAGAAAGAAAATTCGAACCTCTTGTTTTCATACAGGATAGATTCGGCAACAGTTTTGAAGTAAAAGAGCTTTCAGAATAAGAAATCAAGTAATATGAAAATATCAATTGCAAGCGGAAAAGGCGGGACAGGCAAGACAACTCTTGCTACTAATCTTGCTTATCTGCTTTCTCAGAAATCCTCCGTTATTCTCGCAGACCTCGATGTGGAAGAACCCAACTCCGGATTTTTCATTAAGGGGAAAGAGATTCAGGAGAAAAAAGTTTTTAAAATGATCCCGGAATGGGATAAGGAAAAGTGCATACTTTGCGGTAACTGCCAGCGGGTTTGCAAGTTCAATGCAGTCATAAAATTGTGGGAAGAAGTGCTGGTTTTCAATCAATTATGCCATAGCTGCTATGCCTGCTCGGAACTCTGTCCTCAAAATGCTCTACCCATGAAATCCTATGAAGTCGGAAAGATTACAGAATTTGAACAGAATAACCTGCACTTTGTTGAAGGAAAACTTAATGTAGGCGAGGAGCAGGCAGTACCTCTGATCAAAGAAACAATTGATTTTACTAATCATAATTATTCTTCTGATATACTGCGCATTTTTGACGCACCTCCCGGGACTTCCTGTCCTGTCATTGAAGCAACAAAGGATGCCGACTACATAATTCTGATCACTGAGCCGACTCCCTTTGGACTGCATGACATGAAGCTCGCGGTGGAAGTTATGAGAGAACTGAAAAAAGATTTTGGTGTAGTCATAAACCGATATGGAATTGGAAATGACGATGCGATTAAATACTGTGAAGATGAAAAAATCCCTCTCCTCGGTAAAATTCCAAATATGAAAAAAGCTGCTGAAGCGTATGCAAAAGGCGAACTCTTATCTGAAGTCCTTCCCGAGATAAGGAATGCTTTCGAAAGCATCATTGAAAATCTGCGAACTTGGGATGTGCTCTTATGAAGGAAATAGTTGTCATTTCAGGAAAGGGCGGAACAGGTAAAACCTCTATCACTGCTGCGTTTGCAATGCTTGCAGGAACGAGAGCCGTCATTGCAGACTGCGATGTGGATGCTGCAGATATGCACCTTTTGCTCCAGCCGGATTTTGCACATTCAGAAGATTTCTATTCAGGTTTTAAAGCAGAAATCAATCAGGAACTCTGCACGAAATGCGGAAAATGTAAACAGGTTTGTAGATTTGATGCAGTTCATGAAATTGATAATTTGTACAGCATCATAAATCTTGATTGTGAAGGATGCGGTTATTGCGCTGAGATATGCCCCGTCAAAGCGATACAAATGGTTGAACAAAATGTAGGCAAGTGGTACATTTCAAAAATCAAAAATAATGCACAAATGGTTCACGCAAGACTGGGTATCGGTGCAGATAATTCCGGCAAACTAGTTGCAAAAGTCAAAAAGGAAGCAAAGAATATTGCACAGGAAGCCAGCAAAGATTTCATTCTTGTGGATGGTTCTCCCGGCATTGGCTGTCCGGTCGTATCTTCCTTATCTGGGGCTGATTACGTGATCATTGTCACAGAGCCAACTCTCCCAGGATTTCATGACATGCAAAGAGTGTTTGAACTCATTCAGAATTTCCATCTCTCAGCCGGGTGCATCATTAATAAATATGATGTAAATGAAGCGATTTCAGAAAAAATTAAATCATTTTGCAAAAAAAACAGCATAGATATTATCTCATATTTCCCTTATGATGAAACCTTCACACAGGCAATGACACAGGGAAAAACGATCGTCGAATTTGATGATGGAAATTTAAAGAAGATTTTAGTTGATAGTTGGAAGAAAATAAAATTGCTCACAGATTGACGCAGATGACACAGATAAAAGATTATTTAATTAATGCATATTATCCGTGTAGATCCGTGAGCTATTTCATAGAAGAATGGTACGCAGATGAACACTGATTATGCAGATAAACGCTGATCAAGAATAAGATAAAATGAAGAAAATAAAATATTCACCTGTGCAAATCCGTGAGCCAATAAAATAAGAAATAGTATAATATTATGAACCACGAAATACACGAAAAAATTATAGTGAAGTTTTATAGAATATTTTTCTTAAACACCATTTTCGTGCTTTTAGTGACTTTCGTGGTCAAAAGTATTTATATGTAGGAGTAAAAATGAAAATAGCATTTACAACAAAAGGAACAGAATGGGACTCCCCTATGGATCCCCGCTTCGGAAGAACGGATTATTTTCTTATTTATGATGAAGAAAAAGATGAACTTATTTCTATTGATAACACCGATGTAGCAGAAGTTGCACACGGTGCTGGTCCTCGCACTGCACAAAAACTTTTCGAGCATAAACCCGATGTGCTGATTACCGGAAACGGACCCGGTGGGAATGCTGCAATGGCTCTAAAACAAGGAAATATTAAAATTATTACCGGCGCAGGAACCATGACTGCCAAAGAAGCATACGATGCTTATAAAAAAGGGGATCTGTCAAAATTCTAGATTATTGTAATTAACTTCTTGAGTTTTGAATTTCAGAAGCTTTTTAGGTTATAATCTGGAGGTATTAATGAAACTCAGAGTAGCTTTTGCCACAGATGATGGTAAAAGATTTATGGGTCGTCATTTTGGCGATGCACGTTTTTATGATATTTATGAACTTGATGAGAATCAAGCTTCTTATGTAAAAAGGATCGAAAACACAGTTGATGAAGAAGCGGATGTACATGCAGATCCTAAAAAAGCAAAGGGAATCAGCACATTACTTCTCGATGAAAAGGTTACTGTTGTTGTCTCGAAAATTTTTGGTCCAAACATAAAACGTATCACAAAAAAGTTTGTATGCGTTGTCGTGAAAGATGATGAAATCGATATCGGATTGAAAAAAATTTGTGATAATATTGAGAAAATATATACCGAATGGGAAAAAGGAAAACAGAGAAAACACCTCCTATTGTAAATCTTGGAAGGGGTCGATTTGGCAAAATAAGAGCATTCGATCATAATTTAATGGAATACGAAGAGTGGTTAGTAATCAATAAAATAATTATGAGTTTACTCTAAAAAGTGTGTAATTAGAAATATGTTAAAAAATACATCAAATATTTGGAAACCGATGAATCGGTTACAATTAGCTATCTTCCTATTAACCACCAACTTAAGTTGGTGGTTAATGAAACAAAAAAATGCATTAACCGTTTCAACGGTTTCTCGCTTTCTTAAATTTAACTTTTTAGAAGAGACTCAATTATATTAAAATATGTTTACAAGAGAAGAACTTGAGAACTGCACACGCTGCTCGCTCCATAAAACCCGAACACATGTGCTGCAGGGAGAGGGAAATGAGAATGCAGATATTATGTTGATCGCACAAGCTCCCGGAGAAATGGAAGATAAGGCAGATAAAATGTTCATTGGGCCTTCAGGTAAAATACTGCATAAACTTTTGGAAGAAACCAACATTTCTGAAGATATGTTATACATGACAAATCTCATCAAATGTACTCTCCCGCAGAATAGACGACCAAAGCAAAGTGAGATCATAGCATGCTCAATATATTTAGATATGGAAATTGAGAAAATCAATCCAAAAATATTAGCACCTCTTGGTTATTATGCAACAAAATACATCTTCGAAAAATATGAATTTCCTTCATTTTCCAGAAAAGAATTTCCAGAATTGATCGGGAAAATATTTATGTCTGAGAAATTTCGAATATTCCCATTATCTCATCCGGCATCATTATTGTATCATCATGAATATTTTTCTCAATCTGTTATTAATTTTACGAAGTTGAAGCAGTTAAGCAACTCTTAAATGAGCGTTGTGATGCATATGAATAAACATTAAAGGACAGGAAAGGCATAGAAATTAAACAAGAAGTTGAATTTCATTCTTTATAATCTTTTTTTCCTCGCACATCCGCAGTATCATCTTGTATCTCATCCTGCCAACCTGAACGCACTTCATCTCTTGTGTCGAATCTTGCAATATAGGGTTTGATATCCAGAAGTGGTGTGCCGTTGAGAATATCTACATCTTCAATATGCAAAATATTTTTCTCAATTTTCAATAATTTCACAACGCTGATCCCGATTTTATTCGGTCGGTGCGGAGCTCGTGTAGCAAAAATACCGTGCAGCTCATCTTCCAGGTATGGTTTTACTTTCAGCTTTGTTTCTTTTGCCCTGTTAAAATAATATAAAAGATATAAATGTGAAAATTTATCCAGATCCATCAGCCCATCTACATATTCAGGAAAAACCTCGACTGTTCCCGGGATGCCCTTTGCAAAAACAGGTTGTATGGGTGTTTGAGAAGTCTCAACGTGAGGGGTACGAATTATCCCAATTGGTTTAAACATGTAATCTATCATTTTTCATTCTTACCTTTTTGAGATTTCATCTAATTCATCAGTATTGATGTCAATAATTTTATAACTTCAACCTTCCAACTCTCTAACTTTCCAACATTAGAATCTTCATTTTTTTGACAAAGAATCTTTTATTCCAATTCCTGCTCACAACATGTATGTAATACATTTTAAGTAATAAAGTAAAACTTTGATAAAATGATATTTAAAGAGAGACCTGAAAATTCGCAATGCAAATGGTATCCTGTTTGCCCGATGAAGTATTATTTTGAAGCAGGTAAGCTGGATGAAAAATGGATTCTCACCTACTGTAAAGGTGACTGGTCAAAATGTGTACGTTATGAAATGGAAGAAACCGGACAATATCATCCCGATAATATGCTCCCCAATGGTTCGATCAATCAAAACTTATAATTGTATGAGCTGTCAGGTATCACTCGACAGATATGTTAAATAGAAAGGAACTGAATGAAAACCTATTTTGAATGCTTCCCCTGTTTCGTCAAACAAGCGCTTCGTGCTTCAAGATTATTTACAGATGACCAAAAAGTAATAAAGCAAATTATTGATGAAGTCGGAATGCTCTTTCCTGATATTTCTCTGGATAAAACTCCTCCTGAAATTGGAGAATTCATTTATGGTAAAATCAGAGAAATTTCTGGTGTAGAAGACCCTTACGAAAATCTCAAAAATCAAAACACGGATGAAGCGCTACAGCTTGTTGCGTTCTGCAAAAACATCATTGCAAAAAGTATCGATCCCCTATTTACTGCTATTAAAATGGCAATTGCAGGAAATGTCATCGACCTTGCGATCCATCATGATTTTGATATTCCCTCGGAAATTAAAACGGTCATTCATAAAGAATTTGCTATAAACGATTATGAATTATTTAGAAGTCAGTTAGAACGGTCTGATACAATTCTCTATATAGGAGATAATGCAGGCGAATCAGTGTTTGACAGATTGTTGATCGAGCAGTTTGCTCATAAAAAAGTGATTTATGCAGTTCGTGGAACGCCTGTTATTAATGATGTGGTTGAAAAGGATGCAAAACGTGCTGGAATAGACAAATTCGCTGAGATAATATCTTCCGGTTCTGCAACTCCCGGAATTATTCTTTCTAAATGCAGTGAGGAATTTAAAGAAATTTTCAATAAAGCTGATATGATCATCAGCAAGGGGCAGGGCAATTATGAAGGTATATCTGAAGAAAGTAGAGAGATTTTTTTCCTCCTCAAAGTAAAATGTGAAGTATTAGCGAGGGATATTGGTGTTCCTATTAATTCGCTTGTTTTGATGAGATTAAGCTAAGGTATTTTCATCCATGTTGCAAAAGTATCCTTAACAGATTATCAACCACGAAATACACGAAAAAACACGAAATAATATTAATGTAGAACCAAAACAAATAAAGATTGTCACTCTGATTCGACAGCTGGCGGATTGGGCGTAATGAAATGAAGACCAGTCGAAGAGTCTATTTATTATGCTCATACACCGACGGGATAAACCCGTCGCTACCCCAACCCTCGTTGCGAAAGCTTTAGGACGTTAAATGCTTGCCCTGTGTAATCCACGAAGTGGTGCAAAGCAATTACACAGGACGGGCAAATTTAATTGTTCCCTTTTTCGCAATGCTTTGGATGTTCAAACATTCAATAAAATAAATGACGTCATCCCTGATCGTGCCTGGGTATCCGCATGCAAAAAAGGCGGTCGTTTTCGCTCCACTCAAATTATAAGTGTTTAATTGTAAATGCTCTCCCTGAATGGCTTTTCAAGTATCTCTCAAATGAGTGGGCTTTTTCTTTATTATCAAACTCTATATATGTCTTGATTTTCCAAGGTTTGTATTTCGTTGTGTGTTTTACTTCCCCATTGTTATGCTTTTCTAATCGAAATTTCAAATCTGAAGTATAACCAGTATAGTAATTATCTGGGAAATTGATACTTTTCAGAAATATATACATAGTACATCATAATACTCCTGTTGGCTTGCCGAGGCGAAGTTTTGAGCAAAATAAAAATAGTCGATCAGCACGGCTTCATTCGCCGCTGGCGATTACGCCGCTGCAGTCTTCATTTTTCGCTTCGCTCAAAACGAAGACTGGTGGAGGTGGCGGGAGTCGAACCCGCGTCCAAGGATTTGGCTGTAAGAAATTCTACATATTTAGAACATCGTTATTTGGTCATTTCAGAAAGAACAATGCACAAACCTTTCCGAAACCAAGCCTATTAGCTTCAACACTGTGTATAGACATCGCAGCATCTAAGCCATTAAAATCGGCATTCAATAGGTTGTCAATGGCACCATCCTATCAAATGAGTTGCATGTTTTATGCAGCTAGTGCTAGATTTTCATCTGCATTTACATTTAAGTATCACCGGGTTTAACGGGATAGGTAATCTGCCCGATATGCTATTCTTACCTCCGGAATCCCTGTCGAAACCAAACACCCCCTATGTGTCTTTCAAAAAACGATTTAAGTAAATTATAATGTAGCACCACAAAATCGGCTGTCAAGTATTGATGTAAAGAAAAACGGCTTCATCCCGATAAATCGGGACAAAGCCGTTATCATAACTAACTTTCTTAGATTAGAAACCTAGATCAATTGCCAGTTTATGAGTTACACCTTCATCAAGAAAATCAGGTGTATAGGCATAGTCGAAGCGGAAATTGCCAAACAGGATAGAAGCGCCCATTGTGAAATCTTCTCCATCAAGACCGGCACGTACAGCAAATAAATTTGCAAGCCAACCCTCTACGCCAAGGTGTAATTTGAAATCATTTTTCTGATCGCCTTCACGTTCAAGAGACTGAGAAACTTCAGCAGTACCGATCACATCAAAAGAGGTGAGCTTAAGATCTGCAGAAGCGCCGAGACGCAGCATGGGAAGTATTGTATCTTCATGATCTGAATCAGTGTCCCATTTCATTGTTCCACCAAAGTTTAGCAAACTTGCACCTGCGCGGATCTGTTTTATCAGTCCGCTGGAAACAGGAGACATTACCATTGTGCCAAGATCGAATGCGAAACCAGTTGCCTTGCTTTCATCGATGGATTGCATAATATACTTGGCTCCAGCACCAAAACTGAGCAAAGGTATGATCTTTCCACCTGCAGAAATACCCAGAACCATATCATTGGAGCTGAAAGTATCACCGCTTGGACCCTGACCAGGCAGGCATTCAATAATATCGTTCACTCCAATACTATTGAAGGTAACTGCCAGAGCTGCATTACGACTGCTGCCAACAATGATAGATGCCTGATAATTCATTCTGTCCAAGCTCATAACATTGTACATTGCACCAAGGCGTGTGCCTTTTATCTGGCAGAGACCTGCGGGATTAAAGAAGGGAGCAGAGCCGTCATCAGCAATAGCAGTGAAGGCATTCCCAAGACCGGCAGGACGAGCGCCAACGGGAATTCTAAGGAAAGCACCTCCCTGTCCACCTGCAAAATCTTCCTCTGCAAAAACAAGGGAAGTGAATAGTCCAAGTATTGCTACGAAAGAAAGTAATGTTTTGATTATTTTATATGTTTTCATTGTTATCTCCTTTCCTAGCGTAATATCGCTACTTTGATTATCTTTTTCTCACCAGCTTGGTTTTCAACGATGATAAAGTAAACACCATTTGCGACAAAGTCGCCATATTCGTTTTTACCATCCCACTTTATTGGTTCAATGATGGAGCCAACATCCTCGCGTTCTTTAACCAGTTCACCTGCTATGTCGTATATTCTCAGTTTGGTTATAGGATTTGTGGGGTCATCAAAGTTTGGATAAATTGTGCCAGGATATGAACTATAAGTATCAGGATTATATGGATTTGGACTAAAATAAGGTTCGTCAGCTGGTTCAGCAGTTCCAAGCTCCACTATAACTTGGTTGTTATCTTCATTATACTCTTCTATATCGTAATCGGCATCCGCATGAATATAAATATCATGAGAAAGTGTATCCGGCATAGTCCAATTCAGAGAAACTGTTTCAGTATCACCATTTCCCATTGGTCCAATAGTAAATGATCCGATTGGATTGACTATTATTGTTGGGTTGCCATCATAGAAACGAACAACAAACTCACCAACAGTAGCACTACCTTCAGTATAGCATTCAATGGTAGCTTCAAAAGATACTACATCTCCTTCAGCAGGATGAAGATTTGATACTGTTACATTGTTTTCTGTTAATTCAAGATCAACATTTGATGTCCATAATGTAACATATTTTGGAGCAGTTGAATCAGAACAAGCATTTGCTGTATGGACTCTTAGACCAATAAGACCAGAGTACAAATTATCAAATAACACATCTGTTGTTTCACAGGTGGCATCATCATATTGTCCATCGCCATCTGTATCCCATTCGTAGAGTATGATATCACCACCATCCGGATCATAAGAGCCAGAGCCATCCAATGTTATAGTTTCACCAACTTCACCAAAGTAAGGACCACCTGGATCTGCAATTGGAGCATGAATTACACCATTATCTACTATTGTAAAATGTACATCTGTATCTGTTAAACTGTCACTACCAGTAACACGCAAAGTTACTTCAAAAGTATCTTCCACAGAATATTCCCATGTTACAAATTCACCAATAGCATCAGGATTATCCCAGTCAAGACCATTACTTGCATCAAAGTCCCATTCCCATTGAGTAATAAATTCCTCAGGATTTTGATGATATGAATTTGCACCTGAATAAGCAATCGGAGTATCAGTTGGTTGAGGTAGATTAGAAGAGCTAATAACTGCTATGGGTTGTAATTGAACTACACCACGAGTTAATACTAATATTGAAGTAGGAGTTGTTCCTGCTGTCCAGGTAATAGCATAAGTTCCACCGGGCCAGGAACCATCAGTATTTTGTCCGTAAGAGGTATTATCAAGAAGGTAATCTGAAATCTCTTCATACCAATCTATTGGAGCGGTACCAAATATTGTTATGTCATAGAATTCCATAGCTTTTTTGAAGCCATAAAGAGCATAATAATTTCCACCTAACATTTCACCAATCCATTCATCATCGTAGGTATCATAGAAGTGAGAATCCAAAAAATTTAGTGCATTTACAATAGCAGTATCTGTGATTGGTGTACCCATGTAGTAATGACTTGCCATACCTGCTCCAGTTTTCACATTGTTATCCCAATTACCAGCATAAGTATATCCAAATCCGCCGTCAGCACTTTGACTGTAATCTAACCAATATGCAAGTTCAGTTCCAACCCATAGTGGAGTATGAATAGTTGGCATATTTTTTTCAATTGCAACAAGAGCAAGCACGGGCCACTGGACAGCAGAATTGTCACTATCACCGTAATTATTTGCACTATAAGCATTATATCGCCAGCCACCACGGTAATTTCCAGCTGTGCTATCTGCTTGAGACCATGCAATACAGTTCATAGCATCTTCCATAATATCGTAATATGTCATTCCAGCAAGAGTACCACTTGCAACAACACTATCCGCCTGATTGCTTGCTGCAATTGCTAAAATTGCAATTCCATTCTCATAAGCTGCTGGCCAATCACTAAAATATATACCAATACCATCTCCATCTGTATCTGGATTACCTGCATATTGTTCACCAATGGGAACAGTGCGACCGTAGGTATTTAAAATCCAATCCAAACCGAGCTGTACAGTTTCAGCATAAATATCTTCATCAGGATTGTCATTACCATGATGAGCATTCTCTTCAAACGCTAATACTGCTAATCCTGTTGAACCCATTCCATAGTCATCATTAGATGAATACCACCAGCCATTTGCACTTTGGTTCAAATACAACCAGCGCATACCATCTTCAATAGCAGCATTAATCCGCTGTTGCTTATCCACAATTGGAATTACATCAATTGTTGCTTGATCAACATCTATTAGGCCATCGTCATCAGTCACTGTTAATGTGGCAGTTTTTATACCACCAGTAGTATAGGTATGTGTTACGGCAATATATCGAGCATCTTCAACAACACCTGTCAGAATATTTCCATCACCAAGATCCCATTCATAGTTTCCGGATGAGATATCACCCCAATGTACGTTACCCCAAATTGTAATTTCTCTACCAACCCAACTATAATAATGAGGCATACAATTTACCATTGGTCCAGCTTGTTTTGATTGCATTATTTCATTCCAGTTACCGGGATCAGTCAATTCAGGGGGAGGAGGTGCTGTTGAATATTTCTCAAGCAACTCCTTGGCTTGGTCTATCAGATCATCTGCCAACACAGATGATAGCGTTAAACCCAATGAAATAATAATTCCAAAAAATATTAATAGAATTTGTTTTTTCATCCTGTTCTCCTTTTAATTTTATTTTTTTTAGGAAACCTATTTAAGAAAGTAGTATCCAAAAATATGCCTATTTGAGACATTAATTGATCTGTGTGCATTTTAAATTTTTCCATATTATTTCGAAAAGGGACACGCTGCAATATAGCTTGAACATCCGCCGCCATTTTCAACCCAAAACATGTAACATTTATCAACATCAACAGCCCAGCGTTTAACTCCTGGATTATTTGAAACACTCTATATTATATGAAGGTTCTGCATCACATGATATCGCAGACACTTCACATGCATCAATGCATACTTTACATTTTTTGCAAAAATCTTGTAAAGAAAAATCTACGGGCTTGTCAACTATTTGTGAAAAATAAGTAGAAAATGTGCAATTTTCTGTTCGGATAAAATAGGTTTGCTTGTTTTTGAATGTTGCATAGAATGAAGCCAACATCGGTTATCCTTTTAAAATCTCTTCGAGACTGATGATGCAATAGGTTGTCACAAGTACTTTATTATTTTCCCACCATCTGCCGTTCTCATTTTGCCACCAGCCCTCTTCATTTTGTATTTTGATAAGCTGGTTTGCCAGTTCAGCTCTCCAGTCATGCTGGATGCCGTCGTCTCCGACAATAATATCAGTATCATAGGCAGTGAGCGCTTTTGCCATCATGAGATAATAATAAAAAAGTCCCTGATTGCCAAGTAACGGATTTGTTTCTACCACAAAATGATTGCTTATCCAGTTATACGCTGCCTGTACGCGCGGGTCTTCTTTATCAAGCTTTGCATATATCATACTTTTCAGTCCGGCATAGGTCATATTTCCGTATGATGTTGAACCGCCGGCTTTACTTATACCGGGTTCGTACATAAATCCTCCATCGTTTTCAGAATATGATTCCGGATTATACTCTTCAAGATTCTGGCAACGCTGCAGAAAAATTATCGCTTTATCAAAAAAGAGCTTCTTTTCTTCAATATTGATAATTTCTTTCTTATTGAGTTCAAGCTCATCCGTATAAACCGGTTCACGCTCGAGCATTGCTTCCAGAGCCCATTGCAGGTTAGATAGATCAGGTCGCTGATCACCCCCATACCCAACACCGCCATAATATAAACTGTCTGTCGAATAACCTTCTTCCTCATCTATTTGCAGTCCGAGCAGGTATTTCTCTCCTCTGTCGATGATATCATAATATTGAGGATCGTTTGCCTCCTTAAGTGCCATCAAACAGATGGAGGTATTGTAATTTGGCATATTATCAGTATAGATAGAGCCATTGAGTTTTGCACAACTTGCAATGAAGCTAAGTCCTTTTACTACGGGTTCGAACTGATAGCTTATGTTCGGATTGCTGTTTATTATTGCAATGACGGTGAGAGCAGTGATCGCAGGATAGTATTGCCAGCTTCCGTTATCTTCCTGCTGCTCCACAAGCCACTGCAAACCGATCTTTATTGAATGTTCCATCTCATGAGCTAATGAGAGATCAATTTCTGCATGGCTGAAAGAAACAACAATAAGTGTCATAATTATAATTAAAAAAAATCGTTTCATGCATATCCTCCAATAATTAATCTAATGCTTTTATCTTGATCGTTGCTTTTGTTCCTTTTTCAGGAACTATGTTTTTGTTTGCTTCATAAAATGTATCATCCGTAATGGTAGGAAGCGGACTGTGGATTATCGTAAAAGGATCATGATATGTTCTCATAATATTTTGATCGAGACCTGCCATAAATTGTCCATTAACGATCTTTGAGCCAAGGAATATCCAGTGAGTTTTCAGCATTTCACGTTTCTGAGGAATATTCCACACTAACCGCTCGACTCGTTCTTCGTGTGTAATTCCTAGAGTATCATTCCAGATCGCATATACAAGCAAAGAATCTCCTTCAGGCATTGTGTCATAATCGCCAAGTTCCATGTTCTGTCCGCATTCCAATCCGAGAAGCAATAGCGAAGTCTGGATATATGCAGGGAGAGCATCTGTTTTTATAATTGTTTCGTGAAGATGCCCTTGTGGACCGACGAGAATCGTTTCGATAATTCCCCTATTCATATTAAATTCTGCTGGGAAAGTGATCTCTCTGTTGGCAATATCGATTTTGATATTATCTATTTTGTAGGTATTTTCATCAATTTTCATAATTAGTGAATCAGTGTTTTGTGCACATAAAAATGAGGGGAACAATATCAGTAACACGCCAACCATAAATACTTTATAAAATTTCATATAAACCTCTTATAATATTTCATATTATTTGCTGATAATAATGTCAAGATAACTGCACATTTATTTTACCGAAGTACTGCAATTTTAATGACAGCTTTTTCGCCAGCTTTATTTTCCACGATCATGAAATACACACCATTCGATACGTATTCGCCAGCTCCATTTTTTCCGTTCCAGGTTACCTCATTAGAACTCAAATCCGTATCTTCAAGAACTAATTCGCCAGATATATCGTAAATCTTCACTTGTGTTATTGGTGAATCTTCATATGAAAAGTTTAAGTGTGCAACGCCTACGTTCGGACCCAATGCAGGAATATATGGATTCGGATCAAAATAGGATTGTGTGACAGGAGTTGCACTTTTTACAAGAGTTTGAATATACTTTGTCGTGGTAACAATATCATTTCCAATTGTGCAATAATTGATGAGTATGTCCGGAGTTTGAATACAGGAAAGCACTCTCACCTCTACCCAAACTTCTTCTTCAACTCCACCTGCAGGCAGATTTCCGATATTCCACGTAATAGTATGCTCCTGCTGATTATAAACACCGTCAGAGCTCATATTATGCATTGATATATGCTGATCTGTCGGCAGCCAATCTGTAATAAGCACATTATCTAATTGATAGTTCAACAAATTTTTAAATGAGATAGTATAGCGCATCACACTGTTTGGAGCTATCCATGTGAAAATGCCATCATCTTTTTGAACATCAAAGGGATTGTAGCCGATATCTTGATCAGGTACACACATTCCGGAAGGATAGACTAATTCTTCATCTTCAAGTACATAGAGCTCCTCAAGAAGATCATTAAATACAAGAATTTTATTTATACCTGATGTTGTACTCAAAGACGCAAATAAATTTCCAGTGAGCTTGTCAACTGCTAACTTTATGACATAGCTACCTGCAGAAAGTGCGTAGGAGCGAACGGATAAGGAATTGAGATCATATTGAAGGATCTTTGAACCGTAGCTGTTACTAGCAACATAAAGATATTTTCCATCATCAATTGCAATCGAGGTTGGTTTTTGGTCAACTTCTACGCTTCCTGAATGGGATAGGTCATACGCAGAAAAATAATGAACATGCGTTTGAGAGCTATCAGCGGCGTAAAGCAGCATGTTTTGATCATCAAAAGCAAGATCCTGACCGCTCACGATATTATCAAGCTCCATATAATAAGGTGGTTCAATAAGCGGAGTGAAAGACGTATCCTGAAAATTCCATGAATATTCGAAAAGTTTATTGGTATTTCTTTCAAGTGTATAAAGAATTTCTGTTTCGTAATTATATTTAATACTCGCAGGATTCGAGATTCCGGAAAGTTCTGCATATCCCCAGCTTGTTAATAAGGAAGCATAGACCAATTCGATAATATTACTGCTCCTGAAAGAGACGAACAAGAGCTCGTTTTCCGGTTCAATGCACATATCATAAGCACCCCATTCATGACTTGGTATGTTCAGTATTTCCTGTTTTTGAATTCCCCCATTCTGAAGATCATAAGAAAGAATTACCGTGGTTGGAGCACTACCCATGTAACCGATCGCAAACATTGATTTGGCAGAGACATTAAAAGTAAGAAGCAGGAAACATATCATAAAAATCAGAAATAATTTTTTCATGTTTTTTCTCCTGACAAAAATTTAATTCATCTTATCGTATTTATTTATAAACTGCTTAATGCTCGTGTAGATCGCTTTTGCAGCTCTTTCCTGAAAATCCTTAGAAAGCAGTTTTTTCTCTTCATATTTGTTTGAAAGATAGGCAACCTCTACTAACACTGCCGGCATAAATGCACCGCGAAGTACATAGAAATTTGCCTGGCGCACGCCATTATTTTTTGTGGAGAGTGTATTGACAAGCTGCTTCTGGCACATTTCTGAAAGTTCACTGCTCTCATTCAGATATTCAGTTTGGCGCATATCATAGAGAATAAAATCAAGATCAGTGTAACGGGATATACTCTCCTTGTCTTCAAACTTGATAACTTCATTTTCCATTGCCTCAACAGCTCGCGCTTCATGAGTTTGTGCAGTGGAAAGATAATATACTTCTGAGCCATTCGCTTTTGTGTTATACGCCGCATTGCAGTGAATGCTGACAAAAATATCTGCCTGGTTTTTATTGGCAAAATCTGTTCTGTCGCCCAAAGATACAAACCTGTCATCATGCCGTGTAAGAAGTACTTTCACATCGAGATTTTTCTCGAGGTGAGCTTTCACTTTTTTCGCTATATTAAGCACAATATCCTTTTCTTTCAATCCGATGATCCGTCCCACGGCACCAGGATCCTTCCCCCCATGACCGGGATCGAGCACAATTGTCTTTATAAGATATTTCTGCATAGAGGAAAAATTTATTATGATCGAACCGTCATCCAGTGTGACTTCATCAGGGAAAAATTTATCAGCACAGAGGTTAAGAAAATAGTCCGGAACATAAAAGAATCCGTTGATGACCTGAATATCATCGTGAAGATTGTAGCTATGTTTGCCAAAACGTACCCAATTATTGAAAAAAGAGAAATCGCACTTTTTCTCAAATGTAATAAGACCAATGGTTTGTGATTTCTGATCTGTTTTAATAGAACCATCAAAGATACGTTCAAGATCATAAAGGTTCAGAAAATTCCTACCCTCGATCTCCATAACCGACAGATGGTCCTTGCGCGTGGAATTCAGGTAAGACACAGTATATTCTTTCGCCCAAAGCTGAGAGCCAAAGAACAGCATCAAAATTATTATTAAATATCTCTTAATTATCATAATTATATTGATTGATGTATTTTCAGTTGAGTAATTTTTGTCAATTTATTATTGACACTTCGGAGAAGCACTCAGGAAATGTTCGTATGAAAAAACCAATTTATGTCATCGATGGAACAGCCATAATATATCGTTCTTATTTTGCTTTCAAGAATCGCCCACTTATCAATTCAAAGGGCGAGAACACCAGTGCGATCTTCGGTTTTTTGAGAACGATCATATCCTTACTTGAGCGTTTTGAACCGAAATATTTTGTGATAACTTTTGATGAGCGGGAACCAACCTTTCGTCATAAAACCTACAAAGAATACAAAGCAACGCGGGATAAAATGCCTGAAGACCTGGTCGAACAGCTTGAGCCGATCCTTGAGATGGTTAAGCTATCGAACATTGCCAAACTATCCAAAGCTGGCTACGAGGCAGATGATATAATTGCCACACTGACAGAGCGTTACGATAATGAGCACGATATTGTAATTGTATCCACCGATAAAGATCTATATCAACTTGTTGACGAACATGTTAAATTATATGATCATTCAAAAGACAGATTCATCGGCATTGAAGAGGTTGAGGAAAAATTTGATGTTCCACCCGGAAAAATTGTCGATCTTTTAGCTCTCGCCGGAGACTCATCAGATAATGTGCCCGGAATCCCAAAGATTGGACCGAAAACAGCAGCAAAGCTCATTAAGGAATATGGCGATCTCGAAGAAATTATCAGCCATGCTGATGAGATAACTTCTGAGAAAATAAAGAACAATATTACTGAGTATGCAGATCAAGGACGGCTTTCTAAAAAACTTGTAATTCTCGATAATAATGTTCCCATCGATATCAATATTGATTCCATGAAAACGCCGGATATTTTTTCTGATGCATTAAAAGATTTCTGTGCTCGTTACGAAATTTATGCCTTTATGAAGCATTTTGGTGGAGAGATCGAGCAGCCCAAAAAGAAGGAATTTTCCGCCAGCTGGCGGATAGTGGATACTGAGAAATCTTTCTCTGACCTTGTATCTCTGCTGAAAGATACTACATTTATCGCTGTTGACCTCGAAACAGATTCCCGCAATCCAATTGATGGACGTATTGTTGGTATCTCTTTCTGTGTGAATGATGAAAAATCATATTACATCCCTGTCGGACATATTTTTGGAAAACAACTCGATAAAAGCAGAGTGCTGGCTGAGCTCAAACCAATTTTAGAGAATTCTTCAAGAAAATTCATCGGGCATAATATCAAGTTTGATTATATGGTTTTTCAAAATGATGGCATTGAAATTCATAATCTTTATTTTGACACTATGATCGCATCTTATGTGCTTGCTCCTGAAGAACACCGTCACAACCTGAATGAAGTCAGCATGAAATATCTTCAGCATAAAATGATACCCATCGCAGACATAATCGGCAAAGGGAAAAATCAAATCCAGTTTGGAGAGGCTGAGATCGAAACTGCGGCAGAATACGCTGCAGAAGATGCATACATTACCTTTCTTCTTTGGGGAAAACTTAAAACCCAGATAGATAAAATCGAGCTTTCAAAACTTTTTTATGATATTGAAATGCCGCTGGTGAAAGCACTTGCACAAATGGAAAGAAACGGCATTTATATCGATATAGATATCTTCAAGAGGATATCAAAAGAGCTGTATCAGAAGCTCGAAGAGTTGCAGGATACGATTTATTATAAAACAGGTGAAACCTTCAATATTGATTCACCATCGCAGCTTTCAGAAATACTCTTTGATAAGATGGGAATGCCGGTCATCAAACGGATAAAAACCGGCTATTCGACTGATATTGAGGTGCTTACAAAATTGAGCAGAACCTTTGAGCTTGCTCAGGATATCATTGATTACAGGCAGTTAAAAAAATTGCAATCAACCTATATTAATGCCTTCCCAAAACTAATCAATCGCAGAACTAACCGCATACATTCTTCTTTTAATCAGACTGTTACAGCAACAGGGCGGCTTTCAAGTTCCAATCCAAACCTGCAGAATATACCGATCAGAACTGAGATCGGCAGAGAGATGAGAAAGGGTTTCATCCCGGAAAAAAGCGACCATCTTATCCTTTCTGCCGACTACTCACAGATCGAACTCCGCATTGTTGCATTGCTCTCAAAGGACCAAAAAATGATCGAGAACTTCAATAAAGGTGAAGATATACATTCACAAACTGCTGCTACGATTTTTGGAATCGATGAAAAAGAAATTAATCCCGATCAGAGAAGACAGGCAAAGGTCATAAACTTCGGTATCATTTACGGAATGGGTGCATTCTCATTATCAGAAGATCTTGGCATTTCCCGGGCAGAAGCACAGAAATTTATCGATAACTATTTTTTCTTTTACAAAGATGTGTATAACTATCTTGAATCAACAAAAAAATTCGCTCATGATAAAGGATATGTTAAGACCATTTTTAATAGACGGAGATACCTTCCGGGCATCAATAGCAGGAACAGAAATGTGCAGGCAAATGAAGAACGTATGGCAATAAACATGCCAATTCAAGGTACTGCAGCAGATATGATAAAAATCGCAATGAATGCACTTTACGGTAAGATATTTAATAAAAAAGATGAGATAATGATGATTATCCAAGTTCATGATGAACTGGTCTTTGAGATTAGAAAGGATAAAATAGATTGTTATCAAAAATTAATAAAACAAGAAATGGAAAATGTGCTACCGAAAGAGTATACCGGCATCGTTCCTATAAAGGTTGATATCGGTTATGGTAAAAGCTGGTATGACGCACATTGATAAGGATAAAATGAATATAAAATTAAAATATGGAAAAGAATACAAAAAGTGTGAAATTCCTGAAAATAATATGTTAGGAATTCTTGGAATGGAACATATCGATGCACATACAGAGCCCAAAAAGCTCATTCGGGAAAAACTGGAATCCCCTATTGGAAGTCCTTCTTTACAGAAGATGCTTAAAAAGAAAAATCCTAAAAATATCGTCATTATTGTAAGCGATATTACTCGTCCCGGCCCATTCGCACTTATGCTGGAAACACTTCTCAGGGAACTGCTTTCTTATGATTTTCCCCGTGAAAGAATTAATTGTGTAATTGCAAACGGCACACACAGAAAAATGACTGAATCCGAGATGAGATATCATTACGGAGATTGGGCTGTTGATAATTTCCCTATAGAAAATCATGACTGCAGAACTGGTGATCTAGTAAATCTTGGCATGATGGTTTCCGGCAATGAGCTACTCGTAAATAAGAAGGTTGCTGATGCTGATTTTCTCATCACTCTAGGTGTGATCAGTCCGCATTATTTTGCCGGATTTAGCGGAGGAAGAAAATCAATCCTGCCGGGTATTTGCGGGTACGAAACCATTCGTCATAATCACTCAAATATCGTTCATGATTATGCAAAGCTCGGTAACATTGAAGACAGCAATAAGATTCATCTTGAAATGGCTGAAGCCGCTGCAATAGTCGGTGTGGACTTCACTTTGCAAGCTGTTCTCAATCATAAGAAGGAGCTCGTTCAATGCTTCGCTGGAGCGCTCGATGATGCATTTCTTGAGGGAGTGAACTTCTTTATAGAACATAACTCTGTAAAATATTCACAAAAAGCAGATGCGCTTATTGTATCTGTTGGCGGCTATCCGAAGGATATAAATTTTTATCAATCCCAGAAAGCATTGAACAATACATTTGAACTGGTAAAAGAAGGAGGTACTGTCATTCTTCTAACTGAATGCCAGGAGAATATTGGGCAGAATGAAATGGAAAAACAGCTACGCAATGCACATTCTATCGATGAACTACTTCGGATGGATAAAAAAAATATTCAGATCGGCGGACATCGTGCATTCGCTACAGGCAGATTGCTGAAGGAAGCTGATATTCTTGTTGTGAGTTCTATGGACCCCAAACTTGTCAAAGCAGTGCATTTTACTCCCATAAATTCTGTCGAAGATGGACTCGAATTCATAAAAGAAAAAGAAGGCGAAGAGTTCTCTTGCTACATTATTCCAAATGGTGCAATGTTCTTTCCGCACAGTTCACAAACTTAAAGGAACCTATGTACAAAGTTATTGCTAAGAAATGTTCAACTTATGACATTCCAAGGATCAAAGATGTTGTAGATTCGATTTTCACTGAAACCGATTTCTATCCCACGCTAAACTCACTCTCATCTGTGCTTCTGAAGCCCAATCTTCTGGGCGCATACCCTCCCGATAGAGCGATCACAACTCATCCGAATCTTGTAGCAGCAGTGATAGAAATACTTAAAGATCATAAAATTGCGATCTCACTTATGGATAATCCGGGCGGAACTGTGAGCGCTATGAAAGCATATCAACTAACCGGCATGGAAAGTCTTGCAAAGCTTTATGGAATTACCCTTATAAATCCGATCATGAACGGAATTTACACATATAATAAGAATGCAAAATACACTGTGAACAAAGCATTCATTGATGCAGAAGC
>JAUWPE010000161.1 GCA_030611765.1 Candidatus Cloacimonadota bacterium | reverse complement strand
TCAAATTTTCCTTCTTGAATAACCCGAAGAATTTTTGCCTGAGCATTTAGATTCATATCGCCAATTTCATCTAAAAACAGAGTGCCTTCATCTGCCATTTCAAGTTTGCCGAGTTTAAGCTTTTCTGCACCAGTAAATGCTCCTTTCTCGTATCCGAATAATTCACTCTCTACAAGTTCATTTGGAATCGCAGCAGAATTAAATTTCACAAAGGGTCCGGTTCTTCTTGCACTTTGATTATGAATTGCAAAGGCAACAAGTTCTTTTCCAGTGCCGCTTTCCCCACGAATGAGAACCTTGCTGTCCGTTTGGCTGACTTTTTCAATAAGAGTTCTCACCCTCTCAAATTCCGGCGAGATGCCGATCATTTTGTAGTGGGATTCTAATTTTTTTGATTCCTGCTGAAATTTCTGATACAGTTTTCTTTTTTCAGCGATATTTTTTGCAGAGATGATAATTTTGTTTAAGGAAAGTGGTTTTTCCAAAAAGTCATAAGCTCCTATTTTTACTGCCTGAACAGCAGTCTTTATTGTGCTGTGCCCGGATATCATGATGATATCTAAATTTGGATAATCCTTCCTTACTTTTTTAAGCAATTCGATGCCGTCCATACCCGGCAGTTTCACATCAAGAAGCATTAAATCAATAATTTCATTTGATAAGATATTTAATGCAATTTCGCCACTTTCAGCTGTAATGACTTTGTAATGCTCGTCTTCTAAAATATTTGAAAGTGTTCTGCGAATATTTTTTTCGTCGTCAACTATTAAAACTTTCATGTGAGCCCCTTTCTTCTTATGAACACGGATTGATTTTAGGTCTATAGAAAAACTTACCAAAAGATGTCAACTTTCAAATAATGCATCATGCAAAAGGAAGAAAAAGCCGTTGAAAGAGTTATATTTGTGGGAATCTACTCATCTAAACCAATAAAATTGGATGCTGAAATTATTCTATGCATTTTTGTTGGGAAACATACATGATTATCCGCTTTTAGAGGAAAGTTCCTTAAATGTTTTGATTATGACATAAACATTCTATCTACTATCGGGTAGCAATCAGAGGGTTAGACAATTTTACTTTGAGATATAATCAATCCACTGTTGTTCTGATAGATTTGATTGTTGAATCATTGACTTAATTGTCTTAGGAGCAAAATGTTTCTGTTTTGCAAGCACTGTAACACGACTTTTTCTACCTTTAACAAATCCTAGTAACTGTTGATGATCGCCCTTCTGCCTTGATAACTTGAATCCATAGAAGCGAAGTATTTTCTCAACAGTCTGGGAGTCAATACTCAACAACCTTCTATCCATAAACTAACTCATTCAAATTCCATTTCTTTTCTTTTGATTTGAGCAATTTTGTCTTGAGAGACCTGTACTCAACTTCAAAGTATTTAATCCATTCTTCTGGTGGTGCTTGTCTGGGAATAAAATCTTTTTCATCACCAGATTCTACTACATCCTCAATATACAGATCAACTGCTTCTTTTATATTTTTAACTGCTTCAGAAATACTCTTTCCTTGTGAAGCAACATTTAGTTCAAGACACAAAGAAGAATATATATTACCTTCTTTCTCAATTAAAACATGAAAATTTAACATTATATCCTCGCATATACCTTTGTATTATATCGTCTTTTATGGGCTAAGTGAAAAAAAGAGAAATTTTTTGTCAAATATTCTATTCTCCGTTTTCCATTCTCCCGTTCTCCTAAAAAGTATAACTGATTTTCATATATGTCTGTTTGTAATC
This sequence comes from Candidatus Cloacimonadota bacterium, assembly GCA_030611765.1. Taxonomy (GTDB): domain Bacteria; phylum Cloacimonadota; class Cloacimonadia; order JGIOTU-2; family JGIOTU-2; genus Celaenobacter. The sequence goes on along the minus strand of JAUWPE010000161.1, from coordinate 2,059 downwards.
ACTCTTTAATTTTTGGTCAATTTCATTAGACGCAGTTTTGTAGCCAAGATACAAATTACAGTCAGGTTTGAACTCCCATCGGAAATTGGAGAAGAAGCCAAGATGCATTGTTCGGTCTTTATATTCATAATTATTAAATCGCAAGCCATTTGTAAAAGACAGATTATTGGAAAGGTTTATATTAAAGCCGGCATTACCAATCCAATATTCATCATCCAAGTCCGCATCTGTGGGAATATCTAAATATTTTTTCAATGTGGCACTGATATCATATGAAAAATATTGGCTGATTTTTCCCCAAAGATCTAAATCTAAACTTACCTTGTTATGAATTTCTGATAATTCATAGATTAGAGTTTTACCGATACTGCCAGCAATACAAAAGGCAAATGCATCAAGTTTATACCATTTTCCACCCAAATATAAATTATACCAGTTATAGATTTTGTTTTCATAACCTTCCTTTCCCATATTGAAATTAGTCCAGCAATTTATCTTCTGTGGAGTATTAAACCAGAAATTTATTCCGCCATTTTGTTCAAGCAAATCATTTGATTTATTTTTTGCAGCTTTATGCAACCAGAATGACCAGCCATATTTTTTTAGAAATTTTTTATTGGGTTCGCTATTTTGCCAGGCATTTAAGTTGTATGCGTATAGATCAGTTACATTTATCCAACCCATGTCAGGTGCATAGTTTTTACTAACTTTAGCAAGGCAAAGTCCCCAACCAATGTCAGCTTTTTGTCCGTTATACCCGAAAAGTCCATAATATCCTTTTTCAATATCATTCTCTTTTCGCCTTAATGAAAGGTTTACATTAGCCCACAAAGAATGATTTTTAATAAATTCCCAGTTCGGCTGAATATGAAGCACCTCATTATGATAATCTTTATTCATTCTATTAAGCAGAGTAAACTGAGTATTGAAATTCTCTCCTTTTTGTTTGTAGGCAATCATATTATATAAATCATCAGGATTAGTAACTTCGCCATCTGTGGTTACTTTCTTATCTAATGCAGAGAGGAAACCATACGAATAGTTTGTCGCATTGCCAGTAATTTTGAAAGCGTATATCGGTTGCATAATATGTCTGGAATAGAAAACCTGCTCACCACCGTTATTATTGTTTCCAACTCCAAAAACATCCAGATCTTCAATAAAGAAATAACGGTTTTCCTGATAAGTTGGAGCAAATCGCATATTATAGATATCTTGTTCTGTATCCATCGGCACATCAGAGAAATCCGGATTTATACTTAATTTTACTTTTGTAGAAAAACTTGGGTTGAAAGAGAAATCCAGACCAACATTATCCCAATCAAATGAAATATCTTTATCCATTGCATCATAGTTGATAATAGTATAAGGTCTAAAACGATAATTTCTGCTTTTGGTGATTTCTTCTTTTATGGTGATATCTTTTGCTTTTCTGAAATAGTCTTTTTTCATTTTTGTAGTTCCATACGGCACCGAATAAAATTCATCATCTTTATAAATATGACGCGTCAGGATGATTTTCCAATCATAAGGCGATTTTCCATAAAAACGCAAATCCTTAACAGGGATAGTCATCAAGCATTTCCACAAATTGTTGGAAATATCGTTTTCATATTCATAAGTGCTGTTCCAATTAGAATCAATATTCAAATTTGAATTACGAATCCCATCATATTTACTGCCCAGCGGGAATGCATAGAACATATAAGCATAATAATTTTTTACATCAGTAATGATTTGCAATCGGAGGAAATCTGCATCTACATATTTATCATTAGTAGCAAAGGTTCCTTTTTCAAAGTTCTCGTCAATTTCTGCTTCCCAGAGAACATATAGATTTTTCCCATTATGCCAGAGCCAGACATCTGTTGCAAGCGGGCAGGCAAGTGAATCATCTGGGCTAATGCGGACAAACTCTGACAAGTGGTTGTTATCTGTTTTTATTTCATTTTCTGAAAATGGGATAACAAGTGCGTATAAGGAAGATGATAAAATTAAAATTGCGAGAAATGTTACTAAGTATTTCCACATTCAAAATCCTTTCTTTGAATTATCACAA
>JAUWPE010000009.1 GCA_030611765.1 Candidatus Cloacimonadota bacterium | reverse complement strand
ACTTCTGCTTCGCGGGAAGCGAAAAATATTTCACAGCTTGCCAACTGGCTTCTGAATAAATACAATTTGAAATATCATATTCTTTCAGAAAAGCAGGAAATCTACTATATCTATCTCGCAAATAAGCACGAATTTGATGAGCATGAGAATCTCATTATTTTTGATATTGGTGGTGGAAGTACTGAGTTCGTGATAGTGAAAAATGGCGATCTGGATTTCTCAATTAGCTTAAAAATGGGAGTTCGAAGACTTAACAATCTTTTTGATAATGATGAGGAAAAATATGCTTTTTGTCAGGATATATTGGCACAGTCCAAGATCCAGAAACATGTCCCCTCTTCCTTTGAAGTTGTCGGTGTGGGTGGTACAGTAACGAATCTTATTGCAGTGAAAAAGGGTTTGAAAGAATGGGTTTCAGAAAAAGTCCACAAACAGGTTCTTACTTTGGATGATGTTCTTCATTTCAAAGATCTGTGGAAAAAATTGTCTTATAAAGAGATAGAAAGACTTATTCCCTTTGATCCACACCGTTCCGATGTTCTGCTATCAGGAACGATACTTCTTGAAAGTATTTTCTCTTATCTTGGTATTGATAAGATATTTGTAAGCGATTACGGTTTACAGTTTGGAACATTATTACTATATACAAAATTCTGTTGATTATTTTCATACGAAAAAGACTCGAACACAGGTAATGCATTCGAGTCTATAATTTATACTGCTTATCTTATCGCAGAATTATTGTTTTGTGAATATCGGAAACTTTGTCATTAACCATCAATTTTATGAAGTAAATACCGGCGCTCAAATCCATGGCATCCCACCCGATAGTGTGAATTCCTGAATCACGATTTTCATTCATAAGAGTAGATACACGCTCACCTTTTACGTTATAAATCACTATTTTAACATGCGAATGTTCTTTCAGAGAAAAACTTATCTCCGTGTCCGCAGTAAATGGATTGGGGAAATTTTGAAGTTTTATATTTGTAATTGTTGATTCGGTTTTTGGGGTTATACTTCTCAATTTGGAAAACGTATTAGAGGATTGCAGGTAATTAGGACTATTGGACGTGATAATATATTCGTCATTTATTCTTTCTGCATATGTGTAAGGTGATTCTCCTCTTCCCAATATGTTCTTGTCTTCATCCAAAACCACAATGGTGGCAGCAACCGAATTTCCTGAGAAATCCATTGCTTTAAAAGTATTGCCACCCTTACATATCGTAACCAGTTTCTCTGCTTGTTTGGACCATATCTCCATACTTGGGTCGCCAAATAAAGTGTAACCAACATAAATCTCCTTAAGCACTCGATTATTTTGAAAGTATTGAAACCATATTTTCCAGCAATCTCTTGTTAACAAACCAAGCGTATGCAAATTATATTCAAAGAGCATATCGAAATATTCTTGAACCAGTAAATAAGTCAAGTAAGGATAATCAAGACAGGAGGAGGTATATAATGCAACAGGTCCGCCAAATTCATTAAAGAAGGCTTCGGAAATACACTGCACACGATTCTCTTCCCATTCCGGAATTTCGGAATCGTGAATTCTTATCGGACCGTCTCCGGCTTGCGCTGGATAATGATGTGTTTGAATAATTTCACCCAAAGTATCACGAAGAACTGCTTGGGATAGGCTTGGATAATGAAGTAAATCCGTAGTAAAACAAGAAGAAATCCAGGTAACATAATTTTGACCTAGGGTATTGGGCACATTATCCTCTAATTGCCAATATTTCTCCGGAGGAGATGCATAATAATAATCTGTTGAATCTCCGGTGAGATCATTATACCACCCTCCTCCTTCTGATACACGCCTTGTGTTTATTGTAATATCATTTCGTTTATTAGGTCCAAAACTCTTCCAAACCCAAGTCGAATCATCATCATATTCCGAATTATAAATGCAGTAGGCATCACCACCATGGCATTCTAAATAAAGAAAACTGAAATCTCTATTATTCAGTTCGTCAACTACCGGTTGTGCACATCCATTCACGGTATCTATAAGGTCATAAGTGTAGATCATATCTTTGGAGATATGGTCAGGAACATGCGAGGCAATATTATCGATCATGGTGTTATCTGCTGTAGCATTTTTTATCTTTTGAATATTTGTAGCGATAAATGTCATTGCATCCGTATATTGGGTATATTTATATCTGTATGAAATGTATTTGTCTGTGAACATTGCAACTTCCTTTTCACATCTCGCAGGAACACGTCCAACATACAAATCCGTATGTGGATCAATATAGTAAATATTATCATCCAAGGGCCATTTAGAGAGAACATTACTATAATAAAAATCCGTGGTAGCAATTTTACAAGAATCAACACCGCAGTCATAATATTTAAAATCTTTAACAGGAACGGCTGTTTCATCTCCACCGATAAGGACATACGTCAATGAATCATTCTGCTGTTTCATTTCTTTCAACCAAAGTCGAATTGATACCGGTGAATTTCCAATGTCGGTCGTAGATACTACCTCTGTATTTATACCTTCTTTGTTTTTTAGCTCTGCAAATTGATTAAAGGCATTTACATATTCATCAATAGTGATTATATACATCTCTACTGCAGAGGTTTCTCGTAAATTTTTCGAGATGGGTTTGTGAGATATTCTTTTAAAATTTTCTTTTGAAAATTCATTCATGAAATCATTAACAACTTGTTCATCATTAATAATTTCCATTAACTGATCTCTTGTGGCTTTCTCTAAGTCTGTTTCTGCGAAGCAGATACTACTCATAAACAGAATGAATATGAGTATGAACGATATTTTATATTTTCTTGTGTTATTTAGCATATTTCCTCCGATTATTTGCTAAGTAATAGCATTTTTTTTGTATCCACACTTTTACCATTATTTATCATTTTGTAAAGATAAATTCCGGGGCTTAAATTTTGTCCCTGCATATTTGTTCCATTCCAGACTACTTCTCCTTTGCCAGGTTTATTGCTAAGTTGCAGAGTTTTTACTTTTTGACCACGAATATTGTATATTTCAATCTTTGGATTTTCGGTTTTATGAGAAAGATTGTAAGAGATTTTTGTTCCTGTTCTATCCGGATTAAATGGATTTGGATAACTATTCATTATTTTGTCCACTAGCATTATCTGTGAATCAGGATTAATTGAGTTTGATGGAATTAGCATTTCTAAATCCAAACCTCCATCCCACGAACCATTTGCTGCATAAATATCAGCTTCTACAGTATAAGCTTTAACACCTGATTGATTGGGTTGAAAGTTAAAGGTAATCGTATAATCATCAGCACTACCTGGAATCCAATATTCTGGAGTTACAGTCATTACCCAATGATTATCAAGGACAATAATATCATTATCATTACTTATTAGTGGTATATTTTGTTTTTCACTATAATCAACAGATAAGATCTCATCATAATAAGAACCTCCATCTGTATAGGTGATATTAAAATCTAAACTATCAATATCTAATTCGTCAGTAGCAATTGTTAATTGAATAGTAAAATTAATATCTAAATTCTCTACCAAATCACAATCAAGTAAGTAATAATCATCATAAGGCATAACCTGAAGAGGATGTAAACGATGGTTAGTAGAAGGATTTCTGTATTCAAAATGTAGATGAGGACCATCAACATTACCAGTTTCCCCAGAAAGTGCAATAGGTTGGCCTTCATATACCCAATTACCTTGGGATACTAACCAGTCATCTAAATGAAAATATGCAGTTTTATCTATTCCATCAGAAATTGTAACGATATTGCCAACTTCGTCATCATAATAACCTGCATACTGAACATTACCCGCCTTTGTTGCATGGACAGTATCTCCAACACTTGCCTGAAGATCCATTCCATTATGAAAACGATAGAAAGTTCCACCACCAAGATTATTGGGACCAAATTCTGAAGTAAATACATCCTGAGTACTACTGTTAGATAATGGCCATGTCCAGGCATAGCATTCAAGTGAGAATAATAATAAAGCCAAAAGCAATAAAAGAATATTAGCTGTTTTTATTAAAAAGTTTCTCATCTCCCACCCCCTCTCAAAATTACTATTTCCGGATTTTCATTGTATCTCTTAAAAACTAATATTTTTTCATTATTTACATTAATAGAAGCAACATTATGGGAAAGATTATTAATGTGCTTCCAATTATCTGCATCAAGAATTATGGTGTAAAAAGTTCGGTTCTGATAAGGATTTCTCTTTATTGAAAACAGAAGTAGATTATTCAATACTAATACATTTTTAAAGTCATCATAGTCATTTTTTCTATATCTAAAAGTAATATTTTCCTTTCTACTTTCTTTTGTTGAAAGATTTATTAATTTGGAATATTCACCTTTTGCATCTCGTTTTTGTAAGAATAATTCATTCTCATTCACAAAATCAAAAGATTGATAAATACTGTCCTCAAAATAAAGAAGGTTTCCCTCGAAATCAAAAACATAGAATTTTGCAGGATAAAACTCACTGCATAAAGCAATTCTATTATTTTCAACTTGTACCCTTGAGTCAAATCTATAGGCTAGATCCTGGCCAAAATCAATTTCATATTCCCAAAGCGTTGTAACTGTCTCATTTTCCAGCTTTAAAAATCTGAAATAGGCAGAATAGTTATCCCCTTCTTTTCTTTCGATATAAGCAAGAATGTGGTCATCTAATACAAATCTTAATCTTACATTTACATCATCTTTTGTATAATCAAATCCTTTGAAATTAACTAATGTGCCGTCACTTCTGTAAAGTTCAAGACCTGGTTGCCAGTAATCCGCTGCTTGACCTGTTCTCTTATAAAGATATTTTCCATCAGGAGATGGTATCAACCAGGTGCCTTCGAATATTTTTGTGAAAAGCACATCACCTTTTTTTGACAAAATGGTATTATTAACTCCATAATAACCGGTAGGTTTAGCAAACTTCATACGAGGAACTATGTATAGACAAATTGTCTCTCCATTGTCTGATATTTCACAGTCCATAGATTTCACTTTATGAAAAGAACCATACAATTCTACTTTATCAAAATCTTTCGTCCATTTCAAATTTCCTTCAATATCAAAGTAATGTACTTTAAATTGGTCTCCTATTTCAGTAATCGCAACAATATCACCACTGTCTTTTGCAACTGCATAAGCTCGTCCTATTCCTTCCAACGGTATTCGTTTTTGTAGAGTATAATCAGGAAGATATTCTTCAATGAATTCATCTAAACTGATTGGCTCTGTGGAAAATTCTTCTAATGCAAATAACAAACTTATACTGCTTAGAAGAATTATACAGGATATTAAAATAATCTTTTTCATGATTACTCCTTTTTGTATTGTTGTTCTTTGTCTTTTAATTTTAACATTATTTTTTGGCATAACGCAAAAATTCCTAATTTACCCTGTGTAATATATCGAATATATCGTAATATATTTCTTTATAAAATTTTGGGTTTGGATGCTATTACACAGGGTGAATAAATTTGCATAAACCTTTCGTCCCATTTATACCTCAATTTATAGCTGGATTTAACCTTAATTTATTTTATTCCATTTTGATATTCTAAAAATCTTCTTGTAAAATTGTTTCTTGAAAGCTTTCTCATTTTTCACCTCCCTTAGTCTCTTCACGTACCCACTTGTGTATCTCAACCACTTCTTCTTTTACCAACATCTGATATATTTTGCCATTTTTGTCTGCAAGATATGGTGCGGTATTACTTCCTGCTACAGCCAAGCCACCTCTGTGAAACTCTACATTATTGTCTATGCTTTTGCCATCTTTACTTATTATTCCCAATTTGATTGGATCATCTTTGATTTTGGGATACATATAAATGTACAGACTATGAAATTTATCCTCGTTTAGAAATCGGAATGAGCGTGCTTCTGGATACATTTCATTTAAACAAATAGATTCACCTTTCTCTTTAATTAGCAGATGCTTCTCATCCATCTTATCTCCATAACTAAACTTGAAATAATTACTCAACTCACTCTTCTCTAAATGGTAAGTAGAATCTTCAAATATGATCTTTTTGAATTCTGCACCAAAAAAGAATCCTAAATTATCTTCATAATCTGTCGCAAACCAAAGCGAATAATATTGACCACCGCTGTATTTCTTACCAGGTACCCAATATTTGTCTATAAAATAACCATCCCCGTCTAAACTGTAACGATAAAGAGCAACATTATTTCGGGGATCACGAACTATAGTCACAAGGGTATCATTATGCACAGTCGTATACCAGCCTTTGAAATTATAAGTGCGGAGATAATTCCCTTTGCTATCGTATTTTTTCACTCCTCCACCTACTCTAATATAGATATTCCCTTCCTCATCAACTGCAAATACTGATGGTCCTTGTGGTTGAGGCGTATCCACGGCAACAGGTCCTTTAAGCTGATCTTCTGTTAAATGATATACTTTTACAGGGATTTTGCCCTCGTCCTTTTTGAGTTCCGTAATAGTACTTCCGACAGGTAAATAAATTACCTCTTCCTTAAAATGCCAGTAGTTCTCTATGCTGTCTGCCGGGTTATCAACTTTCTCTTTATCAGCGTAAAGCATACTAATCAGGACCAGAGATAGTATGGTTAGCATTAATCTCATCTTTTTCATGGTTATCTCCTTTTTTTAGTCATTTTTTTTTATCTTTTTATTCTTAACAATATTTTTTGGCATAACGCCAAAATTCCTATTTACCCTGTGTAATATATCGTAATATATTTCTTTATAAAATTTTAAGTTTGTATGCTATTACACAGGGTAAATAAATTTGCATAATCCTTTTGTGCCATTTTTACCTCAGTTTATAGCTGGTTTTAACCCTAATTTATATTGAAATATTTAGATATTTTAAATTTCTTTTGTCAAATTTTTCAAAATTTCCGATTGTTGTTTAAAATAATAATAAAAACTTTTCCTAATAACATAATAATATCATAAGTCTAAAATTTACACTTTATCATTATTTGTACCAAAACAAACAGCCCAGGCAGAGGGGAGGGCCACCTGGGCTGAGGAGGTCTTTAAAGCGATAAATATACCGCTTTAAGGGGAAAACTTTATATAAAATTAATCATTCAGATTTCTCTTTGTCAATTTGTTCTTCTGATTTCTCTTCGATTGCTTTTTCTTCTTTTCCTACTTGAGTATTTTCTGCAACTCCCTCATTCAACGCTTCTTCCACTTCTTCCTTGCTCTCTTCAATATCTTCCTGCTTCTCTTCAATTTCCGGTTCCACAGTCTCGGGAGTTTCTACTTTTTCCTCAGCTTTCGCTTTTGGCTTCTCTTGTTTTTTCTTCTCAACAGCAGGTTTCTTTATTGTTTTGGGCTTTTCAGTTTTTGATTTCTTTTTCTTCTTTGCTGCAATTTCTTCTTCTACAAATTCGACAATAGCTGTGGGAGCTGCATCGCCGATACGGAAGCCAGTTTTGATAACGCGAGTATAACCGCCATTTCTGCTTTTATACTTTGGTGCTATTTCATCAAAGAGTTTTTTTACCAGATCTCTGTTTTTTAAAATTTTATATGCCTGTCTGCGTGCATGAACAGTACCTTTTTTTCCGTATGTGATCAGTTTTTCTGTTAGACGTCCTGTTTCTTTTGCACGAGCAAGTGTAGTTTCAATTCTCTCATTTTGCAGGAGTGCTTTGACGAGATTATTCAAGAGAGCTTTTTTTTGCCCTAAAATTCTGCCAAATGATGTTGTGCCTTTTTTGCGATGTCTCATTTTTGTTCCTCAATTTTTTTGAGAGTGTCAAGTTGGTCATCAATTTTCTTAATATCCATACCAAGTTTCAAGCCATAACGGTCAAGTACTGTTCTTACTTCATCAAGAGATTTCTTGCCGAAATTACGCAGGCGCAGAAGCTGGTTCTCTGTTTTTGCAACCAGTTCTTTTACGAATCCTATCTTTGATGCTGCAAGACAATTGCTGCAACGGACACTCAACTCAAGTTCACCAACCTTCATCTTCATAAGTTTTTGAAGATTTTTCAATTCAGGATCGATCTTTTCTCTCTTGATATATTTTGGTTCTTCTTCGAACTGAATAATTGCTTTGAAACAATCTTTTAATATTTTCGCTGAAAGACTGAGTGCTTCTTCCGGCACAATACTTCCATCAGTCCATATCTCTAGGATGATCTTGTCATAGTCGATCTTCTCATCAACTCTTTCTCTGCCGATACTGAAATTTGCCTTTCGAATCGGTGAATAAATTGAATCAATGGGGATCATTCCAATCTGTGTTTCTGATGTATCATGCTCATTTTCACGGATATAACCGATACCGTTATTTACCCAGAGTTCCATATGAAAATCAACATCATCGACAAGTTCAAGGAGACATAGGTCTTTATTTATGATCTCAACAGCTTTGGGTGTGGTGATCTGTCCAGCAGTGATCTTGCCAGGACCTTTTACAGATAATTCGAGCTTTTCTTCTTTGGTGCTGTTAATCTTTAGCACAAGATTTTTCAGGTTAAGAATAAGCTCTATATAGTCTTCACGTGCACCAGGTATCGCAGCATATTGATGCTGGAGTCCATGCACCTTTACAAAACGTACTGCTCCGCCCTGAATTGAAGACAAAAGCACTCGACGGAAGGAATTTGCTACCGTAGTGCCGAGACCCTGTTCAAAGGGACCGATGGTGAATTTGCCATAGGTTTTTGAATAGGTCTTTTCGTCCTTATTAATATATGTAGGCATTTGTATTGGTTCTAAATCAACCATGTGTACTCCTATGTATTATTTAGAGTAGAATTCAATAATCAATCTATGATCAATATCCTGTGGAAGCTGATCAGCGCTTGGCAGAGTTTTCACATAACCCGAAAATTCTTCAGGATGAACCTCAAGCCAGTTAAACTGATCAAGTGACTTATGTGCTTCCATAGCTTCATGGATATTGGGTATTTGTCTACTTTTATTTCTTATTTCGATCTTTTGTCCGGGTGCAACGAGAAAGGATGGAATATCAACTTTCTTTCCATCGACCAGCACATGTCCATGATTCACAAGCTGACGAGCAGCATTTCGTGAGGTTGCAAAACCCATTCTATAAATAGTGTTATCCAGTCGTATTTCTAGAAGTCTTAAAAGATTTTCACCGGTCACACCCTTCATTTTGGATGCTTTCTTGAAATAGTTCTTGAACTGTTTTTCAAGAAGACCATAGGTTCTCTTTGCTTTTTGCTTTTCACGAAGATGGATCGCATAGTCGCTCAATTTTGCGCGATATCTTCTTTTACTCTCTCCTGGAGGAGTATTCCTGCGTTCAATACTGCATTTTCGAGTGTAACAACGTGCGCCTTTCAAAAAGAGTTTAACACCTTCTCTTCTACATAATTTACATTTTGATCCTAAAAATCTAGCCATTCTGAATCCTCTTAAATTCTTCTTCGCTTGGGTGGACGACAGCCATTATGAGGAATGGGAGTCGTATCAAGTATTGACAATACATTCAAACCTTCTGCTTGAAGTGAACGAACTGCAGAATCTCTTCCGGAACCGGGTCCACTCACGCGAACATGTATATTTCTTAAACCCATATTCAACACTTTGGATGCGATGTCCTTTGCGGTCTGCTGAGCTGCATAGGAAGTGCTTTTTTTGGAATTCTTGAATCCATTCTTTCCACAGCTTGACCAAGTGATCACATTACCCTTCTTATCAGTAATTGTGATAATAGTATTATTAAATGTTGCCTGGATATGGGCAATGCCGTCGGTTTCTTGAAGACGTACTTTCTTTTTTCTTACTGTTTTTTTCTGTTTGCTTTTTACTGCCATCTTTTCTCCTGCTATTTCCTGCCGACTCGGCTACTTCGTGGTCCTTTTCTTGTACGGGCATTTGAATGTGTACTTTGTCCGCGAACAGGAAGACCGATACGATGACGCAAACCACGATAGCAACCAATCTCCATGAGACGTTTGATATTCATGGTTCTTTCTTTACGCAGATCACCTTCGATCATATAATTATCTCTGATGATATCACGCAGTTTAATAACGTCCTGATCAGTAAGATCTTTTACTTTTTTATTGATATCGACACCGGCTCTTCCCAGTATCGCATTAGAGGTTGAGCGACCTATACCAAAAATATAGGTCAAGCCAATCTCTATTCGCTTTTCATTTGGTAAATCAACACCTGCTATTCTTGCCAAAGTGCCTCCTATCTTAACCTTGTCTCTGTTTATGTTTTGGATTTGATGAACAAATTACATATATGCGCCCTTTGCGCTTTACGATTTTACAATCTTTACAAAGTTTCTTTACTGATGCTCGTACTTTCATAAAAAAATCCTCTATATTATTTATAACGATAAACAATACGTCCCTGGTTAAGGTCATAAGGAGAGAGTTCCATCTTCACCTTATCACTCACAAGAATACGGATATAGTGCATTCTCATCTTACCAGAAATATGGGCATGTACTTTATGACCATTTTCCAGTTCCACGATAAATTTCGTGCCAGGAAGTGCTTCAACGACTGTGCCGTCAACTTCTATGAGGCCATCTTTAGCCATCATGAGCTCCTTGTTTTCGTTAAAATTTCCGGTTCATTCTCTGTGATAAGAACGGTGTTTTCGAAATGTGCAGATGGTGAACCATCCATTGTGTAAAAAACCCATTCTTTTTCTACAGTTTTTGAAGTTCCAATATTGAACATCGGTTCAATAGAAATGGTCATGCCCGGTTTGAGCATAGGTCCTGTTCCTTTTCTGCCGACATTTGGTATCATAGGGTCTTCATGCAGATTCCTTCCGATACCATGTCCTGTGAGCCATTCTGCAACATACAATCCGTTATCCATCGCAGTTTTTTCAATTGCTGCAGAAATATCTCCAACCCTATTGCCGGGCTTGCACTGTGTGATGGCATTTTCAAGGGCTTGCTTTGTACAATCAAGAAGGGATTGAACTTCCTTTGAAATAGTACCAACTACAAATGTACGGGCACCGTCACCACAGAAGCCATTCATTTTTATACCCACATCTATGCCAATTATATCACTATTTTTTAATACTTTATCTTTTGTCGAATAACCGTGAACGATCTCACTGTTAACTGATGCACAAATCGAATATTCATATGGATCAAGATCGTCCATTTCATAACCTTTGAAAGCTGATACTGCACCGTGTTCACTTATGATCTCTTCTGCTTTGGCATTCAAATCAAAAGCATTCACACCAGGTTTGACCATGTCGTGCAGTTCATCAAGGATGAGGGCAACGAGAGCATTACTCTCCCTCATGAGTTTGATTTCCCGGGCATTCTTAATCGTTATCATTCTTATTCGAGTATTATTGCAATCTGTTCGAATACTTCTTCAAGAGAGGTTACGCCATTCACTTTGTGAAGAACATTCTCCTTTGCGAAATAATCAATGAGCGGTCCGGCAGTATTATGAAAAATCTTCAACCGATTCTTAATGGTCTCGACTTTGTCATCATCACGAACGATCAGTTCAGTGCTGCATTTATCACAAAGGAAGGAATCTCCCACTTTCTTTTTGGGAACTTTATGAATGAGGTTATAAATGCTTTTACAGTTCGGGCAGTATCGTCGATTTGATAACCGTTTGATGACCTCTTCATCGGGTATATCGACTATAATGGCACATACTTTAGCATTGGTGGAAACATATTCCATATCAAAGAACATTTCCGCCTGATCCTCATTTCTGGGAAATCCGTCAAACAGGGCACCTTCGGCACAATCCGGTTGCTGCACTCTGTTTTTCACCATCTTGATAATAAGATCGTCAGGAACAAGCTCACCCTTGTGCATGAATTTATGGGCTTCAATACCAAGAGGTGTTTTTTTATCAATATTATCACGGAGAATTTCGCCGGTAGAGATATGCGGAATGCGATACTTCTCTTCGATGTATTCTGCCTGTGTGCCTTTTCCTGCTCCGGGAGGACCTAATAACACAACTATGCGTTTTTTCGTGTCGATCACCTTCTTCCTCGCAATTTACCCTTCTTCATAAATCCGTCATAATGACGCATAACAAGATGGGATTCAATCTGCTTCAGTGTATCGAGCGCCACACCGACGATAATTATCAAACCAGTACCTCCGAAATAGAATGGAAGTCTGGCATATTGGATAAGAAATGTCGGTGTAACTGCGATGAATGCAAAGAATATTGCACCGGGTAAGGTGATACGAACAATCACATTGTTTATATATTCGGCAGTTCTCTTACCGGGCTTACGTCCGGGAATGAAGCCGCCATATTTTTTCATATTTGCTGCAATCTCTGTCGGATTGAGCACAATAGCAGTATAGAAGTAGGCAAAGAATACGATCAATATCACATACAGTGCCGTATGCAAAAAAGCACCAGGTGAAAGCCAGCTTGTGAGCATATGCATGAAATCACTATCCTTAAAGAATGTCGTGATCGTTTGTGGGAACATGAGCACGGATTGCGCAAAAATAATAGGAATAACACCTGCGGAGTTTACCTTCAGCGGAATATATGTTGCCTGTCCGCCATAGATCTTTCTGCCTATGACGCGCTTTGCATATTGCACCGGGATCTTTCGAGTCGCTTCAGTTATGAAAATAACTGCAGTAGTGGCAAGCACCATAAACACGAGAACCGCAATAGCAAGTATTAGAGGAAGGGTACCTGTTGCAACCATTTTGAACATATTTATAAATCCGTTTGGATATCGAGCAATAATACCAATAAAGATGATGAGAGAAATACCGTTGCCAATACCTTTTTCTGTGATCTGCTCACCAAGCCACATGATGAATATCGTACCGGTAACAAGTGTGAGTATAGTTACAAATTTGAACATCAACCCGGGATATGGAACAACTGCTGCACCGGTAGGAGAAGTAATGCTCTCAAGGAAAGTAGTTATCCAGAACGCATTAAAAGTACCAACAATGAGTGTACCATAACGTGTATACTGGGTAATTTTTTTCTGACCTTCAGGACCCTCTTTTTTGAGCTTTTCAAAATAAGGAATAACTCCACCGAGAAGTTGCATCACAATAGAAGCAGTAATGTATGGCATGATACCGAGAGCAAAGATGGTTGCCTTGCTCAGGTTTCCTCCTACAAAGAGGTCGATCATACTGAATATTGTATTACCTTGCGTTGCAAAAAATTCTCCAAGCGCTGAGGTATTGATACCAGGAGTAGGAATATGACTACCAAGACGATAAACAATAAAAATACCAAGAGTGAAAAGAACTTTCTTCTTTAATTCAGGAACTTTAAAGACGTTAAATAGTGATTTAAGCACTATACAACCTCTACTTTCCCGCCAACCTTCTGAATGATTTCAATTGCTTTTTTGCTAAAACAGTTGGCTTTGATAACTTTCTTTTTTTCAAATTTATTTTCCTCATTTGCAAGAACTTTTACCATTTGAACTTTGTGATTTTGAACATCTATAAATCCATATTTCTCCATGAGCTCGATATCAATAATACTTTCATCGATTCCAGCAAGAGTGTTCAATGAAACGATCCTATATTTCTTGGAAAATTTACTATTATTAAAACCCTTTATAGGCAATCTGCGATGTATAGGCATTTGTCCGCCTTCAAACCAGTTAGGAATACTGGCGCCGCTTCTGCACTTCTGTCCATTCATGCCATGACCGCTTGTTTTGCCTTTTCCTGAGCCATCGCCTTTGCCAAGACGGGATTTTTTCTTACGAGAATTTTGAGGAGGTTTTAATTCATTTAATTTCATTTTGAACCTCTTCTACCTTTTATTTCTTCAACTTTTACTAGATGTGCTACAGTATTGATCATTCCCAAAATTGGAGGAGTATCTTTTTGAATAACAGAATGATGGAGCTTGCGAAGTCCTAATGCTTCTACGGTTCTTCTGGTATTGGGCTTCTGTCCTATCGGGCTTTTCACTAATGTAATTTTAAGTTTCATTTCTCGATCAACCTTTATTTATGATAGAAGTTCCGACAAAGTTTTGCCACGTAGTTTTGCGACTTCTTCATGAGAACGGAGAGCTTGCAATGCACGAACTGTGGCTTTTACCATGTTGTGTTTTGTGCTAGATCCAAGAGATTTAGTCAGCACATTTTCCACACCTGCTGCTTCGAGGATCGCACGAATCGGTCCACCAGCTATAACACCGGTACCGGGAGCAGCTGGTTTGAGTAGCACTTTACTACCTCTGAATTTGCCAAGGATCATGTGTGGGATCGTACCATTACGAATCGGGAATACGAAGAGAGATTTTCTTGCTTTATCCTTGGCTTTATTTATCGCTGGAATAACTTCATTGGCTTTTCCCATGCCGACACCGACTTTGCCATTTTTATCACCAACAACAACTGTAGCATTAAAGCTGAAGTGTCTTCCCCCTTTGGTCACTTTGGAAACACGGTTAGTATCAACAACTTGTTCATAAACTAATTCGTTTTCATCACGTTTTCTTTCATTAAGCATATGCTCTCCTAGAATTCCAGACCGGCTTTACGTGCGCCTTCTGCAAGGGCTTTTACACGACCATGGTACTTAAAGCCATTTCTATCAAAACAAACTTTTTTTATCTTCTTCTCAAGACATTTCTTGGCAAAAAGCTCGCCAATAAGACTTGCTTTTGCAACGGGTTTCATGCCATCTTTTGCCCGCTTTTTATACTCAGGACTTAGAGTAGAAACCGCACAAAGTGTTACACTGTTCTCATCATCAATGACTTGTGCATAGATATGCTTCAAGCTTCTATATACACTGAGACGTGGCTTTTCTGCTGTTCCGGAAATTTTATTTCGGATAGCAACTTTTCGGCGATTTCTTAATAATATATTTTTTCTTACCTTTTTCTTTAACATACCTGCTCCTTAGACACCTGCTCCGCCAGCAACTTTACCAGGTTTGATACGGATATGCTCATCAGCATAACGAACACCTTTTCCTTTATAACATTCCGGAGGTTTGACATCTCGAATAGCAGCGCAGACAGCACCAAGCATTTCTTTATCATGGCTGCGAAAATCAACGATCGCCTGCAGACCGGATATACTGCTTGCTTCTGCACGACCGATCTTTTCAATTTCGATTTTCACTTCTTTTGGAATTTCAAAATACACATCATGAGAAAAACCAAGAGTGAGTACAAGCCATTTGCCTTTAACCTCTGCCTTGTAACCTGTTCCAACGATCATAAGCTTTTTCAAATATCCATTATGTACACCCTCTACCATATTGGCAACGAGAGATCGGTTCAATCCATGAAGACTTCGTGTCTGCTTTTCATCATCTTTTCGCGTAAAAATTGCTTGATTGTCTTTTATTTTAATAGTAATTCCATCATTGAGTGTGCGCTCCAGCGTTCCTAAAGGACCAGTTACTTTAACGTGCTGTCCCTTTATAGCAACTGAAACATTTTCAGGAATAACTATTGGTTCTTTTCCTACTCTGGACATTGACTACTCCTTTACCAAATATTACAGATATACTCGCCGCCAACATTGTATTTTCTGGCATCTCTATCGGTGAGAACACCTTTGTTGGTGGAGAGAATTGCAATTCCTATATGATTTAACACAACGGGAATATTATTTGAATTAACGTACACGCGCTTACTGGGCTTGCTGACTTTTTTCAAGCCCCTGACCACAGATTCAAAATTATTTACATAGCGGATATATATTTTTATCTGTTCGAACTTGCGATCTTCTTTTTCAGATGGCTCGAGGATAGAATATTTTGTTATGAAATTCTCCTCGTGAAGGATTCGTATAATATCTTTTTTTAGGTTTGAAGAATCAACTACAACGAATTTTTTCTTTGCCTGAATTCCATTACGGATAACTGTGAGCATTTGTGCGATTGGATCAAAATTTGCCATACATCCTCCGACTACCAGCTAGCCTTTTTCACACCGGGTATTTTACCTTCGAGTGCAAGCTTTCTGAAACATAATCTGCAAATACCAAAATCTCGTAAATATGCACGAGGTCTTCCGCACAGTTCACATCTATTATATTCTCTAACTTTAAACTTTTTTTCTCTTTTCGATTTGACAATTAATGCTTTACGTGCCATACAAGTCCTTATTATTTTTATTTCTGAGCAAAGGGCATGCCAAGAGCTTTCAGAAGGCTGAATCCTTCTTCATCATTCTTTGCAGTAGTCACAAATGTGATATTTAAACCACGAACTTTATCCACTTTATCATAATCAATTTCAGGAAACACGATCTGCTCTTTTATACCCATTGTATAATTACCGCGTCCATCAAATCCATGAGGAGAAACGCCATTGAAGTCGCGAATTCTCGGAAGCACAATACTGACCAATTTATCGAAGAATTCATACATCTTTTCGCCGTGTAGGGTTGTCATCGTACCGATAGGCATACCTTTACGTAATTTAAAATTTGAGATTGATTTCTTTGCATGAGTAATCACTGCATGCTGTCCCGTGATCGTTTCAATTTCCTTACGTGCATTATCCAGTGATGCTCTGTTCTCAGTCGCTTCTCCCACACCAATATTCACCGTTACTTTTTTCAGTTTGGGAACATCCATAACATTGGCATACTCATGCTTTTTTGTAAGCTCAGGTATGATTTCCTTTTTGAACTTTTCTTGTAATCTACTCATTGTTCCTCGTTAGACCATATCACCGCAATTAGTGCAGTATCGGATTCTACTTTTATCATCTAAAATTTTCATTTTGATTTTAGAAGGTTTTCCACATTTCGGGCAAATGAACTGAACATTAGAAACATGGATAGGTGCTTCCATCTCAATAACGCCACCGGAAGGATTCTGTTGAGTGGGACGCTGATGTTTCTTGATGAAATTTACCTTTTCCACAATTATCTTGTTCTTCGTGGGGAAAGATTTTAACACATGTCCTTCGACACCTTTATATTCGCCGGAAACAACTCTTACTTTATCATTTTTTTTGATTCTCATATAAAACTCCTACACAACCTCAGGGGCAAGAGAAAGGATCTTCATGAACTTTTTCTCTCGCAGCTCACGTGCAACCGGACCGAAAATACGGGTTCCTTTTGGTTCCGTAGCTTCATTGATAAGCACAACTGCATTATCACTAAAACGGACATAAGAACCATCTGAACGGCGTACTGCTTTCTTTGTGCGCACGATCACTCCCCTGTGCAAGCTGCCTTTTTTCACATCACTGTGAGGGATAGCAGATTTAACAGAAAGCACGATCACATCACCAAGACTAGCATATCGGCGGCGTGAACCACCCAAAACCTTTATGCATTTCACCACTTTTGCACCTGAATTATCTGCGACTTTAAGAACTGACTCCTGCTGTATCATTAGAACTTCCTAAACTTCCTACTTGCTTCTTTCAATGATTTCGATGAGTTTCCAGCGTTTGGTTTTGCTAACAGGTTGGAATTCTTCAATTTTTACTTTATCGCCGATATGTGCTTCATTATTCTCATCGTGGATATGAAATTTTTTATGTTTTCTAATATATTTTCCATAGAGTGGGTGCTTATATTTTCGCTCAACACGGACCACTACAGTTTTATCCATTTTATCGCTTACTACGATACCGATTCTCGTGGGCTTTTGACGGATTGACATTTTTTCCTTATTCATTGAAACCTACTACTCTTCCTTATTATCCATTTGTTGCTTTTCACGAATAATTGTCTTTACTCGTGCAATATCTCTTCGAATTTCGTGAAGCTTCCAGGGATTTTCCAATCTGTTCGTCACTTTTTGGAGACGAAGGTTGAAAAATTCTTCCTGAAGGTCCTGCTCTTTCATATTAAGTTCGGCAAGATTCATTTCTCTGATCTCGTTTGGTTTCAGCATATTAACCTCTCACCTCATCACGAGTTATGAATTTGGTTTTTACAGGGAGTTTATGTCCTCCCAGTTCAAGTGCTCTTTTTGCAACATCTTCATCGACACCACCAAGCTCAAAAAGCACACGACCTGGTTTGACAACTGCAACCCAATATTCAGGAGCGCCTTTACCTTTTCCCATACGAGTTTCTGCGGGTTTAAGAGTTATGGGCTTGTCCGGGAATATTCTTATCCAGACTTTTCCCAATCTTTTCATAAAGTGAGTTATCGCCACACGAGCTGCCTCGATCTGACGTGCGGTGATCCATGCAGTTTCAAGAGTAACAAGACCATACTGACCAAAATTGAGCTTGGAACCTGTATAGGCTTTTCCGCGTCTTTTTCCACGCTGCTGTTTACGATGTTTAACTTTCTTCGGCTGTAACATAAAATAAATACCTTATATATATGATTGCTGATACTCTTTTTTCGTTAGTTCTCCCTTGCATATCCAAACCTTGATTCCGATTATACCATAGCGAGTATGAGCTTCTGATAATGCATAATCAATATCGGAACGAAGGGTATGAAGGGGTGTTCGACCATCTTTATATTCTTCACTTCGAGCAATTTCAGCGCCATGAAGACGTCCGCTGGTTTTGATCTTGATGCCTTCAGCACCAGCTGACATTGTACGTTCAATAGCTCTTTTCATTGCTCTACGATAGGAAATTCTATTTTCTATCTGACGTGCAATATCCATACCGACAAGACGAGCATCGAGTTCAGGTCTTTTTACTTCCTGCACATCAATAGCAAGCTTGGCATAGTCATCCTTGGTATTCATGTTCAAAAAAGTTATAAGCTCTTGCTTTACCTTTTCGATCTCGACACCCTTTCTGCCGATCACAATACCCGGACGAGCAGTATGGATCACAATTGTTAATTTATCACTTTTACGTAAAATTACTATTTTAGAGATCATTGCGTCTGATAACCTTTTATTAAGATAATCTTTGATGCGCATATCTTCATAAAAAGTTTCAACATACTCTTTGCGAGTATTTGCGAACCATATAGATTCCCAGTTTTTATTATAACCTATTCGAAAACCAACGGGATTAGTTTTTTGACCCAATGTGCCTCCTAATCTTCCATTTCATCAGTTACGGATAAAGCAATATGATGAGTTCTTTTGAAGATCATATCAGCTCGACCCATTGCACGAGAGCGCCAGCGTTTCATAGTGATGCCCTCATCCACGGTGATCTTGTTTATATATAATTTATCGATTTCGACTTTGCCTGATTTGTTTGCAGCATTTGCCACTGCGGAATCGAGTATTTTAAGAATACTGCGTGCAGCACGCTTCTTTGAGAAATTAAGAATATCTCTTGCATCGCTAACCCGTTTTTTACGAATCAAATCTGCCACAAGACGCACTTTTCTTGGTGAACCTTTTTGATTTTTTATTCTCGCAATCGCTTCCATAATTAACCACGTTTCCTTGCAAGTTTTTCTCTCTTACCTTTATGTCCACGGAACGTTCTGGTGGGAGAGAATTCTCCAAGTTTATGTCCGACCATCGATTCTGTAACAAAAACAGGTACGAACCTTTTACCGTTATGAACTGCAAATGTATGACCAACGAATTCGGGCATAACAGTAGAACGACGGGACCAGGTCTTGATAACCTGTTTCTTATTCAGTTCATTCAACTTTTCTACTTTGTGCATGAGATGCTCATCGTAAAAGGGTCCTTTTTTGAGTGACCTTGCCATTAACAAATCCTCCGCTTATTTACGTTTCTTCTTAATCACGTATGGATCAGAATATTTCTTTTTCTTTCTGGTTTTGAATCCCTTTGCGGGTGTACCCCATGGAGAAACAGGATGACGACCACCAGATGATTTACCTTCACCACCACCCATTGGATGATCAACAGGGTTCATGGCAACACCTCTTACATGAGGACGACGTCCAAGCCAGCGTTTTCTGCCTGCCTTACCATAGGAAATTTTGGAATGATCAATATTGCTGACCTGTCCTATAGTTGCATAACACTCTGCACGAAGAAGCTGGATAGTGCCTGAAGGCATTTTCACATGAACATAGCCACCTTCTTTAGCAACAACTTCTGCATTAACACCTGCACTGCGTGCGATCTGGGCTCCACGACCGGGCTTGAACTCAATATTGTGGATCATAGTACCAATCGGAATCTTCCTTATTGGAAGGGCATTCCCCGGCTTGATCTCCACATTTTCACCGATCATGACTACATCATTGACCTGCAGTTTGTCAGGAGCAATAATATAACGCTTTTCGCCATCAACATAGTAAAGCAATGCAATTCGTGCTGAACGATTGGGATCATACTCAATTGAATGCACTCGGGCTTCGATCCCTTTCTTATTATGTCTTTTAAAATCTATTATTCTATAAAACCGTTTATGACCACCACCACGATGACGAATAGTAATTCTTCCCTGGTTATTTCTTCCAGCATTTCTCTTTGTCGGCTCAACTAGAGATTTCTCGGGTTTGTCCTTTGTGATCTCATCAAAGGAGTAACCCGTATAATACCGTCTAGATGGTGTTATAGGCTTATATTTCTTTATTGCCATGAATTACATCTCCATTTTAGGGATAAGTGTAAAAAACCTAACAGTTAATATTTTATGTCAATTAAAACAAGAAGTAGAAACACTTTTTACTGCATCACTTCAAATTCGCTTATAGATTCACCTTTTACAAGATATACAATGGCTTTTTTCCAGTCAGATCTTCTGCCTTGATAGCGACCAAGATTCTTCGGCTTACCCTTGCAATTTATGGTGTTTACCTTGCGAACATGTACCTGAAAAATTTCCTGGATAGCGTTCCGTATTTCTATCTTGTTTGCATCAAGACGCACTTTGAATAAATATCCGCCAGCTGCTTCCTGAATATGAGTCCCTTTTTCAGTGATTATCGGATGAATAATAATTTGTCTTGGGTTCTTGTTCATTTGAATACCCCTTCCATTTTCTCCAATGCCTTTTCAGTTATGATCAAATCGCTTGCATGCAGGATCTCATAGGCATTTAAATCCTCGGCACGAATACTGGAAACATTTTTGATATTTCTCAGTGAACGAACCATGTTGGGTTCATTATCGGACATCACGAACAAGCAGCGCTGAAAAGGTATCTTTGTTGCATTCAAAATATCATGAGCAATTTTTACACTGGGTTTTTCCATTATGATATCTTCAATGACTGCAACATGATCTTTTTTACTACTGAGTGCTGATTTTAATGCAATTCTTTTTTTCTTCTTTGGAATGGTTACATGCCAGTCCTTTGGTCGAGGTCCGAAAGCTACTCCGCCGCCGACTCTTATGGGACTTTTTTTACTACCTGCTCTGGCTCGACCAGTTCCCTTTTGACGATATAATTTTCGTGTTGAACCATGCACGTCAGAGCGTCCCTTGACACAAGCTGTTCCCAATCGCTTATTCTGCCTGAGAAGTTTGATCACTTCATGAAGAACAGCCTGGTTCACTTCCGTATCAAAGAGATGTTCCGGCAAAGTAACTTTTCCAATTTCTTCACCTGTTTTTGAATACTTTATTACTTCCATAACAAAACCTTTTACTTAGTTTTTTGAATCATTACAATACTGTTTCTATGACCTGGAATCGCTCCTCTAACCATAAGGAGGTTTCTCTCTTCATCGATATTATAAACGGTGAGGTTACGAACTGTTACCCTATCATTGCCATATTGACCGGGCATTTTTTTACCGCGGTGAACTCTCGAAGGTGTGGCACACATACCGATAGAACCGGTTCCGCGAAAGCTCTCATGGGTTCCATGAGTTTGAGTTTTCCCATGAAAATTATGGCGTTTAATAACACCGGTAAAGCCCTTTCCTTTTGAAATTCCAGTCACATGAATTTTATCTTTTGGCTTGAAAATATCCACTTTAATTTCTGCACCAGGAGAATAATCATTCATCACATCTTCATTTACTCTAAACTCTTTCATGATTTTGAAAGCTGAGACATTGTTTTTCTTAAAATGTCCCAAAAGAGGTTTAGTGAGCTTTTTCTCAGGAACTTCCTGAAATCCAAGCTGAAGTGCAGAATAATTATCTTTCTCTATGGTTTTATGACTGGTAATAGTACAGGGACCTGCTTCAATAAGTGTCACAGCAATAGAGTCACCATTTTCTGTGAAAAATCGAGTCATTCCAATCTTTTTACCAATTATGCCTAACATTTTTTCTCCTAAAAAATTATATTTAGATATAGTTTAGGTTTTGATTTCTATATGAACACCCGCAGGTATGTTCAAATTCTTGATAGCGTCCGTTGTTTTTGGAGTTGGATTTTCTATGTCAATAATTCTCTTATAAATTTTCATTTCGAATTGCTCGCGAGACTTTTTATCAACATGGGGTGAACGCAATACCGTGTAGATTCTGCGTCTGGTTGGAAGCGGAATAGGACCGATGATCTTGGCACCTGTTCCCTTTGTGTTTCTTATGATCTCCACAACAGATTTATCCAAGAGAAAATGATCATACGCCTTTAATTTGATTCTTATCTTATTCATGTCTCCTCAATTCTAATAACCGCGCATTTTGTTTATAATTTGATTTGAAATATTTTCCGGAACCATTTCATACTCTTTGAATTCCATAGAATAGGATGCTCTTCCCTGAGATGCAGAACGAAGAGCAGTAGTATATCCAAAAGTTTCACTTAATGGTACCAAGCCACTTAATATTTTTATTGAATCTTTGTCTTTAACTTCTAATATCTTGCCACGACGGCTGTTAAGATCGTTTATTACATTGCCCATATATACTTCAGGTGTGATAATAGTGATGTTCATAATTGGCTCAAGCAAAGCAAATTTAGCATGCCGAAGTGCTTGTGAAAAAGCCATTGAACCTGCAATTTTGAATGCAATTTCTGATGAGTCAACAGGATTGAATGATCCACCTGTGATGAGTACTTTGATATTTTCTACTCGATTTCCTGTAAGAGGACCGCTTTGTGCAGATTCCACAATTCCAGCTTTCACTGCCCGTATGAATTCTTTGGGAATATCTTCTTCTGCAGCATTATTCTCTATCTGAATTTTGTACCTTGATTCTTCAAATTCATCATTGTAGTGCTCAATATGAAGTTTCACTTTTGCGTACTGCCCATGACCGCCAATATTTCTCTCGAACTTTGCTTCGCCATCAGCGCCATTAAGGATTGTTTCTTTATAATTAACTCTTGGCTTTCCGACATTCACATTGATCTTGAATTCACGTTTCAATCTATCAACAAGGATATCCAGGTGCAGTTCTCCCATTCCGTAAATGAGCGTTTGGCCTGTATCCTTATCTTCTATGATAATGTAAGTCGGATCCTCTTCGAGAAGACGCGGCAGAGTATCTTTTAGATTTTCCTGATCAGCTTTTGTCTTCGGCTCAATAGCAACTGACATCACAGGATCAGCAAAGTTGATACGTTCAAGCAACACGGGATTATTCAGTGCAGTGATGCTATCACCCGAAACAGTTTCATTGAGACCGGCTACTGCGGAAATCTCACCGGCACTGATACTGTCCACATTTATTGATTTATTCGCATGCATGTGCATGATACGAGTAATTCTTTCCTTTTTGCCTGTGTTGACATTCAGCACATGATCACCCTTGTTGATCTTTCCGGAATATGCTCTAAGATACGTCAACTTGCCTACATAGGGATTCACCTGTATTTTGAAAGCCAGTGAAGAAAATGGTAATGCTTCATCAACTTTGATCTTCTTTTCTTCACCTGTTCTCGGATCAACACCATCGATCTCGGGGACATCTATTGGTGAAGGAAGATATTTCACTATCGCATCAATAAGAAGCTGAATGCCCTTATTTCTGAGTGCAGCACCGCAAAGGATCGGCACGAATTCGCAGGATAAAGTAACTTTCCTCAATGATTCATCAATGTCCTCTTCAGTAATTTTTTCTTCATCGATGTACTTTTGAAAAAGCACTTCATCGAATTCCGCTAATTTTTCAATGAGCTTAGTTCTTCTTTCTGCAACATTCTCAATAAGTTCAGGAGAAATTCTCTCATCATCAAGCGATACAGTTGAAAATTCCAAACCCATGTCATCCTGATCATAGATGTAAGCATTCTGATTTACCAGACTGATAATACCGATGAATTCATCTTGATATATGATGGGAAGTTGTACCGGAACTGCATTTGGCTGAAGCTTTGTTCTGATGGTTTTCACTGCATAATCAAAATCAGAGCCGACTCTATCCAACTTGTTGATGAATGCAATTCGTGGAACATGATATCTGTCCGCTTGATGCCACACAGTTTCAGATTGAGGTTCTACACCTCCAACACCGCAGAAGATCACTACAGCACCGTCAAGAACACGCAATGAACGCTCCACTTCAACAGTAAAATCAACATGTCCGGGAGTATCGATAATATTGATCCTATTATCCTTCCAGAAACAAGTTATGGCTGCGGAAGTAATCGTTATGCCGCGTTCTTTTTCCTGAACCATCCAATCCATTGTTGCTGTTCCTTCGTGTACTTCACCCATTTGGTGCACTATACCTGTGTAGAAAAGGATCCGTTCAGTGACGGTCGTCTTTCCTGCATCAATATGAGCGATAAGCCCGATATTGCGAATGTTTTCCAAGGCATAGTGTTTTTGTTGCATCGTTAGATTCTAAAATGTGCAAATGCTTTATTCGCTTCTGCCATTCTCCAGACTTCTTCACGCTTCTTGATCGATGAACCTTCGTTGTTGTATGCGGCGATAAACTCACCAGCCAATTTTTCATCAATTGTCTTTTCATGGCGTTTACGAGCGAAATTAACTATCCATCTGAAAGCAAGTGCTTGCTGTCTTTCCCTGTTGACTTCTATAGGAACCTGGTAGTTCGCACCACCGATTCTGCGAGTTTTCACTTCAACTCTGGGCTTCACGTTATCAAGCGCCTGCTTGAAAACTTTTATCGGATCTTCCTGTGTCTTCTTCTCTATGATCTCCAAAGCGTGATAAAATTTGCGTTCAGCAAGACTCTTCTTCCCGCGCATCATCAATTGATTGATGAATTTTGCAACGATGATATCACCATATTTTGGATCAGGAAGTATTTGTCTTTTTTGAGCTCTTTTTCTTCTAGACATTTAAACCCACTATCCTAATTTCTTGGTTTTCTTTGTTCCATATTTGGAACGGCTTTTCTTTCTGCTGTCCACTCCGCTTGCATCTAGGGTTCCACGAATAACGTGGTAACGCACACCTGGTAAGTCCTTTACACGACCACCTCTTATCAAGACAATGGAGTGTTCCTGTAGATTGTGACCCTCACCTGGAATGTAGCACGTCACTTCAATTCCATTTGAAAGACGCACACGGGCAACTTTACGCAGCGCAGAGTTAGGTTTTTTGGGAGTTGTAGTATACACTCTTGTGCACACACCTCTTTTTTGAGGACAACCCTGCAAAGCCTTATTCTTTTTGGCTTTCTTCTGTTTCTGTCTGCCCTTTCTGATAAGTTGTGAAATTGTAGGCACTTACGCCTCCTGTTCTTTTATGTTTTTTTCAAATTCTTCTTTAAATAATTTTTCTACTGTTTTCTTTAGACTCAACTCTTCATCAATAGTACTTTTTACCTTATCACGCCAATATTTCGCACCGGTTCCGGCAGGAATTCTGTGACCGATGATCACGCTCTCTTTAAGTCCTTCTAAAGTATCCACTTTTCCGTACACGGCAGCTTCAGTCAGCACTTTTGTAGTATTCTGGAATGAAGCTGCAGAGATAAAGCTGTCGGTGATCAGCGCAGATTTTGTGATACCCATGAGAAGCTGCTCAATCTCAGCAGGTTTTCCACCTTCTTTCGCAATTTTCTCATTCACTTTATTCACATGAAGTTTATCAACGATCTCACCTTCAAGGAAAATTGTGTCACCTGGATCGATGATATTCACTTTCTGCATCATCTGACGCACTATCACACGAACGTGCTTGTCATTGATATCAACACCCTGTTTTCGGTAGATTTCCAGAACTTCATTTGTGATGAATTCCTGAGTTGCGATCACACTTCCTGCAGTAATAATATCATGAGGATCAATTGGTCCATCTGACAATGAATCACCTGCTTCAACCACATCACCATCATGAACAATTATTCTTCTTCCATAATGAATAGTATAATCCTTATCAATACCTGATGCTTCAGAAGAAATGGTAACCTTTCTTCCAAGACGTGTCAATTTACCGATCTTTACCACACCATCGATTTCAGTAATAACTGCCTTGCTTGAAGGAGATCGAGCTTCAAAGAGTTCTACCACACGCGGCAGACCACCGGTGATATCCCGTTGTTTCACTGTCACACGAGATGTTTTACCCAGAATTTCTCCGGGAAAGACACGTGAACCTTCTTCAACTTCAAGACTTAGTCCTGCTGGTAATGGAACCCGAATCTTCTTCTTTTTATCAGTTTCAATTATGAGTGTTGCCTGTTTGCCGACATCTCTTGATTCAAGAATTGTGATCTCAGTACGACCGGTTAGCTCATTGAATTCTGTTTTAAATGTTTCATCTGCAATAAAATCGTCATAATAAACAGTCCCTTCAGCAGTGGAAATCAACGGCGTATTATAGTTATCCCAGCTGAACAATAAAGTATCTTTCACTACTTTTTGGTCTTTTGCCACATAAATAGTTGCACCATACTCAACTTTATAATGACTGAGTTCTTTTTTTGATTCCGGGTCAATAATTCTAATTTTCCCCTGATAACTCGATGCGATCTTCTGTCCATCTCTATTGACGACATAATCCAATCTATTATATTTAATAATACCATCTTTTTCCGCATTAATTTCTGCTTTTTCCACCAAAGTACTTGCTGCACCACCTATGTGGAAGGTTCGAAGCGTAAGCTGAGTTCCGGGCTCACCGATACTCTGAGCCGCAATAACGCCTACAGGTGTTCCTATAGTAACGGGTTTTCCTGTTGAGAGATCTCTTCCATAACATTTTGCACAGATCCCTTTATCAGCTTCACAGGTCAAAACGGATCGAATACGGACAAGTCTGATACCATGTTTTTGAATTAGATTTGCTTTATTATCAGAAATGGTCTCCCCAGCTTCTACAATGATCTCTCCGTTTACAGGATCAACGACTTCTTCGACAGCAGTACGTCCCTTGATACGATCACTCAAAGGTTCTATCGTTTTATTGCCTTCTTTGAGTGCAGTCATATCTACACCTTGCATGGTTCCACAATCATATTGCGAGATAACCACTGATTGAGCCACATCGACTAAACGACGTGTCAGATAACCTGCATCAGCTGTTTTGAGCGCAGTATCAGCCAAACCTTTTCGGGCACCGTGTGTGGATATGAAGTATTCCAAAATTGTCAAACCCTCTTTGAAGTTAGATTTAATAGGATTCTCAATGATCTCGCCTATCTCACCGGTAAGTTTACGGGAAGGTTTTTCCATCAAACCTCTCATTGCACCGAGCTGTTTGATCTGATCTCTTCCACCACGAGCACCGGATACGGCCATGATCCAGATAGGGTTGAATCCATGTCTGTCTTCCTTGAGCTCTTCCATCATTTTATCGGTGATCTCTTCAGTCGCGATCTTCCACTGGTCAATAATACGGTCATAGCGTTCACTTTCAGTAATAATACCAGTATCGTATTCTTCCTGAATTTCAAGAACCTCATCTTCGGAATGTTCGAGAATGCTCGTCTTTTCTTTTGGAACAATAATATCTGTTATACCAAAAGTGGTTCCTGATTTTGTTGCATATTTGAATCCAATATCTTTCAAATCATCGAGATATTCAGCAGTACGTTCAGCACCGTACTTTTCATATACTTCATAAGTAAGCTGATTTATTTTACCTTTATCAAAACTGTAATTTTTGAAAATGATATCCTCAGGAATAATTTGATTGAAGATGACTCTTCCGACAGTAGTAATAATACGCTTTACTGATCCGGGGCATCTGTACTCGATCCATGAGTGGATATGCAAACCAGTGTCTTCTTCTTTATTTTCATACTTTTGATAGGATTTTGTTCCATGAAGTTCATAAGCGATAAGCACTTCTTCGGTGGAATTGAATTTGGGAAGTTTTTTTGCATCTTCGGGTTCTTCTGAAGTAGCAGTAGTGAGGAAGTACACACCAAGCACAATATCCTGACTTGCCATAAGCACCGGTTTTCCGTTCGCAGGTGAGAGAATATTGTTCACAGGAGTCATAAGCACACGGGCTTCCATTTGAGCTTCCCCTGAAAGAGGAATATGCACAGCCATCTGGTCACCATCAAAGTCAGCATTGAAGGGATAACAAAGAAGCGGGTGTAATTGAATAGCTTTTTCTTCAATGAGCACGGGGATAAATGCCTGCATACTCAATCTATGAAGCGTAGGTGCTCTATTCAGAAGTATGGGATAGTCCCTTATCACCTCTTCGAGAATCTTCCAGACTTCCGGCTTCTTCTCTTCCATAAGGCGTTTTGCCTGCTTGGCTGTGCTGATACCTTCGAACTTCTCCATCCTTTCTATGATATAGGGTTTGAAAAGTTCCAGAGCCATTTTCTTTGGTAATCCACATTGATTGAGCTTTAAATCAGGACCGATAACAATAACTGAACGTCCAGAATAATCAACACGCTTTCCGAGAAGATTCTGTCGGAATCGACCTTTTTTACCTTTCAGCTGATCGCTCAACGATTTGAGAGGTCTATTTCCTCTGCCTTTTACAGGTCTGGTTTTTCTGCCGTTATCCAGAAGTGCGTCAACTGCTTCCTGAAGAATTCTCTTTTCATTACGTAAAATAACCTCAGGAGCATGCCCTTCAATGAGGGCTTTCAGACGATTATTTCTTGTAATAACTCTCCTGTAAAGGTCGTTAAAATCGGCAGTTGCGAAACTTCCACCTTCGAGATATACAAGAGGTCTCAGATCAGGTGGCATGACTGGAATTGTCTCAAGAATCATCCATTCCGGATGGTTACCTGAGTTCAAAAATGCATCTACAATTTTCAGTTTTTTAATAAGTTTTATTTTTGCTTGCTTGGTTTCGAATTTTATCGAGGTACGTAATTTATCAACTTCATCATTAAGCTCTATCTCAGAGAGGAGCTTTCTAATAGGTTCAGCACCCATTTCTGCTTCAAAGCCGGTGGGATATTTTTCTTTTGCCTGCTGATAGGATTCTTCATCAATAACATCACCAACATTGTATTCAGATGCACCGGGATTGAGAACAATATAGGATTCATAATAAAGAACTCGATCCAATTCTTTTGATTTAAGATCGAGTAGCAACTGTATTGAACTGGGCATTTGCTTCACAAACCAGATGTGAGCAACAGGCACTGCAAGCTCAATATGTCCCATTCTTTGACGGCGAACCTTTGAGGAGGTAATCTCAACACCACAGCGGTCACATATCAATCCCTTAAAACGATATTTCTTATACTTACCACATGAACATTCATAGTCTTTTTCGGGTCCGAATATTCTTTCACAGAACAGTCCGTCCTTTTCGGGCTTAAGTGTTCTGTAATTTATCGTTTCAGGTCTGGTTACCTCTCCGTAAGACCAGTCACGGATCTTCTCGGGAGAAGCAATCTTTATGCTTACATAATCGTAATCTTTTACGACTTTGTCTCTTTTTAATTCTCTAATCATGTATGACCCTCATAGTTTGGGGTGTTACTTATTATTAGCTGTTGTGCTTTCAGATTTTTCCGAATGCAGATCGAAATCTAAGCAAAGGCTTCTCAACTCGCTTGCCAGGACATTAAAGGATTCAGGAATGCCCGGCTTAGGTAATTCCTTTCCTTTTGTGATAGCTTCATATGTTTGATTTCTACCATCAACATCATCAGATTTTACTGTTAACATTTCCTGAAGGAGGCGAGATGCTCCATATGCTTCTAATGCCCAGACTTCCATTTCTCCGAGTCGTTGACCACCATGCTGAGCTTTACCACCAAGAGGTTGTTGAGTTACAAGTGAATAGGGACCGGTTGAACGAGCATGCATCTTATCAACAACAAGGTGATTCAGTTTCATCATATAAATAACACCGACAGTAACCCGTTCATGCATTGCTTCACCGGTTTTACCATCATAAAGCACAACTTTTCCGTCTTCCGTTAAGTTCGCTTTTTTTAGTTCATCGGTGATTTCATGGATTGCAGCACCGTCAAAAATCGGAGTTTCTGCATCATATCCAAGGGCTCTGGCAGCCCAGCCGAGGTGAGTTTCAAGAATTTGACCAATGTTCATACGGGAAGGTACACCAAGCGGATTTAAAATAATATCTACCTGTGTTCCATCTTGAATAAAGGGCATATCTTGTATAGGAGCAATTTTTGCGATCACACCTTTATTACCATGACGTCCAGCCATTTTGTCGCCCACTTCAATCTGTCTTTTTTTTGCGATGAAAATTTTTACCATCTTCAGCACACCGGAAGGAAGTTCATCCCCATATTTAACACGATTTTTGTGCTTCTTATAGTTATTATCATTTTCATCAAGAGCATTTTTCACATCTACGATAACTTTTTCATAGATCTGTTCATTCTTCTTTTCGTCTGTGACAAGCTTGTTTTCCAGATTCAATTTTCTGAAAGAGATTTTTTTCAGTTCTTCATCAGTTATTTTTTTGTTAGGGGGAATAAAGAAACGACCTGTTTTTTCCTCAGTTATTCTATAAGCAGTTTCACCAAGTAATAGGTTTGTCAATTTGGATTTTAGAAATTTATAGATCTTCTTGTTTTCTGTATCATATTTATTTTTCAGTTTGGATAACTTCTCCTCTTTTTCCTGTTCGGATAGTTCATCGCTTTCTGCTTTTGAGAAGAATTTTACATCAACGACAATACCTTCCATACCGGGCTTTGCTTTCAATGAAGTATCAGAGAAATCACCAGCACGTTCTCCAAATAATGCTCGCATTAATTTTTCCTCAGGCGACAGATCAATATTTGAAGACTTTGGAGTGATCTTTCCAACCAATATGTCGCCGGATTTGACATGAGAGCCGACACGTACAACACCAGTTTTGTCAAGGTTTCTTAATGCGAATTTCGGCACATTGGGAATATCATCAGTGAGTTCTTCGTCTCCTTCTCGAGTACTGCGTACGAGCACTTCAAGTTCCTCAATATAAATCGAGGTCAGCTCATCTTCACGAGCAACTTTTTCGTTAATGATTATTGCATCTTCATAGTTGTAACCATACCAAGGCATGAATGCCACAATCATATTAGTACCAAGAGCAAGCTCACCATTCTTAATTGCAGGACCATCAGTGATCAGTTCACCCTTTTTGACTTTCTGTCCCACAACAACTTCAGGATGCTGATTAATACAGGTTTCCTGATTTGTTCGCTGGAATTTTTTAAGTTTAAAGGTTCTCTTATCTTCCAGTGCTGAAATTGGTTCTTTCTCATCATCTTTGAGAATTCTCTTAAGAACGATCTCATCCGAAGAAACTTTTTCAACTTCTCCATCAAAGGGAGCTTTAATTGCAAGCTCTGAGTCTTGAGCAACTAATTTTTCAATTCCAGTGGCGACAATTGGCGGCTTTGGTTTGATGAGAGGTACAGCTTGTCGCTGCATGTTGGATCCCATCAATGCCCGGTTTGCATCATCATGGTCAAGGAAAGGTATCAGTCCAGCAGAAACACTTACGATCTGCTGTCTGGAAGAATCTATATAATCAACATCTTCTTTTGGAACACGTACAAAGTCGCCACCTGTCAAGCAGAATACCATATCGTTGACGATATTACCTTCTTTATCAACTTCAATACCCGCTTGTGCGATCTTCATGTTCTCTTCTTGAGTTGGGTCGAGATAATCAACCTGATTAGTTATTCTGCCGTTTTCTACCTTAATATATGGTGTTTCTAAAAAACCAAATTTATTCACACGTGCATAGATAGCAGGTGAGGTTAGAAGACCGATATTCGGTCCTTCTGGGGTTTCAATTGGGCAAATTCTTCCATAATGTGAATAGTGCACGTCACGTACTTCAAAACCAGCTCGCTCTCTAGTTAGTCCACCTGGACCCAATGCACTCAAACGTCGCATATGAGTGATTGCTGCAAGAGGATTTGTCTGCTCCATGAACTGAGAAAGTTCACCGGTAAGGAAGAAGGAATTCACCACAGCCATCAAAGCATTGGTATTCACTAAGCCCAGTACTGATGCATCTTCACTGGAACGAAGGGTCATTCTTTCACGTGCAATTCTCGCGATCCGGGAAAGTCCTATTGAGAACTGATTGGCGACAAGTTCACCTACGCCACTAACACGGCGATTACTGAGATGATCAATATCATCAGTTGTACTGATCCTTTTATACAAACGAACTATTTCATTAATAATCGCAATGAAATCATCCTGTGTAAGTATTTGTGTTTCAATTGGGATCTCAAGATGAAGACGTCTGTTTAATTTATATCTTCCAACTTCACCAAGACTATACCTTTTGGGATTGAAGAATATCCTAGTAATGAGCTCACGAGCAGTATCAATGGGAGGTTCTTCTCCAGGACGAATAATATTATAAATGAATTTGAGGGCTTCTTCCTCGGAAGCAGTGGGATCTTTGGCAAGAGTACTTTCAACGATCTTTCGCTCATCTTCTTGACTTTCGTGAATAACCTTAACCTTCTTGATCTTAGCATTCAGTATCTTATCAACAAGACCTTCCGTAAGAATCGCACCACCTTCAGCAATTACCTCGCCACTCTTTTTATCAATAATGTCTTCAAATAGAACTCTCTCAAGAAATTCTTCCTTTGTAAGATTGAGTTCTTGGGGAGTATAAAAAGTTTTTCTGATTGAATTATTGTCAGAAAGACCCTGACATCGAAGAATAGTCGTCACAGGTACTTTATGCCGTTTATCAATAAGAATATAAATTACATCCTTAGTGTCTGTAAGGAATTGAAACCATGAGCCCTGTACTGGAATGACCTTTGCGTTATAGAGAATCTTGCCACTTCCATGAATTTCACTGGTAAAAGTAATACCTGGAGAACGATGGAGCTGACTTATGATCACCCGCTCCTCACCATTAATAATGAAGGTTCCCGTATCGGTGATCATTGGAATCTCACCGAGGAAAAGGTCTTTTTCTTTTACGCTTTTAATTCTCTGCTGTTCACCAGCTACAGTCTTCTCAAAGGTCGTTAAACGGAATTTAATTTTCAATGGAGAACTGTAGGTCAGGTTTCGCTCAATACATTCATCAGGAGTATATTTTTCCTTGAGAACATTATATTGAATGAACTCCAGCAGAAATTGCCCTTGCGTATCCTCGACAGGGAAATGATGATTAAATACTTCCTGCAAGCCGATATCTTCTCTTTTTTCGGGCAGAATGTCCTTTTGCAGAAATTTGGCATAGGAACCCATCTGCATAGTAAGCAGATTTGGGATCTCTACATCAGGCAATTCAAAACCGTGAAGACTTTCAGCCATTTTAGAAAAGCTTTTTCTTTCCTTCATGTGCTCCTTATTTAGCATAAGACATCTTCATTCGTGTGAATGAAGAGTCTATTAGTGTTTGAATGAAATGTGTTAGAGAACACGTCATTATCTACTTAATCTCTACAGAGCCACCTTCAGCTTCGATCTTCTCTTTGATTGACTGTGCTTCATCTTTTGAAACACCTTCTGCTACTGGTTTTGGTGCTTCATCAACAAGGGCTTTGGATTCTTTCAATCCTAATTTTGTAATCTGACGTACAACTTTAATTACCTGGATCTTCTTTGCTCCGGAATTTGTTAAGATCACGTCAAATTCTGTTTTCTCTTCTTCTTTTGCGGCTTCGCCTGCAGCAGGACCTGCAACCGCAGCGACTGGTGCAGCAGCTGACACACCAAATTCTTCTTCTAAAGCTTTAACTAATTCAGCTAATTCCATTACATTGAGTTCTTTGACGAGCTCAATAATCTTATCTTTTTTGCTGCCTTCTGCCATTATATCCTCCTATAATTAAGCATGTTATTATTTATTTATTATGATTAATATTCAAATGCAGTTAAATACGTTTATGATTGCTGTTTGTTCTTGATTTCATTGAGCACAAGAACCAACTTCTGCAAAATACTGTTAAGTGTATAGACCAATCCGGAGATAGGTGAATTGAAACTTCTGACAACTTTTGCAAGTAACTCCTGTTTGGATGGCAGGTTCACTATCTTTTCGAGTTCATGAACATCCATAAGCTGATTGTCAATTATACCAACTTTGAATTTGAAAAAATCTTTTTCATCGGGAAGACTCTTCATAAAATCCGAAATCATCTTCGGAGGAGTGACTTCATCTTCCTTTGATACTGCAACCGCAGTGGGTCCGACAAGATATTCATCAAGACCTTCAATTGATAATTCTTTTGCAGCTAATTTTAACAGTGTATTTTTTGCAACAAAGTAATCAACTTTATTATCTCTAAACTTGCTTCTCAAATCTGTATCTTCCTGAACAGATATTCCTTTATAATCAACAAGCACAATGGCTTTTGCTTCATCCAAACGTTCTGTTAACTTTTGAACATTTTCAATATTTTTTGGATTTACAGCTTTCTGTTCCATATAATATCCTATTTATTTCGCTTGAATTTCTTTAATGTAGCCGACTGAGTCTATCTTAATACCCGGGCTCATAGTTGAGCATAGGGTTATATTTTTCACATATCGACCTTTGGCTGATGCCGGTCTGTCACGAAGTATTGCACGCATTAATACTTCTGCATTTCCAGCCAGTTTTTCATTCTCAAATGATATTTTTCCAAGGGGAACATGAATGTTTGAAAATTTATCAATTCGATATTCGACTTTACCAGCTTTTGCTTCTTTTACTGCCTTTTCAATATCATTGGTAATAGTACCGGCTTTGGGATTGGGCATTAATCTTCTGGGACCAAGAATACGAGCCAGTTTACCAACCTTACCCATCATATTGGGAGATGCAATTGCAACATCAAAATCTGTCCAACCGCCCTGTATCTTTTCTGCGAGATCATCCATACCTGCATAATCTGCTCCGGCATTTTTTGCTTCCTCAACTTTATCGCCTTCTGCAAAGACAAGAACCTTCACATCTTTACCGGTTCCATAAGGAAGCACCACTGTTCCACGAACCATCTG
Source organism: Candidatus Cloacimonadota bacterium (assembly GCA_030611765.1). Lineage (GTDB taxonomy): Bacteria > Cloacimonadota > Cloacimonadia > JGIOTU-2 > JGIOTU-2 > Celaenobacter. The sequence continues at coordinate 4,317 of JAUWPE010000009.1, read as the reverse complement.
GTTTGCCTTTTTGGGATCAACACCTAAGCGAATGTGAAGCTCAACGGTTTCATCGAAATTTTTATTTGCAATTTCTTTAAGCAGATTCAGAGATTCATCAAACCCATATGCTTTTTCTGCTTCAAGCTTCTCCAAACCCTGATTATATTTCTTACCTCTTTTCATGAAGTATGCTCCTCTATTTCACTTAATGCTGAATTGTGATACCCATACTACGGGCAGTACCTGCGATCATTGTTTTCGCAGCTTCAATGTTTGCAGCATTCAAATCTTCCATTTTGATCTTTGCGATCTTTTCGACCTGCTCATCTGTTATCGAGCCGATCTTTTCTCTATTAGGAACACCAGAACCTTTTGCGAGTCCAGCTTCCTTTTTTATCAGAACTGCTGCGGGTGGTGTTTTTGTAATAAAACTGAATGTCCTATCGGCCCAAACAGTGATTTCAGCAGGAATGATCATTCCCGGCTGATCTTTTGTCTTATCATTGAACTGTTTGCAGAACTCTCCAATATTCACTCCGTGCTGTCCCAAAGCAGGACCAACAGGAGGAGCAGGAGTTGCCTGGCCTGCAGCCAATTGTATCTTAATTTTTGCTAAAACTTTTTTTGCCATAGTAATAGTAACCTTTAATCGAGCTTTTCTACTTGATTGAAACCGACCTCGACCGGTGTAATACGACCGAAAACGGTTACATTCACAATAAGTTTTTCCTTGTCTTCAATAATTCTCTCTATTGCACCCTCGAAATCATCAAAGGGACCTTCAATGATCTTTATGCGATCGCCACCAATGAATTTCACTTCGCTGGACACAGAGTCTTTATCTCTTTTTATTCCAAGAATTCTACTTACTTCTTTTTTAGATAATGGTTTCGGAGTTTTACCGCTGCCCAAAAATTTTGTTGTGGCAGGTAGTTTAAGCACGAATTGATAGGTTTCAGGAGTCATATTCATCTCAATAAGAACATAATTTGGAAAGATCTTCTTCTCTTTTTCGATCTTCTTACCATCTCTGAAAATGAAGGTTTTGTGAGAAGGTATAATGATCTCACCAAAGTGTTCTTTGAGATCACTATCTTCGAGAAACTTTTCAATTGCTTCTTTAACTTTTTTCTCTTTGCCCACATAGGTGTGTAGCACGTACCACTTTTTTTTCATTATCTAAAATAAAACAAAATTCACAACTTGGGTGAATATAATATCAACAATCCATATAAAAATACCCATGATCACAGAAAAAGCAATAACTACAGTAGTGCCTTCCTTGAGGTCAGGTTTTGTTGGCCAGACTACATTGCGTAGTTCCTGGCGAACTTCTTTTAAGAACTTTGCTATTTTTTTAAACATAAATTTCTTTCCAGAAAAATAATGGCAGGGCTGGCAGGAATTGAACCCGCACTCTTCGGTTTTGGAGACCGCCGCTTTGCCAATTAAGCTACAGCCCTACACAGTTGGATTATCTAGTTTCCTTGTGAAGTGTATGCTTTCTACATTTCGGACAATACTTTTTAAATTCCAATTTATTTGGATGAGTTTGCTTGTTCTTCGTGGTCACATAATTACGTGACTTGCATTCCGAACAGGAAAATTTAATATAAATTCTCATTATATTATCCTTATTCTATTATCTCTGTGACAACTCCAGCGCCGACTGTACGTCCACCTTCACGAATAGCGAAACGAAGACCTTTTTCCATAGCGATAGGAGTAAGAAGTTCGATTTCCATAATTACTCTATCGCCGGGTATAACCATATCTATTCCTTCTGGAAGTGTTAAGGTTCCAGTCACGTCAGTAGTTCTGAAATAGAACTGAGGTCTGTAACCAGAAAAGAAAGGTTTGTGTCTTCCACCTTCTTCTTTGGTAAGAATATAGGTTTCGCCTTTGAATTTCTTATGAGGGGTAATACTGCCTGGTTTTGCCAGAACCATACCACGTTCAACATCGTCTTTTGCAATACCACGAAGCAACACACCAACGTTATCACCAGCTTGACCTTGATCCAGAAGTTTTTTGAACATTTCGACACCGGTCACAACGACTTCACGGGTTTCTCTGATTCCTACACGTTCGACTTTGTCTCCGACTTTGACAATACCACGCTCGATTCTTCCTGTAGCCACTGTTCCACGTCCGGGAATACTGAAAATATCTTCAATAGGCATCAAGAAGGGCTGATCGGTTTTACGATCTGGAATCGGAATGTACTCATCAATTGCATCAATAAGGTCATGAATACATTTTGTTTTTTCAGGATCATCAGGATTATTCAATGCTTCGAGAGCACTTCCCTGAATGATTGGGACATCGTCGCCTGGAAATTCATAATCATTGAGAAGGTCACGAACTTCAAGTTCTACCAATTCAATGAGTTCAGGATCATCGACCATATCGATCTTGTTCAAGAATACCACAACATAGGGCACATTCACTTGCTTTGCAAGAAGAATATGTTCTCTTGTCTGTGGCATTACACCATCTGCAGCACTCACGACCAAAATTGTGCCGTCCATCTGTGCAGCACCTGTGATCATGTTCTTAATATAGTCAGCATGACCTGGACAATCTACGTGCGCGTAGTGTCGATTTGCACTCTCATACTCAACATGAGCAGTTGCAATAGTGATACCACGTTCTTTCTCTTCCGGGGCATTATCGATTTGATCGAAAGAGACATATTTTGCCTGCCCTTTCTTAGAAAGAATAAGTGTCATTGCAGCGGTTAATGTGGTCTTACCGTGGTCGATATGACCAATAGTACCAACATTAACATGCGGTTTTGTTCTCTTATAAGTTTCCTTTGCCATGTATCCTCCTAATATTATACATTTCAATGGAGCTCATGACCGGATTTGAACCGGTGACCCCATCCTTACCAAGGATGTGCTCTACCTACTGAGCTACACGAGCATGGAGCGGGAAACGGGGTTCGAACCCGCGACCCTTAGCTTGGAAGGCTAATGCTCTAGCCAGCTGAGCTATTCCCGCAATTTATGGTGGGGAGAGAAGGATTTGAACCTCCGAAGGCTTCGCCGGCAGATTTACAGTCTGCTCCCTTTGACCACTAGGGTATCTCCCCATTTAAATTAATTCTGGAGCCACCAGAGGGATTTGAACCCCCGACCAGAGGTTTACAAAACCCCTGCTCTACCCCTGAGCTATGGTGGCTACTATATTCTTCACACATTTATACCACTTATATAGTTAGAAAATACAGATTGCCAAAATGACAAAAATACTGTCAAATTTTTTATGCTTTTTTATATAACTTAAATATGAATTTAATAATTTATTATAATAAATGAAAAGAAATTCTGTAACAATATTTTTTTACGATTTCATGCGCCAAAATGTCCTTTCTGCACTATCGCGAACTTCTACTCCCATTTCACTCAGTTTTTCTCTTATTTCATCAGATTTAACCCAATTTTTACTCCTCCTCGCTTCCTCACGCTCCTTGATTAGCTGCTCTACGAGTTTAACATCAACCTTCTGTTGGGCTTCTTCCTCGAGTATCTGCTCTACTTTATCAAGCTGTAGTCCAAAGATTCTATCAAAATCGAGCACGAGTTCGTACTTTTCCTTATTGCCGATTTCATTAGAGCGAAGCATCTGCCACATCACTGCAAGAGCTTCCGGCATATTCAGATCGTTATTAATTTTCTTTTTGAACTCCTGCGTAACCTTCTCAAGATATTCTAAATTTGGTTTACTTTCATCTCGATTTTTCTTTATCTCAATAATAATATTTACCAAACGATTATATGCATATTTTGCAGTTTCGATTGCTTCATCACTGAAAGTTAATGGCTGCTTGTAATGCGCACCAAGACAGAAATATCTATACACCATCGGCGAATAACCCATTTCTTCAAGTTTGGATAAGGTGAGAAACTCACCTTTGGATTTGCTCATCTTTTCTTCATTCATTATAAGAAATTCAGCATGAAGCCAGTAATTGACACTTTTTTTGCCGGTTGCCGCTTCACTTTGCGCGATCTCGTTTGTATGATGAACAGGAATATGGTCGATGCCGCCACAGTGAATATCAAAGCTCTCGCCAAGATAGCACATGGAAATTGCCGAGCATTCAATATGCCAGCCAGGATATCCTCTACCCCATGGGCTGTCCCACTTCATTTCTTGATCATCGAACTTGGATTTGGTGAACCAAAGTACAAAATCGAGCGGGTTCTTTTTTGCAGAATCAATCTCAATACGCGCACCGGGTTTTAGACTTTTGACATCCAACTGTGCAAGCTTGCCATAATCCTTGAATTTCGAAATATCAAAATACACATTGCCATCTGCAATATA
>JAUWPE010000159.1 GCA_030611765.1 Candidatus Cloacimonadota bacterium | reverse complement strand
GTACCATGGAGAATAACTCAAAATGATACAATTCTTTATGTCGTTGTTACCGAATGTTCTGATTATGCTGATCTACAAAATAATGCAATCTCTTATTGGGGTGAGTATATTCCAAGAATTCAAACCTGGACAGACGTGACCTATCAAACAATGGCACAACTCGGATACACTCAATATAATGAATATCTTGAACATCCTATAATAAACTTTTCAGTAACCTACTATATGACAGTGGAAGATCTTCCTGAAATGTGGTATTCATTAATCGAACTTACTGATATTAATAATCCAATCTTTGATTTTTCAGAACAAATAACTATTTCCCCATATATTGATAGAAATATTAATTATATTGGGTATAGTGATGATTCTTGGAGTGGATGGAATGAAGTATATCTTTATTATTATGATGATAATTCTTATGGTTCTTATGTGCTGGGACAAGGTGATAACACTGGAGGGCAAATAAAATATTGTGTATTAAAATTCAGAGTACGCCAATTCGGCAACGATGTTGAACCTGAAATATCTATAAATACTTACAATAATCCAAACCCATTTTCCTCTAACACTCAGATATCTTTCTCATCATCAAAACCTTTACATGAAGCTTCTGTAAAAATTTACAATGCCAAAGGACAGCTTGTTGCTACTCTTGAAACTCATGAAGGAGATTCCCCAACACAAGGTTACTCCACATGGAATGGTAAAGACCTGAATGGTAAAGATGTAGCAAATGGAATCTATTTCTACAAAGTAACCTCACATGAAGTTTTTCACTTCGGAGAAATGTTATTGGCAAGATAGGAAATAAAGATATGAGCCCACTCTAAAAAGCAAGAATTAGTAAAATAAGAAACCGTTAAAACGGTTAATGTTTATTGTTGTTTCATTAACCACCAACTTAAGTTGGTGGTTAATTAGAAGATAGGAATTTTCAACCGATCCACTTGTCCCGCCTGCCCAGTGAAATCTTTTTTCTATATTTCATTCGGGTTAAATCCTTATTCATTTAACTGGGATCAATTTCCAATTTCCAAGTATTTGAAAATTTTTCTAACATATTTCTAATCATAACCTTTTTAGAGTAAATTCAAGATATCAATACTTATAAAAATAACTGGATCATATTTCAATCTTTAGTTGACAAAAATTTGAATGAAAATAAATAAACTGTTTATAAAATTATCAGGAGGATAAAATGTTAAAAAAGAGTGTTTTGTTTATTGCAGTTCTTACACTCATTATTTCGTGCGGAGGTCCCACCAAGCAGGTATCACGAGTCGGTGTGGATACAATTATCGATCTGAGCGGTCGCTGGAACGATGCAGACGCGCGTATGGTCTCAGAAAATATCGTAGATGATGTGCTGGATGCAAACTGGCTTTTCAACTGGATTGGTGATAATCAGGAAAAACCTATTGTGATCGTCGGCACTATCGGCAATAAGACAAGCGAGCATATCAACACAGAAACCTTTGCCACAGATATTGAAAGAGAACTTGTCAATTCCGGCAAGGTGCGTTTCGTAGCTGCCAAAAAACAGCGCGACGAGATACGGGACGAGCGTCTTGACCAGCAAAGTCAGTCATCGGAAGAAACTTCAAAGAGATTGGCTCAGGAACTGGGCGCAGACTTTATGCTGCAGGGAACTCTCTCTTCAATCGAGGATGCGGTTGATGGAAAAAAAGTGGTGTATTACCAGGCAGACATGAATCTTGTGAATCTGGAAACAAGTGAGATCGTATGGATGGGCTCAAAGAAGATCAAAAAATTCGTAAAACAATCCAAACTTAAATGGTAACAACAATGAAAAAATTATTACTATCTATTTTTATCTCATCGCTCCTTTTAGTAACCTTTTTTGGATGCTCAAGTATGCGAACATCGAAAGGTCAATACGTTGGATTGATGGATAAGCTCAGGCAACAAGATTATGATGCATGCGTGGTACAGATCGAGGAATCAAAGGACAAATTCTATAAAGAAAAGGAAAAAGTATTATTCTACCTCGATATGGGAATGCTCTATCACTATTGCGGAGATTACGAGCAAAGCAATGAATTTCTCACAGAAGCCGAACATGCTATTGAAGATCTGTACACTAAAAGTGTTGGCAAAGCTACTGCATCTCTTCTGTTGAATGATAATGCGCTTGATTATTTCGGTGAAGATTATGAAGACATCTATCTGAATATTTTCAAGGCGCTGAACTACCTGCACATGAATAAACAGGAAGATGCCTTTGTTGAGATCAGAAAGGTGAACAACAAGCTCAACGTTCTTGAAGACAAATACGAGGAGATCGCAAAACAGTATAACGAATCCGAGGATAAGAAAAAGGAATTCAAAATTGGTGATAATAAATTTCACAACTCGGCACTTGCTCGATATCTAAGTATGCTCATATACCAAGCTGATGGCAAATATGATGATGCCATGATCGATCTGGCAGAAATCAAAGAAGCTTTTGAACTTCAGCCAATTGTTTATGATTTCACGCAGCCCGAGCTCGATAAATACCTCGCTGGCACCGATAAAGCTCAGCTCTATTTTCTCACATTTGTAGGAAACTCACCTGAAAAAAAGTCAAATACTCTCTGGATCCATACCGAGAAAGACAAACTGATCATAGCTACATCGCAGGAAATTTCTGGTGAAAGCAAGAATCTTGATCCTAAGAAAGAAGTCGGTAAGATGGTCAGCACTACGAAGAATTTCTTTGATGCAGTAATTGATATTGTACCATCCAAAAAGGAAAAGCCAAGTTCGCAATCTTCAGGAGATCCAAAAGAAGAGGTCAAAGAAGAACCCAAACAGGAACTCGCAACTCTGGATATCATTGAATGGAAGGATATGGAACCTGGTTATCATTTCAAATTCCCTCTTCCCTACATGGAAAAATTAGGTACCGATGTAAGCAGGATAGAAGTTATGATAGATGAAAAACCTGCGTATGAGCTGTACCCATTAGAAAGTCTCGAGAATGCAGCTTTTGTAACCTATAAGATCAAAGAGCCACTTATTTATCTCAAAACTATCACTCGAACCGTGGTGAAAGGTTTGCTCGCAGAACAGGGCAAACAGGAAATGGTCAATCAGGTTGGTGGCGGTATTTTGGGGTCAATTGCTATGTTCGCCACTGATGCCGCAGTCGATGCAACTGAGAATGCAGACCTCCGTATTTCCCGCTTCTTCCCTGCAATGGCTTATATTGGCAATGTTGCAGTCGAACCCGGCAGTCATAGTATAAGGATCAATTATTTTGATCAGAACAATGCGCTCGTTTACTCTGATTTTATGCAACAAAAAGAAATTATGAAAAATCAACTTAACATAATTGAGTCACATTATTTAGATTAGGAACTATCATGAGAAAATTTATTTTATTATTAGTTATAATCTTTATGTCCTGTGCACCTTCGATGGTCACGGCAAAAAAGAACAAAGCACCGGACTGGATCATGAATCCCCAGTCAAAATATAAGGATGCATACTACCTTTCTTCAGTTGGCGCCGGAGACACAAAAAAATCAGCAGAACAAGATGCTTATTCCAATCTTTCAAAGATATTTCAGGCAGAAATAAAATCTGACGAAACACTCACACAGAAATTTGAAGAAACTACTGTAGGAGATAAAACTTCACTGACTGCAGAAGAAAAAATGAGAAATCTTACTCAAATACAAAGCGAGCAAACCCTGAAAAATGTGAAGATAGGTGATTCCTATTTTGACCCGAACAGCGGGGAATACTATGTCATCGCCTATCTCAACAGAAGTGAAACCGAGGATATATATCACAATGAGATAAGCCAGAACACACAGAAGATTGAACAATTCTATTCTCAATTCGAAAACAGCTCTTCCAAACTCGATAAATTGAAATATCTCAGTGAAGCAATCGATCTTGCAGAACAGAATGAGATATTGAATGCACAGCTTCGAATTATTTCTCCATCAAATGCCGGCATGCAGCTAAAACAACCGCTCGAGAAGTTTGTGGCAGAAAGAAACACTTTTGCAAAAACTATCCATGTGGTAGTGGTAGGTTCAGGGGACTATAAAGATTATCTTGAAGACTATCTTAAAGAAGTATTCAACAACTTTGGTTTTACTGTTTATGCTGATGCAGGAGATG
>JAUWPE010000141.1 GCA_030611765.1 Candidatus Cloacimonadota bacterium | reverse complement strand
CCTGTTATTGGTGTTCCCCTTCCCGGCTCTGCACTTAATGGTATTGATTCTCTCTATTCCATTGTCCAGATGCCAACAGGTATTCCTGTTGCCGGAGTAGGCATTGGTAATTCCGGTGCAAAGAATGCAGCTTACCTCGCAGTTTCAATATTAAGTTTGAAAGATGAAAAATATAAGGAAAAATTAAAAAAATACAGATCTAGTTGGAACGACTGAGTAAGTTGTACAACTGGAAAGGAGAAAAATGAAAAAAGTATTAGTTATTGTCATATTAACTACTTTTTCAATCACTTCTTATTTGAATGGTGCTACTATTTGGTCAGAAAATTTCGATGATTTGTCCAATGGTACAACTATTACAAATTCAAATACTGATTGGGAAAATGTTAGAACTGGCACTGGCGGTGGTCCAATTGAAGCCAAAAAGCCAAGTTCATTTGATGCAACTACAAGTATGATACTTGGCGCATCATCTGGAGGTAGTATAACAGTAGTATCTGCTTATGATTTAGATATGGATCCAGATACATATGGGGATCAACTCGGAACAAAATTTACAGTTTCATTTGATGTTAAGTTTACCGGAGATACTGGAGATTTTTACTTATTCGTTGGTGATGGTGATGTATATTCAGGAAATAGCGGATTCTCTTATGCAACAACGCTTATTGGAATAAAATGGGATTTACCCACTTCCCCAGGTACTACAATTACTTTGCAGAATTGTAATGCTGTATGGGGAACACTAGATCCAATAGGTAATTTTGATTTTGAAATTGGTTCTACATATAGGGTTGCTATTGTTGGTAACATGAGTGGTTCATCTTATAATTATACTGCTGGAACTGTAGGAAATGATAAATATGATTTATGGGTAGATTCTGGTAGTGGATGGGTATTAAGATTAGATGATGTAGTATTAAATAGTGATCAAACTTTATCAGGAATGGATTCATTTAGATTTTTTGGTGTAGATGGTGCTAATGGTAATATTGAACTAGATGATATTGAGCTTCTTAATGAGGGAGATTCAACCCTTCCCATCATCCTCTCAACCTTCACTGCACAATACCTCAATAGCAAACCCACTCTATACTGGCAAACACAATCCGAGACAGACAATATGGGCTGGTTCATTTACAGGAATACTATTGAATATTTCACTTCTTCAGAAAAAATCTCTGGAATGATACCCGGACAAGGCACAACTACAGAACCGCAATCCTATATTTATGAAGATGCAGAAGAACTTCAGATCGAGCAGACCTATTATTACTGGCTTGAGAGTGTGGATTACAGCGGAACAATTCATCATTATGACAGAGTTGCACAGGTCACCATTCCTCATCCGAACGAACCGGGACAGAACGTAATTCCTCCTATTGCATACGAAATTTCAGCAGACCCCAATCCTTTTTCTTATACAACAAATATCAGCTTTGTAATGGATCAACCCAGTTTGGTTGATGTGGCAATTTATAATGTTAAGGGTCAGCTTGTGAAATCCTTTAATTCTGTAATGACCTCTCAAGAAAATGAAACAGTGGCTTTTTCGTGGAATGGTAAAAACGATGCAGGCAAATCACTTTCTAATGGCGTTTATTTATACTTAGTAAAAGTCAATGGAAAAGACTATGCCACCAAGCAGTTAATATTAATGAAATAAACTAATCTTTGCGAAAGTTACCAACCTTTCGCAAAGTTCATATATTGATAATATAATCTGTAGGGGCTGAACATGTTCAGCCCCTTTTTTTGATTATCCTTGCGAATGGTTTCTGTCCTTCGCAAGGTTTTGTATTAAAATATTTTTTGGAGTGCATCGAGTCTGTCGATGCTAATATTGGGTAGTAAAATAGAAAATAGTACACAAATTCGCCAGCAGGTGATGGATTTCAGAGAATACTGGATTCCCTTCCCCACTTTCGTGAGGACATGCTTGCGAGGGAATGACATTTTTTGTTTTTGTCAGTGGTGTAAATCACGAGTCGGTCGTGAAGGGAACGACTCGGGATGAAAAAAAAATAGAACACAGGGTGAGCACTGATGTTGAGATGCGCAAGATTGGAATCTTGCGTTACTTCTTTATTCTAATTCTGACATAACAATTCTTAAAATCGTTTCATCAGTGTCCTATTACAAGGAGTTAATAATTGGGTCTATCCATTCCCCTCAAACGGTTTCTCCTTCTCAAAATCCGGAGCAAAATCGGTTTTGTCTTTCTTCGATCTGAAATTCTGAGTGAACTGCACGAGCATATTACGAAATCCCAAACTCATAGCATGTTCGTAAACTTTTTCAAATTCCTTTAAGGTAATGCGTCTTTTCATATATGTAAGTTTTGCAAATTTATCATTCTTCATGAGCATTAAAGTAGGGTAGTACTGCGACATCAAACTAATCGGAAGCCCTTTCCCAAATTCTATAAAAAGAGTAGAAAGGACATCCTTTGAGTTCTGTACCTGTCCCGGCAGAATCAAATGTCTTACCAGCACTCCTTTTGTTGCGATCTGTTTTTTCTTGGTAAAGGAATCTAAAAATCCCTTTTGTCGAACCATTTCTGTAAGGGTTTCAAGTGCTCTGTCGGGATAATCTTCTGCATTTGAGAGTTGTTTAGCTAATTTTTTATCAGCATATTTAAAATCTGGCATGTAGATATCTGCATATTTGTCGAGAGCTTTGACAGACTCAATTTTCTGATATCCGGACATGTTGTATAAGATTGGTATTGAAATGTTCGTTTTTCGCAGTAATTCAACGATTCTGATTGTATGCGGGAAGAAATGATCGGGAGTAACAAAATTAATATTATGAATACCATGAGAATTAACAAGTTTATTGAGCTCGTCAACGACCTGTTCACAGGTGTAGAAAATACCCATTCCATTAAAAGAGATTTGATAATTCTGGCAGAAGCAGCACTTAAGAGAACAGCCGGTAAAGAAAACCGTTCCTGAGCCATTCGTTCCTGAAATCGGAGGTTCTTCACCAAAATGTGCACCAATGCTTGAAATTTTAAGTTTGTCTGTTTCTCCACAATATCCTATATGACCGTTAGTTCTATTTACGTTACATTTGCGAGGACAAAGGGAGCAGTTTTGATAATTTTCAAACGAAAGCTCTGAATAAATATTGGTCACCATTTCTTAAATCCTAATCTGGACGAACCAGAACAAAAAAAATAAAATCATCCGGTTTTATTCCATTACACCGAGACAAACATAAGGAGATTTTCTCTAACTTCCAGAGCGTATCCCGTTGTTCAAAAAAAAACTGGATTCCCTTCCCCACTTTCGTGAGGACATGCTTTCACGGGAATGGCATAACTATTGGGGGATTGCTTTGTCTCAAGTTGATATTTCTCTGCTTGCCGAACGGAATGAAATGAAGACGGGTGGTAAAAATTTCTTAATCTGCGAGAATCTGCTTAATCTGCGTTTATCTGCGTTCTATTCAAGACGTTCTACAAATCTCTGATCTTTTCTATAATATCGGTCGTTGATTTTCCTTCAATAAAATGCAGACTTTTTACTTCTCCGCCAAGTGCAAGAACAATATCGCTTCCGACAATATCCTGGACAGCCCAATCACCACCCTTTACAAGGATATCCGGCTGCACGATCTTGATGAGTTCGTAAGGAGTGTCTTCATCAAAAATGCATACATAATCCACAGATTTTAGGTTGTCGAGCACTATTGCTCTGTCCTGCTCATAGTTAATAGGACGATTAACTCCCTTGAGTCTTCGCACAGAATCATCGCTGTTCAACCCGATTATTAGAATGTCTCCAAGCTTTTTTGCTCTATTCAAGTATTCGATATGTCCTCTGTGAATTATATCAAAGCAACCGTTGGTGAATACTATCTTTCTCTCTGCATTATGAAGGTTTTTCGTAATTCCGGTTATCTCTTTTCTTGTAACGATCATTTGTTATTCCATTTTTTAAAGGAGCATAAAATTTCTTCAGGAGATGCAGTTGCAGCACCTACTTTTCCACAGACCACTCCTGCGGCATGATTTGCGATTATGGATGCGGTTTTGATGTCACAATCTGCTGTGAGGGCAAGCATGAGCGTACTGATAACCGTGTCGCCTGCACCCGAGACATCATAAACTTCTTGAGAAAAAGTTGGGATCTGCCAGTTATTATTCTGGTTTTCATAAACGAACATGCCCTTTGAGCCGAGAGTGATCACAATGTATGAGCAATTAAGTTTATTCATGAGCTTCTGTGCAACGATTTTCAGATCATTCTTAGATTTGATGTCATATTGAAGATTCCTCTCAGCTTCGTGCTTGTTTGGTTTGAAAAAAGTTACATTTTTGTATTCAAAGAAATTCTTCGCTTTTGGGTCAACACCGATGAATTTATTGTGCTTTTGTGCCAGAGATGTGAAAAGATTGATAAGCTTTTTTGTCAGCAGACCTTTATTGTAGTCCTGCAGAATGATACCATCGATTTCAGGAACGATCTTTTCTGCATATTTTTCGATTTCTTTCAATACTTCTTCTTCGATTTCATCGTCTTTCTCAAAATCAATACGCACGAGCTGTTGGTTACGAGCAATGATGCGTATTTTCTGTGTTGTCGGGTGGTGAGTGCTGGAAAACATTCCTTCAGCAGAAATGTTATTTTTTCGGAATATCTGTTTGAGTTTTTCTCCACTCTGGTCGTTCCCGACAGTTCCAATAATGATTGGTTCTGCACCGAGAGCTTTAATATTCTGAGCGACATTTGCAGCACCGCCGGGACCAAATTTTTCTTTCTCAACCTTCACGACCTGCACAGGCGCTTCCGGTGAAATCCGATCAACATCACCTATGATGTAATGATCAAGCATAAGATCACCGACGACCAGAACCTTTTTTGATCTGATCGATTCAAATATTTTCTTAAGAATAGATTCTTCAATATTCATATTACTCCTTCAAACAAATACTTTTAACCATCCGACTACGCTGCGCTTCGCCGTGACAGGCGAAATACAAGAAAGAAAGAATAGAACGCTGATTACGCTGATTATGCTGATGAACACGGATTCAGAAAATAAAATAACATTTTTCTTCAATATTTTCTCTGT
>JAUWPE010000029.1 GCA_030611765.1 Candidatus Cloacimonadota bacterium | reverse complement strand
CGTTCACCGGCTTTTAGCGGCATGTGCTCATGGGCATACACAATATTCCCGATCAAACTGTTATTAGAAAGCATCACACCTTTTGAAAAACCGGTTGTCCCTGATGTATAAACAATAGCTGCGAGTTTGTCATTTGCAGTTTTCTCAAAAGTGAATGAACCCGGAGTGATATTTTTTGCAAATTCAGTATCCCATTGTATTGCTGCTTTTGTGATGATATCTTTGAGCGAGTTCGGTTTATTATAAAGGATGGAGAAATCTTCCAATGCAAAAATAACATCAATGTTCGGAATTTTGGTTTCATCAATATCATCATATAATCCATCCCCTACAAACAGCATTTCCGAATCCGAGTGATTCAAAATATGATGAATATCATCAGCTTTAAAATCCGGAAGGATCGGCACAAGAATTGCACCGTATGTAACTGCTGCGAGATACGTAATTGCCCAGTTTGTTGAGTTCTTCCCCAGCACTGCGATCTTGGCGCCTTTTTTCAGGGCGAGGGCTTTGAATATATGATGGAGTTTCAGGATTTCATTTGCAGTCTGCCCGTAGGTTAGTGTATCACCTCTGTAATTTGTAAATGCCTTTAAGTCCCAATTCTCTTTGATCCCTTTCTCAATATAATCGATAAAGTTTTCTTTTAACATAGCTACTCCTTTTTATAAATACTTTTACCACCCGTCTCCGTTGCACTACGCCGTGGCAGGCCCGACTATGCTGTGCTCCGCCGTGACAGGCGAAAAGCACCCCAGTTGAATATCCGCCAGTTGGCGGAGAAGACGTGTGGTTCAGCATTTTTTTCCTTCTTGCTTTTTTTCAAAAAAAATCATACGGATAATTCTCTTTCGTGAGCTTTGACCACGTAATCAAAAAGCTCTTTCCCAAAATCTGAAACCACGGTAACTTTTTCAAAGTCGATATCAACATTGTTGAGATATTGTAATCTCATGACATCTCCGTCAAACATTTCAGGAATAATACCTGTAAAGAAAAATCCTTTCATTTCCAGTGGTGCGCAAATCTGCTGCGTCATCGGGTGGTAGAGAGGAAGATCAACGTAAATGCAATCGATCTTTTGTAAGCATAGTTCGTGTAGCCGGAAACTGAGAAGTTCCACAATATCTTTACCGAAATGTGAGACTCTCATAAATGCTCTGCCCGGTTCGGTCTGTACCTTTACATCGCCTGTGATCTTTCATCAATATTCTGTGAAATATTCTTCTCTGTTGCTTTTTCTATCTTCCTATTCAATCCGCTCATTTCATATATCTTTTTTATCATTGCTTTATGATGAAAGGGCGGATACACTTTTTTCTGCTCTTCGTCTTTCAGCTTGAGATAGAAGAGAACAGTTGTCTGGCATTTGATTCTTTGCTGCTTTTCGATTTTTTTTAAAAAACATAGTCGATGGCGTGAACCCGATCAGAAAACCTGTTTCATGAGAAAGATCATCCATGTGCGTCCTTATCTGATTTTGAAAAGCGTGTAAATTATTGATTATTGGGGAGGTAGGGCGTCAAGAAATTAATAGCGGTATTGTTTTTGAAATTCCCCGTTTAATCTCGTTACCAAGCCCCTGCTTGGGGACGGAATCGAACATTGCGTTCCCAAAGAGGGAACAGTTAAATATGCCCGCCCTGTGTAATTGCTTTGCACCACTTCGTGGATTACACAGGGCAAGCATTTAACGTCCTAAAGCTTTGGGAACGAGTTAAACTAAAATGGTGATTATTTTTTAAAATCCTCAAGCGCCTTCCATGTGGCATCATAATTTGCACCGGCATTCCAGAAAAGGAATCCTGCCTTCAGTCCTGCGTCTCTGACTGCCTGCATCTGCGCAGAAATAGTAAAAGGATCAACTGAATCATGATATAATGAGAAAGCTTCAAGATAGGGAATGATCTTGCTATCGTCCTCGATTTCATCTCTTAGCACACTACACATTCTATAAATGAAGTAATATGGCTCTTTCCCCGGATTTGCTTTTCCCCAGAATTCACCATAAAAATGCGAAGGATAGATCATGGGATGAATTCTATCCAAATAGGGCATTATCATTCTAATATCCTGTCCCGTATTCTGCACATCTTCAGGATGCTGGATCGCTACTATTCCAAAGATATCAGCGGAGAGCTTAACTCCTTCCTGCCGGGTGATCTCATAAACTTTTGAAATAAAATTAGTGATTACATCCTGCTTTGTCAACGAATCAGGAATACCATAATCCGCATCAAGCAGATGCCCCTCAGTCGGGAAGCGTACATAATCAAGCTGTATCTCGTCCACACCGAGCGAAATTATCTCTTTGATAATATCGATTTTGTATTGCTGGACTTCGGGATTATTGGGGTTCAACCAGTGCTCTTCATACTTTTTTATAGATGAAAGGGTGTCTGTTGAATCAGATATAATAACAGGTCGCCATTCAGGATAGTTGTGTGCAAGTGTCGTATCTTTGAACATCGTGACCCGCGCTATAAGTTCAATATTGTGTTTATGAAGGAGATTTGCAAGCTTGTGAGGATGGCTGATAATGGGAGTTATCAAACCACTCTCGCGTGCTATTTTATTTTGGGATGAATAAAAAAGCGTGCCTGTCACATTTGAAAAATCAACCACCAGCGCATTGCATCCAAGTGTATCAAATTTATTAATGATCCGTGGTAAATTATTTTCATTCAGGGAATATGTGTTCAGATAAATTCCGCACAGAGAATCATGATGAATTACTTCATTTCTAATAAGTTTAGAACTTGAGGTTGGAATGAGTAAAACCTGATTAACATAGATAATATTGGAATCAGAAATACCGTTTGCTCCCTTTATCTGCTCGACAAATTTATTAAGAAAGATAGTGGGGGATTTATCCAAATATTGTCTGGCGATCTTGTACAGATTCTCACCTGATCGGACTCTGTGTTCAATGTATGACGTATCTTCTCCTTCTGCAAACAATGTATTATAAAATAGCATCGAGAGAAAAAGTAATAAGATCATGAATATCTGTTTTTGTTTTTTCAAATTTATCACCTGCACAAAAAATAGCTATACTCACATATAGCTATTTAGTATCTTATTAATAATATTTGTGTAATTTTTGGCAAGAAATTTTTATTCTGACTTGATACTCTTTTATAAAGGTTATTTAAATGACTAATTACAAATTTCTAATTTCTAATAAAATTTCAAATATTAAATGACAAAAAAAGAAGGATTGATTCTCTAAGAATCCATCCCGTGGACACGGGGATGGCATTATTGGACATTTGTGCTTTGTCATTTTATTTGACATTAGAAATTAGGATTTTGAAATTATTAGCCTTATTATAGATTAATCTGTCTGGGCGCCGAGACCGATATTTTCCTGTTTGGTTCTGGCTTGTCCAGGTTATGTATTATACGTCAACGAAATCAATTAATGAAATCCTTCTTCGCTAAGCTGAATACGTGCAATTGATCTTTTCAACGCTGCTTCTGCACGTCGAAGATCGGTATCCTCTTTTTTCTCCTGCAAACGTTTCTCTGCCCGTTCCTTTGCGCGCTCAGCTCTGTTTTGATCAATATCTTCAGGACGCTCGATTATTTCAGTAAAAATCCTTACCTTATCGACATCAACCATCACAAATCCATTCATTAATGAATAAAGATCCGGTTTTTCATTTCTGTAAATTTTCAAAATGCCTGGTCTTACTGATGATATAAATGGAGTGTGCCCGATCAATACGCCGAAATCGCCATCTTTTCCGGGAGCAACAAGCTCGCTTACATCATCCTCAATGAAAATGCCCTTAGGCGTGACGATCTTCAGATGGAGCAATTGTGAATTATTAGCCATTATTTTTTATTTCTTCTTTTTCTTGGTCTCTACTTTTTCAGGTTCAGATTTTTCTTTTCTGGATTCTTTCTTTTCCGTAAGTTCTTCTTCAACTATGTCTTTTGTTTTATGAGATTTCATATTTTGGAAGCGCTCTTCAACTTCTTTAATTGTACCAGCCATAAGGAATGCTCGCTCTGGAATATGATCACACTCACCTGCAAGGATCTTTTTGAAACCTGAGATCGTATCTTCCAGTTTTACATACTTGCCTTTGTAGTTTGTGAATTCTTCTGCAACGTGGAATGGTTGGGAAAGGAATCTCTGAATTCTTCGAGCTCGATTTACAGTCTGTTTGTCTTCTTCAGAAAGCTCTTCCATACCAAGAATAGCAATAATATCTTGAAGTTCTCTATACTTTTGAAGTACTTGCTGAACTTCTCTTGCTATAGAATAGTGTTCCGTTCCTACAATACGAGGGTCAAGAATTCGTGAGTTTGAATCCAGAGGATCGACTGCCGGATAAATACCAAGCTCAACGATCTTTCGGGAAAGCACTGTAGTCGCATCGAGGTGTGCGAAAGCTGTTGCAGGAGCTGGGTCTGTCAGGTCGTCTGCAGGCACAAAAATTGCCTGAACTGAGGTGATCGAACCATCTTTTGTTGAGGTAATTCTCTCTTGCAATTCACCCATTTCCGTTGCCAGCGTCGGCTGATAACCCACTGCGGAAGGCATTCTGCCGAGAAGTGCGGATACTTCAGAACCTGCCTGTGTGAATCTAAATATATTATCGATAAATAAAAGCACATCTTGATGAGCTTCATCACGGAAGTATTCTGCAACTGCAAGTGCGGCAAGTCCCACTCGAAGACGTGCTCCGGGAGGTTCGTTCATCTGACCGAAAACCATAGCAGTTTTATCTATAACACCTGATTCTTTCATTTCAAGCCAGAGATCGTTCCCTTCTCGTGTTCGTTCTCCAACACCTGCAAACACAGAATATCCACCATGTTCGGTCGCAATGTTGCGTATTAATTCCATAATGATAATTGTTTTACCCACACCAGCGCCACCAAAAAGCCCTGTTTTTCCACCTTTGGAATAGGGACATAGCAGGTCTATGACCTTGATGCCGGTTTCCAGAATTTCATCTTTTATATCGAGCTGTGTATATGCAGGAGCTTCTCTATGGATTGGATAACGTTTTTTTGTTTTTATCTCACCGATATTATCAATTGGATCGCCAATAACGTTTATCAGCCGTCCAAGAATTTCTTCTCCAACAGGAACAGTGATCGGTTCTCCAGTATTTATAACCCCATCACCTCTCTGAAGCCCATCAGTTGAATCCATCGCAATCGCACGAACTCTGTTTTCTCCAAGATGTTGCTGCACTTCGAGGACAAGCACGTTTCTGTCCTTTTTCTTCACATGAAGCGCTGTATAAATTTCAGGTAGATCTTCTTCTGAAAATTCTACATCAACTACCGGACCAATAATCTGAACGATTTTGCCTTTTTTCAAAACTCCTCCTGTGCCTGTTTTACTGTAATCCTTCTGCACCGGAACATACCTCTATAATTTCTGTAGTTATTTTACTTTGACGCAAATGGTGATATTCAAGCGTCAAATCGTTAATCATTTCATCTGCATTGTCTGTAGCCGCATCCATGGCAACCATTCGTGCTCCCTGCTCTGCTGAGGAAGATTCCAAAAGCACACGCCAGATCTGAACGTCAAGATGCTCCTTAATGAGTTCGTCCAGCACTTCTTCTGCAGAGGGCTCAAACAAATATGCCGCCAGTTTATCTTTAGTGTCTTCTTTCAATCCTATAATAGGAAGTAGCTGTTTGAGCACGATATTTTGCTGAATTGCAGATTTGAATTCATTATATACAATGAGCACTTTATCATATTTTTTTGAAACGAACTTATCCGTCACAAGATGCATGATGTCTCTGCTGTGCTCAAATTCCAATTTATTAAAAAGCTCAACATAAAAAGCTTCGATTTCCATATTTAATCTTCGAAAATAATCAAACACCTTTTTGCCCACGCATATCAGATCAATATTTTTATCTTTATGATCTTGAAAGTACTCTTCTGCTCTCTTTATGATATTCATATTGAATGCGCCACAGAGTCCTTTATCGGCTGTGACAACGATCAATCCGACATTTTTCACTTCATCATCATCTATCTCATGAAGAAGGGGGTGAAGCTGTCTTCTGTTTCGTGAAGCAAGTGAATTCAAAAAAAGATTCAATTCATCAGAATAGGGACGAGCTCTCAAAATGAGTTGCTGCGCCTTTCGCAATTTCGCTGCAGATACCATTTTCATGGCACTCGTAACCTGACGCGTGCTGATGACCGATCCTATTCTTTCTTTAAGCTCTTTGAGACTCGCCATTACTTACTTTCAACTCCCGCTGAAAGAACCTCATCTTCTTCAATTATTTCTTCGACAATAAGCTGGTGCTCGAAAATTTCTTTTACTTTCTTTGATAATTCGTGAAGCTTTTTCTCGACTTCCCTGGTCACACCTTTGGGTTTGACCAGTTCTTCCTGTAGCTTTTGGTATTCTTTATCCATCAGTTCGAAAAGCTCTGTTTGCACATCCTGGATAATATCAACCGGTAGATTATCGAGGTATCCTTCATAGCCCATGAAAATAATTGCGATCTGCTTGGCTACAGGAATTGGTTTGTACTGTCCCTGTTTTAGGATCTCAACATATCGATATCCGCGATTGAGTTGATCTTGGGTATCTTTATCAAGTTCTGCTCCAAATTTTGCGAAAGCTTCCAGTTCTCTGAATTGTGCAAGTTCGATACGAAGTCTCCCTGCAACCTGCTTCATTGCTTTTATCTGTGCATTACCTCCAACCCTGGAAACCGAAAGACCTGCATTGATCGCAGGACGCACGCCAGAGTAAAACAGCTTTGATTCAAGATATATCTGACCATCCGTAATTGAAATCACATTTGTAGGAATGTAGGCAGAAATATCGCTTGCCTGGGTTTCAATTATTGGTAACGCAGTGAGTGAGCCGCCTGTTTCCGGCAGCTTATACAGCTTATACTTATCTTCACCCAATTCTTTGAGATCTTTTTTTAGCTCTTCTGCACCCGATTTGATGTGCAGCCGATATTCCTTTTTGTTCACGCCTTCTTTTGCACTCTTTTCATTTTTAGGTATAATAATATAAACCTCTTCAAGTTTAGATGCTCTCTCCAAAAGTCGTGAATGCAGATAGAATACATCTCCCGGATATGCTTCACGACCGGGAGGTCTGCGGAGCAAGAGTGAAATCTGTCTGTAGGCAACAGCATGTTTGGAAAGGTCATCATAAACGACAAGAACGTGTTTCCCTCTATCGCGGAAATATTCGCCTATAGTTACACCGGAGTAAGGAGCGATATATTGGATAGCAGCAGGGTCAGATGCAGTTGCAGAAACAATAATAGTATAGTCCAGCGCACCGTGCTCTTTCAATGCCTCAACGACCTTGGCAACCGATGATCTCTTCTGACCAATTGCTACATAGATACAATAAACATTGGTATCTTTTTGATTTATTATCGTATCAACTGCAAGGGCTGTCTTTCCTGTTTGTCTGTCACCAATAATTAGTTCGCGCTGCCCGCGTCCAATTGGGATCATTGAATCGATCGCTTTCAGCCCGGACTGCAACGGTTCTTTCACCGGTTGACGGGCAACCACACCGAGCGCTTTTCTTTCAACAGGCATGCTCAGCTTTGTTTTGATCGGCTCTTTTCCATCAAGCGGCACGCCAAGCGGATTTACCACGCGTCCAAGCAACTCTTCGCCAACCGGAACCTGCACGATCTTCTTGGTACGTTTGACAATATCGCCTTCTTTGATCTTCTCGCTCTCTCCAAGAATAATACAGCCGACGTTATCCTCTTCCAGGTTCAGCGCCATACCGTATATTTCATCATTGAAAAGGACGAGTTCCGATGCCATGATATCCTGCAAGCCATACACACGTGCAATGCCGTCACCGACCTCGATAACTCTGCCGACTTCATCAATATCAACTTTATAGTTATACTTTTCAATTTTTTCTTTGATTATTCTACTGATTTCATCGGGTTGTATTTTCATAATACTCCTAAAATGATCTGCTTCATATATTAAAACTTCCTTCTCATCGCTTCCAGATTGTTCCTGACCGATGCATTGATCGCCAGGTTATCATTGTAGACGAAAAAGCCACCCCTGATGTGCGGATCGATCTTATGCTGAAAAAGTATTTTCCCATCAACATATTTTGAAATAAAATTTTTAATGTTTTCAAGAGTTTTTTCATCAACCTCATGGGCAGTTACAAGTTCAAAATCGAAGATGCCAAGCTTCTGATGTATCTGTCTGATTATTTCCTTTAGAATGTCTGATATAAAGAAAATTCTTTCCTTCTCGACAAGTACATTCAGAAAATTATGCAGTATATCAGAAGCTTCGAGCTCTTCAGCAATAAGAGCAATAATCTCCGTTTTATGCTCACCCTCTACAATTGGTGAAACCAAAAATTCTTCAATCTCCGGTTCATCATTCAGAATGGTTTGCAGGGCAATGATCTCATTCTCAAAATGTTGTAGATCATCCTTCTTAATAAGCTGAAGAATCGCTGATGAGTACCGTCTTGCAATGATATTCTTAATCAACAGACGACTCCTTTTTGATGCTCTCTTCTTTTATCATATCGTCAATGAGCTTGATATCTTCATCCTCAGTAAGCTTCTTGCCGATTATCTTATCGGTCAGTTCGACGACAAAATCTCCGATCTGTGACTGTATGCTTTCTTTTGCCTTATTCACTTCAACGTTGATCATTTCCTGGGCTTCTCGAGTGATCACATCTCGCTGCTCTGCTGCATCATGCAGTATCTGTTCGCCCTGAATTTTCGCACTCTTTGTTGCTTCATCACGTATATCTCTGGCTTCCTCTTTTGCTTTTCTGAGTAATTTTTTTTGCTCTTCAAGAATTTTTTCAGATTTGTCTTTATGCTTTTTTGCGCTCTTGAGATCATTACGGATCTGAGATTCTCTTTTCTGTATATAATCCATTAGCGGCTTATATAAGAGCTTTTTCAGGATAATCAGCAAAATAATGAAATTCACGATTACCAGAATAAGCGTATAATCAATACTAACCATACTTAAGACTCCTTCCCGATATTTCGGGAGTGCTTACACTGCGAAAATAAGTAACAGGGAAATGACCAGTGAATAAATACCTGTTGATTCGGACACTGCCTGACCTACAAGCATTGTTCTTGTAAGCAGTCCGGCGTTTTCCGGAGAACGTGCTATGCCTTCGCATGCCTTTCCTGCGGTAAAACCTTCACCGATTCCAGGTCCGATCGCACCGAAACCCATACAAATACCGGCGCCTAATAGTGCTGCCGCTCTAATGATTTCACTTTCCATGTATCCTCCTAATGGATCATAAAATTAAGCTACAAATAATAATAAAAATGCAATAACTAATGCATATATTGATGTTGACTCTGACACTGCAGCGCCAACGAACATCGTTCTTACAAGTATTGATGACTGCTTTGGAAATCTGCTGATGCCGTCAACCGTTTTTCCTGCCACAATACCAATACCAAAACCGGGCCCAAAAGTTCCAAAACCAATTGAGAATGCGGCTCCAATATATGCTAATGTTTTAACAATACTATCTCCTGTTGGTGTAGAATATAATAATAACATAGCAATTACTAATGCAAATATCGAAGAGGTTTGAGCTAACGCTTGCCCAATTAACATATTTGCAGTAAGCAATTTGGATTCTCTTGGTTGTCTTCCAATACCTTTGCACGCTTCTCCTCCTGTGTAGCCATTTCCAAAAGCTGCTCCAAGAGTCCCTGCTCCAATTGCTAATCCTGCTCCAAAAAGGGAAGCAACAAGCTGCCAACTTCCATCAGGATTTATCATTCCTCCAAACAGAAGAAGCATGGCGATAACCAAACTAAAAATCGCACCCGTTTCTGTAATCGCCTGGGCAATCAGCATTGTCCGAAGAAGAATATCGATCGATTTCGGCTGCTTCATCATTGCAATGTTTGTATTACCTGCGATGTAACCCTCTCCTATACCGGCACCTATTGACGAAATTCCTACTGCGAGCCCTGCGCCAATATAGGCAGCAACATGTACTAAGCTAAAAGTATCAAACATAAGCGTTATTTAATTGCTACTGCGGTATATGACAGCACAAGCATTGTGAACACAAATGCTTGAACTGTTCCGATGAACAGGCCAAAAAACAGATTAAGACCAACCGGAATGAGAATAAAACGTGTAAGATTAGACACGACAAGTATGATGATCGCTCCACCAAGAATATTACCAAAAAGACGGAAGGAGATAGAAATGCCCTTTGCAAGTTCTCCAACAACATTAATTGGCAGCATAAAAGCGAGCGGTTCTGCATATTCTTTTAGATATAGACCAATGCCCTTTTCTTTAATGGCTGAATAATGTACAACAACAAGCGCCATAATCCCGAGACCAAGAGGTACATTCAAATTTCTTGTTGGTTCAAGGTTTCCCGGAATTGGGATCATTCCTATAATGTTACATATCCAGATAAAAACGAAAATCGTAAAAATATATGGGGTAAAATATTTCTTTTCCTCTCCGACCGTTTCTATCACAAGACTGTAAAAGAATGAATATAACATCTCAGCAACGATCTGTAATTTGCCTGGTATGAGGTGCATTTTACGTCTTACGAGTGCTGCGAATAATATCAGGAAAAGATCAACGAAAAGAATAACGCGCAGGACACTCCAATTTATGGTAAATTTCCCAAAAAGTTTTATCATATGATATTGCTGGAATTCGTGATTTATCTGGTCTTGAATTGATTTTTCGCTTTCAATATTTCGAATTACAAATTTACCTTCGTCAAATCCGAATTGAAGCTCATGATCAAGCCCAATAGACAGAATCCCCTCAATAATGATTATTGCGAGAATGATAAGTAGTGCTTTCTTGGACTTTTTTTTCATATAATAAATTTTAGATTATTAAGATTCTTGATTATTTTTTCCGGCAAGAATACCATCGATGAGAACGATAGCTGGAGCGATCAGCAAACCCGCAAGAAGAGAAAAGATATTCACTTCTAAAAATTTCACAAAAACTACTACAAATACAACCAATATCAAATAGCGGATATAGAAATTCTTGAAAACGCTTAATTTTGCACCTGATGGGCTGAGACCCACTCGATTTTCTGCACCCTTTGCCTGAAAATAAAAATTCAAACTTGAAAGAATTGAACCAAGAAAATAGCCCAACCAAAGCTTCAA
This sequence comes from Candidatus Cloacimonadota bacterium, assembly GCA_030611765.1. Taxonomy (GTDB): domain Bacteria; phylum Cloacimonadota; class Cloacimonadia; order JGIOTU-2; family JGIOTU-2; genus Celaenobacter. The sequence goes on along the minus strand of JAUWPE010000029.1, from coordinate 9,676 downwards.
GTTTTGTGTGATAAGCAAAAGAGCAGGAATCTCTGTCAAGAAAATTATCCCCAAAATATGGTACACGTACTTACGAAAACTACTTGTCTGAATTTTCATTCTTTTTAATGAGTTGATAGCATGAAATTGCGCCCGAAACTACTCCACAAAAAACGCCGATTATTATTGGAATTCCTTCAAGATGCCACTTTTTATCTATAAACAAACCGATAAAGAAAAAAATAAGAATGTTGATCACCATTGTGAGACCGAGCTGTGCTACAAGCCCGAGCCCTTCAAAAACCTCCTTATAATAGCCCTTATTCTTCAACGGCATAGAGTTTATTTGTTCCTATTATTTTTAAGTGGGTTAATATAATTGGTTCCTTTCATTTTTAAGTGGGTCGATATACTTAAAATCTGAATATCCAATATCCAACACGGAATATCCAATATCCATTTATCACGGCGTCTTGTCTCGGCGTAACAGAGTGAAGATTGACCTGTAAGGGCGTCTTGTCTCGGCGTAGTGTAACGGAGACGGAAGCGTAGCGAAGACTGAAGCTCATTGAAGACGAAAGTATTTTTGTAGCTATCGCTCATTTTTCTTTTTCACCGTATCAATGCTCTTAAAAAGTATTGAGATCAACTCATCTGTCTCCTGCAATAAAGGAGACAATTTTGTTGAGGGTTGAATTAATTTTGCCTTTACTATTATCTTCAACCATACTTCGGTCTCTCTCAACTCTTTTAAAGCAACTTTAAGCTTATTCACCCTGTTAGATATTTCGTTTAAAATATTGTTTTCTATTATCATAATAATTATCTAACAGGGTAAATAAAATCAGCCTTAGATTCAGTACTTTGAGCCTCTCCGTAATTGGGAGCAGGTGATGTAACGCTTGTGTTGGTTACCAAGCCAGTCTTCATTTCATTACGCCTTGATAAACAGGGGCTTGGTAACCAGAATCTAGCCGCATAATCAATAAGACGGTCCTGCAAATCGAACTTCTTTTGATTATTCTCTATATTCTTTTCTTTATCTCTCATCTATCTTTTTCCTTCATCATTGGATATTCCGTGTTGGATATTGGATATTATTTCCAACTTACCCACATATTACTTTAAAGAGCCATATAATTAAAATCTGAATATCCAACTTACTAACTTAATTCTTCAAAGAAACAGTTTATTTTTCTTTAGCTTTTTTGGTGCTTTTGGCAGTTTCGACCTGTTTGACACTACAATTCCCGCTAATCTGTGTTCCCGATTCCATAGAAAGGATCTTGGCAATAATGCCACCATTAATTAGCGCTGAACTTTTTAGTTCTAATTTTTTTTCTATCGTGATATTCCCCTCAACCTTACCTGAAATTATCGCTTCATTGGATTGAATATCTGCTTTTACGTTTGCCTTTTCTCCTATAAGTAAAAAGCCATCGCAGATTATCTTTCCATCTACTTCGCCATCAATACGAACGCCACCTTCAGAATGAATTTCTCCATTTAACTTCGTATGTTCTCCAATAATAGTATCAATGTTATTTTCTCCGTTTTTCACCAAAACCTCCGTCTCATTTTATTTTTAATTCCGGATCGATATTTTTATTATGATATAAAATTTCAAAGTGCAGATGCGGAGCAGAACTTATGCCTGTGTTTCCTACCTTTGCTATCTGCTCTCCCTTGCGCACAAAGCTTCCAACCTTCACGTTTATGTAGGAATTGTGTCCATATCTTGTTTTATAACCATTCAGGTGATCCAACACCAAAATCTTCCCATAAATATCATCATTAAGAACAATTGTTTCAACCACTCCAGATGCCGCAGCATAAACCGGCTCACCAATTTTACCTGCAAGGTCAATACCATAGTGATTTTTCTTTGGCAGGTACGGTTTTGTTAGTATAAAATCTGCAAGTGGGCAGAAATTCGGGATATATTGCTGATAATTGACAAAGTCTTCTGTTGCATCTTCGAGTTCCTTCTCTCGTACATGAATATTTTCTACATGTTTTGATGGAATCACAAAACTTTTTGTTTCTAAAGGCATTGAAGCAATAACATCTTCGAGCTGCTTGACTTTGAGGTCCAAGCCCTGCTTTTCCTGTTTCAAAATATCATTCTTTGAAGAAATATCTTTTATTAGATACAGCGACACAACAACATATAAGGCAACAACAACGATAATAATGACAGAAAGAAAAACGACTACTCTTCTATGTTTCATTTTGTATTAAGGATCATATTGAGGATCTTTTCAAATTCATCCTCAGAATGGTAATATATTTCAAATTTACCCTTTTTATAGCCCTTTATTTTCACCCTTGTTCCAAACCTCTTTTCAAGATCATGTTCAAGAGCTACTAAATGAATATCCCTTCTTGCCGGTTTTTTCTCCTTCTTCAGATTCTCAAACCGCTTTGATAATTCTTCTGCATTGTGTACGGAAATTTCGTGTTTCACAATGTATTTTGCAAAATCTATTTGAAGAGCTGGATCGACCTGCAGTATTGCACGTGCATGTCCTGCAGATAGAATATCCTCTTTTATCATTTCGATAATGGAATTTGGTAATTTCAGAATTCTTAATGCATTGGTTATCGTTACACGACTTTTGCCGACAATACCAGAAATCTTTTCATGGGTGTATTTGAACTCATCCACAAACCTCTGATATGCCATTGCTTCATCAACGGCATTGAGATTCTCTCTCTGTATATTTTCCACAAGTGCGAGTGAGAGCATTTCCTGATCTTTTGCTGTTCGGACTATTGCAGGCACTTTTGTGAATCCGGCTATCAGTGCAGCTGTAATCCTTCGCTGACCGGCAATCAGTTCATATTTATCTTTTTCTGTTTTTCGAACAACAACCGGCTGAATTATACCGTTTTCAGAAATAGAATCTGCCAGTTCTTGCAGCTGTTTTTTATTGATGGATTTTCTCGGCTGAAAGGGATTGAAAGAGATATTTTCAATTGCGATCAGCTTTACGCCTGTCTTATCATCTTCATCAATTTGAACAAGCGCCTCCAAACCTTTTCCAAGTCCACTCATGCAATTTCCTTTCCATCTTTTTTTAATACTTCCAGTGCAAGATGTAAATAATTCTGTGCTCCTCGCGAGCTGATATCATAGGTCAAGATCGGCTTGCCATAACTCGGCGCTTCACTTAATTTCACATTTCGGTCAATTATTGTGTCAAAAACAATATTCTTAAAATACCTTCGAACTTCTTTTGCAACCTGCTCAGATAAGATCGTTCTTCTATCATACATGGTAATAACGATCCCAAAAATGGAAAGATCGGGATTTAGTTTTCTCTTGATGAGCTGAATTGTTTTAAGTAGCTGCGCGATTCCCTCGAGTGCATAATATTCTGATTGGATCGGAATAAGCAGATCGTTGCTCGCGACCATTGCGTTCACAGTCAAAATATTCAGAGAGGGTGGACAATCTATAATAATGTAATCAAATTTTCCATCAATATTTGAAAGCACTCTTTTCAACCGTTGCTCTTTCTTATCTGCTGTCAGAAGCTCCACTTCACAGCCAATGAGATCTATCGAAGATGGAATGATGCGCAGGTTGGCTATGCTTGTTTCATGTATTGAATCATAAACATTTGAATCTCCAAGCAGAAGATCGTATATCTGTCCATCGACAGTATGTTTATCTATTCCAATTCCAGTTGTGCAGTTTGCTTGGGGATCCAAGTCAACAAGCAGCACTTTTTGCCCGTATGACGCCAGTGAGGCAGCTAGATTAATAGCCGTTGTGGTCTTGCCGACACCACCTTTTTGATTCGTGATCGCGAGTGCTTTAGTCATGTTTCTTTACTATGATAAAGGCTCTTTTGCCGAGCCCGGAATACTCTTTTCTGATTATTTCTGTTTTATCACAATCAGCATAGTAGTTTATCTTGTCAACTTCATCATTATTAAGAGCAGATTTATACAATATGAGTTTCCCCGAAAGTTTCAGAAGCTCAAATGCCTTCATAAAATATTCGTCATTCATTTTCACTGCACGCACAACAATGTAATCAAAACTGCCTTTAATATTATGATCCAATTCTTCGAATCGCGAGTGGATTATATTCGTTTCCGACAGGTTAAGCTCTTGTTTTATCAATCTAAGAAACAATACTTTTTTTCTGATTGATTCTACACAGTAAAGTTCCATCGTAGGATAAAATATTTTGAGAGGTATACCCGGGAACCCACCACCGCTTCCAAAATCCAGAACTCGAGAATTGCTAAAATCGAGAAAATCAGTAATAAGAATTGAATCAAGAAAATGTGTAAGCCAGATATTTTCAAGAGATCTTTCTGAAACCAGATTTATTTTTTTGTTTTTTTCTCGTAGGATTTTTTCATACAAAACAAACAAGTTGTAAGCACCGTCTGGAATGCAGTGATTTTTCAGAAAATTATAAAACTGTTTTGATTTATTTTGCATCAAGAGTCTTTAGTTTAATAAGAAGTGCAGACACATCGGCAAAAGTTACCCCTGAAATTCGCGCTGCCTGTCCCACAGAAAGAGGTTTGACTTTCGTGAGCTTTTCTCTTGCTTCATAGGAAATAGTTTCAAATTCCATATAGTTGAAATCTGCCGGAATTGATTTATTTTCAAGATAATTAAATCGCTCAATTTCCTGCTTCTGGCGTTTGATGTAACCCTCATATTTTACTTCAAGAGATATTTTATCCTTGATCAGATCAGTTACATCCTTTTCAATTTTGTATCCAAACCTAACCAGATCATCATAAGCAATTTCAGGTCTTCGGAGAATATCTATCGTTTTGTATGCTTTGTCTGAATCCGTTTTTGCATTGGTCTTTTGTAATTTTTTTATTTCTCTAATTTTGATTGTTAATGCTTCAGTAAATTTCTTATATCTTGCTGTATCAATCAGTCCCAATTGGTACCCCAAAGGCATAAGGCGTTCATCGGCGTTATCCTGCCGCAGGTGAAGGCGGTATTCCGCTCGTGCAGTGAACATTCGATAGGGCTCATCTACTCCTTTTGTGACGAGGTCATCTATCAGCACTCCAATATAGGAATTATCTCTATGCATAACAATCGGTTCTTTTTTCATCACATAATTCACAGCATTGATACCTGCGATTATACCCTGTGCCGCTGCTTCTTCGTAACCGGAAGTGCCGTTTATCTGACCTGCAAAAAAAAGCCCTTTTATCAACCTTGTTTCCAGACTATATTGAATATATTCAGTTGGAATACAGTCATACTCGATTGCATATCCATAACGCATTAGTTTAGCATTTTTAAGACCTTCAACAGAATGGATCATATCCATTTGAACCTGCGGAGGAAAGCTTGTAGGCAGTCCGTTAGCATACATTTCAAACGTATTGATGCCTTCCGGCTCAATAAAAACTTGATGCCTGTCTTTTTCGGGAAATTTCTTTATTTTATCTTCGATCGAAGGACAATACCGCGCACCAATTCCGGTGATATTCCCACTAAATAATGAAGATTGATTGATATTATCGGCAATGATCTTGTGGGTTCTTTCATTTGTATATGTAAGAAAACAGCTTACATAATTTTTTGGTTGAATGTTAGTATAATATGAAAATTTTGGCGGTGGTTCATCGGGTTTTTGTTCTTCCAGTTTTTCATAATCAAGTGAGCGAGAATCAAGGCGTGCAGGAGTTCCGGTTTTGAATCTTACCAATGGGAAACCATGCTCTTTCAAAGAATCTGAAAGTTTTATAGAAGCAAATTCGCCTGCTCTTCCTGATGAATATTTGTTCTTGCCAATATGAATTGTTCCATTGAGAAAAGTACCTGCAGCAATTATCACAGTTTTTCCCCAATAGGTCTGTCCATACTGTGTCTTAACTCCTTTTATCTGCCTTTTTTGAACAATGAGTTCTTCGACAAGTGCCTCTTTTACCTCAAGATTTTCCTGGTGCTCGACGACAAACCTCATCTCCATTTGGTATTTCATCCTGTCTGCTTGTGCACGTGGTGCCCACACAGCGGGACCTTTACTCTTATTAAGCATCCGAAAATGTATCCCAGTTCTATCTATGACCTGTCCAATTGCGCCGCCAAGTGCATCAACTTCACGCGTAAGATGTCCTTTTGCCAGCCCTCCCACTGCCGGATTGCAAGACATGCGCCCTATCGTTTCGAGTTTTATCACGAACATTAGTGTATCGGCACCCATTTTTGCAGCCGCTAGTGCAGCTTCACAGCCGGCATGACCTGCGCCGACAACGATCACATCATAGATTTTGGAGTGCATTGCTAATTTACTTCCTGATTTTCTGTGTAACAGAGTTTTTCAGTTTCGTGATTTTCGTCAACTATTATGAGCAATGAATCTTTCTTTTGTTCTCATCATAATTTATGAGTGAAAGCAAAAAACTTGACGTAACTTAGATATAAAATCCTAAGTTCGTTTATTAAAATTTGGTGAAAAATATGCTCAAAAAAATAGACACAGCCCAATTGGATGCGCTTCTTAAGATTATACGAACAATTAATTCCCATCTTAATCTTGATAAAGTGTTGGAATCCGTAATGGATGTCACTACTCAAGCAATGCAAGTGGAAGCATCCTCCCTTGTTCTTATCGATGAAGAAACGAATGAGCTCCTTTTCCATGTGACAGAAGGTGAAAAAGCAAAGATCATCAAAACGATACGGATGAAAGCGGGTGAAGGTATTGTCGGATGGGTCATAAAAGAAGAAAAAGCGGTGCTCGTTAATGATGTATCAAAAGACAAACGTTTTTACAAAGCTGCTGATAAAAAAAGTGGATTCATTACAAAATCAATCCTCTGCGTACCTATGTGCACCGCTGATAAATGCCTTGGTGCAATTGAAGTTATAAATAAAATGAATAGCGAAGATTTTGATGATGCAGATAGAATTTTTCTTGAAGCGATCTCTTCACAGGCAGCTATTGCCATAGAAAATGCAAAACTCCACGAGCGTATCGTGAAAAATGAACGGCTTGCAGCTATCGGGCAAACAGTCTCGGGGCTTGCACATTGCATAAAAAACATACTTAATGGAATCCAGGGCGGGTCTTATATTCTGGATCTCGGAATAAAGAAGGAAAAATTCTCAAATATTGATAAGGGCTGGGGTATCATAAAAAAGAATAACGAATTCATGAAGGAACTCGTGCTTGACATGCTATCATATTCCAAGGAGCGAGAACCTGAATACTGTACTGTTGATGTGAACGAACTTGTTAAAAGTGTCTGCGAGCTAATGGAGCAAAAGGGAAAAGAGAAGAATGTTTCAATACGATTTCTGCCGGAAGAATCTCTCAATGAAGTTGAGATCGACAACAAAGGAGTAAAGCGCTGTGTTTTGAATCTCATTTCCAATGCCATCGATGCTTGTGAAGAAGTAGATGGGGGCTCTGTCGATGTATCCGTACAAAATACAAAAGGCAAGATCTTCCGAATTCATGTTTCCGATTCAGGTATTGGTATGTCGCCGGAAACGCAGGCGAAACTATTCCAGGTTTTTTTCAGCACAAAGGGCTCAAAAGGTACGGGACTCGGACTTGCAGTGTCCTATAAGATCATAAAAGAGCATGGAGGAAATATTTCTGTTGACTCAAAAAAGGGGAAGGGCACAAAATTTACAATAACGTTACCAAAGAAACGAAAAAATAACTTATTGCTGGAGGTAAGCAATGGCAGAGAATAAAAAAATACTTATTATTGACGACGAGCCGGACGCAATTGCGTTTTCAGAAGCAATGCTTTCGGAACTTGGAGACTTCGAAATAGAGACTGCTATTAATGGTCTCGAAGGATTGCAGAAAGCCGAGGTGGTAAAGCCCGATTTAATCATTTTGGATGTGCAGATGCCTGTTATGAACGGTTTTCAAGTTTTTAAAGAGCTTAAAAAGAAGGAAGCAACAGACACTATTCCTGTTATCATGCTCACCGGTATTGCAACGACTACAGGGCTTCGATATGATGCAAAAGATATGGGCATAACCCTTGGCTCCGAGCCAGATGCCTATATTGATAAGCCGGTTGAACCGGAAGAATTTCATAAAACCGTATCTGCTATTCTTGGCTTGTAATTAATTAATAATTGTCGGTTTTAATTAGTGTCTATCCTTAAAGTCGCATATCTGGTAGAATTATATTATTCATTCTTTTTACCTCATCCCCACAGTGAAATAGAAAAAGAGATTTCACGTGGTAAACCTAACCCCTTCTCCTACGAGGAGAAGGGGAACTTTTGTCTCCCTCTCCTCGATAGGAGAGGGCTGGGGTGAGGTCGAAAATCATAGTTTACGGATGCACACTAATTAATCCTTTTTTAAGTATAAGAGCTTTCTCTTAATTTAATGAAAAAGAAAAAACGAGGACTACAAAGGCAAATTCTAGTTCTCTATTTTTTATTCACCTTCTCCCTTGTATTCCTCCTGATCTTTAGTGTCTGGCAGCTTACCAAACTCGGTATTTCAGAATTTGAATATGAGAGTATTTCCCATTTGCTTACAAATCTGAAAACACTTCAACGCGATTATACAAACAAACTAAATAATTTTACCTCTGAAATCGCAAATAACCCGGCTCTTGTTGCTTCTGTAGAAAGTCAAGACATTGAATCTATTCAATCAATACTTAATTCCTATGACGACCATTCTCTTGCAAGCTACATGGCTATCTTTGATGCTAAAGGCACTATACTTTATGGCGAACAATTGGAGTTTGTTGAGTCTTTTCTACAGGAAATGCTCTCATCGGCAAAGCAGAATAAAACTCAAGGTTTTTCTGCAAGTTTTTCAAATAAGATATTCTACTTTTCTTACAAGCCTCTTTATTCTGAAAACGATCAAGAGAAAACATTTTTAGGGCTTTTTCTCAACGTAAGTCAGATCACTCCTTCCGAAATTGGAGCAGCCCAGAATCCTCAAATATTTCTTTTACCTTTTTCAGTGCCACTCAATCCAGAGCAGGAGATCCTTAAAAAAATTATTCCCAAACTCGACAAAAAACTTCCAGCTGTTTTAAAAACTAAAAATCGCGAATCTGTTTTACGTTTGAATGTGGAAACTGCTGTTGGGTTGCTCATCAATTATAATATATTCCATGAACCCGCTTCACTCACCGTTTATATTTATGATCGCGAATTCAATAAATTCTATCATCAAAGTATAGTCTTCTTCTTCCTCATCCTGGCTGCATCCAGCTTGGTTATTGTCAGTTTTTTAAGCAACTGGTTCAGTAAAAAAATAATGCAGCCCATAAAACAGGTAAGTGAAAAAATGCAGAGGATCGAGAAAAATCCTCTTGCCATTGAACATATTGAAGATAAATATGGCGGTGAGTTGAGCAATATGATTTCTGCGTTCAGCTCGATGAACAGATCGCTTGTCAAATATAATAAATCTTTGATCGAGTATAAAGTCCTTACTGATAATATTGACATCGGAGTGCTGTGGATGGACTCAAAGATGAATATCCTTATTTGTAATCCAAGTGCTATGGGCATTTTTGAGCTTATTTCTCTCGATGAGATCATCGGCAAGAATCTGTCCGAATTCATTCATCTTGATGAAGATCTATTATCCAAAGCCCATGAAGACAGCGTGACAATTCCTCAGCTCGAAATTAGTCTTCCCGGCAAAAAGAAGTTTGTAAAATTTGTTATCCTGAATATCAAAGCTGTTGATGACAC